>NZ_JADGRI010000356.1 GCF_017881085.1 Bradyrhizobium sp.
TATCACGCCCATGGTTGTATCCCGAGCCCCCGGCGGCAATGTCGGAACAATTGCCGGCTATGGTCTTGCCGGAACCGGAAACACAGGAACAGCCGCTTTTGTCAACGGCGGAGACAAATTGTGCCAGCTAGCGGTGTAAAAGTGTACCAGTCTGGTTAAGAGAAAAGGGCTGCGAAGCCCTGGTTGATTGTCGTGCCGCGTTCTGTGAGCAGCGCGGAGCATTGCGGAGCGCGGCTCACAGCACGCGGCGTCGCATCAGATTTCTGTGGTGTTGGCTCCTTCCGTGGTTTTTTTCGTGATGGTGTTCAGCCCCGGACTCGCGCGGCGCTGAGTTCTTTTGCTGGTCGCGAGCCGGAAACTTTCACCGTTCATTTCCAGGATGTGGACATGATGCGTGAGACGATCGAGGAGCGCACCGGTCAATCGTTCCGAGCCGAAGACCGAGGTCCACTCATCGAAAGGCAGGTTGCTGGTGACGAGCGTGGTGCCACGTTCATACCGTTGGCTGAACACCTCGAAGAGCAGTTCCGAACCGACGGCGGTGAATGGCACGTAGCCCAGTTCATCGACGATCAGCAGCTTGACCGTGTTGAGGTGTTTCTGCAGCACCCGCAGTCGGCGTTCGTCGCGCGCTTCCATGAGTTCGTGCACGAGAGCGGCGGCCGTGGTGAAGGCGACGCTTTGGTTTTTCTGGCAGGCCGCCAGCCCCAATGCGAGCGCGATGTGGGTTTTGCCGGTGCCGGATGGTCCGAGCGCGATGCAGTTCTGCCGCTTCTCGATCCATTCGCAACGCGCCAATTCGAGAACCAGCGCCTTATTGAGTGACGGCTGGGCGGCGAAGTCGAATGTATCGAGGCTCTTGGTCTGTGGAAACCGCGCCGCTCGAATGCGGCGCTCGATGTTACGCCGCTCGCGGTCGATGCGCTCCAACTCGCACAGCCGCAGCAGATAGCGCGGGTAGTCGGCGCGATCCTGGGCCGCTTCCATCGCCACCTTCTCATACTCGCGCGCGAACGTGGGAAGCTTCAGCGCCTTGAGATGATTGCCGAGCAGCACCTGGGGCGGGACAGCGGTCAGTGTCGGGGTGTCAGGGGACATTGTCATGCCGGGACTCCCGCTGTCACCGACACGGAGCGTGAACTGGCGACGAGCCCGAGATAAGCCCGCGGATCCGTTGTTCCGACCGTCGCGGCCGGCAGGTAAGGATAGAATGTCAGATCGAGCCGGGCCGGCCGGTTCTCCAGTTTGGCCAGCAACAGCATCTTCACCGCGTCGAAGCTGATGGCACCGAGCCGCAAGGCCTCAGTGACGGCCTGTTCGACCTCGTGCTGACGGAAATCCTCCATCAGGCGCAGGACCTGAATGAACTCGCGCCGTCCAGCGTTCCCCATCCGGGTTTCCATCAGCCGTCGCAGCCGATGGATACATTCGGCGAGTACCCAACCGTCCAGGGGCGCCGCCTGATCGAGCGCCTTACTCTTGTGTTCCAGCAGCGACAGATAATGCAGCGGATTGTAGATAAAGTCGGCCGTCTCATAACTACGAATATGGCTAGCGACCGTCTCGCCGCGGCAGGCGATCTCGACACGGCCAACATAGCCCTTCGCCAGAACCTCCTGATGACCGTAGCGTGTCGGTACCGAGTAATCGTTGTTCCTGTAACGCACGAGCGACAGCGAGGAGACGCGGGTGGCCACCTTGTGACAGGCATCGTAGGGCGCCGGCGGCAACGGCATGAACGCGGCCAGGTCCGCCCGCATGCGTTCGGTGATCGTGCTGGTATGTCCACGCAGGATCGCCTGGCCTCGCCGGGTGCAGGCACGCGCGAACCGGGCGTTCAGGGCGTCGAAGCTGTCCTCGACGGGCAGAGGCGTCATGAAATTGCGCCGGACGTAGCCCACCAGCCCCTCCACCTTGCCTTTGTCGTTGCCTTTGCCAGGGCGGCCAAACCGGTCGTTGAACAGATAATGGCTCTGCAGCTCTGAGAACATGTGCGAGCGCAGGCGCTCTCCGCCCTTCACGATCCGGGCTACCGCCAGACGGGTGTTGTCATATAAGATCGACTGCGGCACGCCGCCAAAAAAGGCGAACGCCGCGACGTGACCGTCGCAGAAAGCTTCCGCCGTCTCAGCCGGATACGCCTTGACAAAGCAGCCGTCCGAATGCGGCAGGTCCATGCAAAAATAATGGAACCGGACCTTCTTGCCCGCGATGAAGCCATCCGCCTCTCCAAAATCCGCCTGGGCGTGACCAGGACGATGGCTCAGCGGCACGAACATCTCACGGCATCGCGACGTTGCCTCCGCCACATACTCGCGCACGATCGTGTAGCCGCCGGAAAATCCCCGTTCATCCCGGAGACGTTCGAAAATCCGTTGCGCGGTGTGGCGCTGCTTTCTGTGCACGCCACGATCCACTTCGAGGATGGCGTCGATCCACGCCATCTGCGGGCCGAGCTTCTTCGAGGCCGGACGATCGCGCCGCCGGTAGCCGGGCGGAACTGAATATTGAAGCATCTTCGTGATCGTGTTCCGGTGAACGCCAAACCGAACCGCCGCCTCACGTCGGCTCACCCCGTCCACCATCACCGCACGCCGGATCCTGGCATAGAGTTCCACTGTGAACATCCTTCCAGCCCCTCCATGCCCGGCTTGGACATCGGAAAGACCTATCAGGACCGGTACACTTTGGCGCCGCCCGTAAGGGCAGCATCACCACCGGTTCAGTGGTACAATTTGCGGCCGCTGTTTATAATTCCCGGTTTCCAGGATGTCGCAGTGATGGGTGATGCGATCGAGCAAGGCCGTGGTCATCTTGGCATCGCCAAACACTCCCACCCATTCGGCGAAGGACAGGTTGGTGGTGACGACCAGCGAGGTTTTCTCGTAGAGCTGGCTGATCAGATGGAACAGCAGCGCGCCGCCTGAGGCCGGGAACGGCAGATACCCGAGTTCATCCAGGATCACGGCATCGGTCTGGACCAGCTGCCGGGCCAGGTTTCCGGCTTTTCCTTGCTGCTTTTCCTTCTCCAGCTGATTCACCAGATCGACCGCGTTGTAAAATCGGACACGCTTGCCGCGATGGATGGCGGCCACGCCCAGTGCTGTCGCCAGATGCGTTTTTCCCGTCCCGGTTCCACCCACCAGGATCAGGTTATGCGCCGTTTCCATGAAGGCCGCGCTCGCCAGTTGTTCGATTTGCGCGTGTGGCACCGGCGTTTCCGCCCAATCGATCCCCGTCAGGTCCCGATGCACCGGGAAGCGGGCGGCCTTCAACTGGTAACGCAGACTGCGCACCTGACGATCGGCGAGTTCGGCCTCGATCAGCCGATCAAGCCAGATCTCGGGCTGCACGGGCCGCCGCGGTCCCTCGGCCAGCAGCTCATTCCAGGCAGCCGCCATTCCATACAGGTGCAGTGCACTGAGTTGAGCCTGCCGATCGATGCCAGAACGTTCAATGGAGGACATGGCTCACCTCGCGCAAATGGTCGTAACGGCCGCAATCGGCCAGCGGTTCGCGCTGAAGCTTCAGCATGTCGGGGATGTTCAACACCACCGGCGGCGCGGGTGAGGTCAGCCGCCGCATCTCGTTCATGACCACGGCGGCGGTGACGACATTGCCCTCCAGCACCAGTTCACAGGCGACCTGCAGCGCTTCCAGACCCTCCTCACGCGCCATGATCAACAGCTCGACGAAGCCCCGGTCACCCCTCGGCTGTTTGAGAATGCGATCACGCACCAGCTGAATGGCGATCGGCAGATCCCATTCCCGGAACGGCGCGCCATTGCGCAACGCACCGGGTTTTCGTTCCAGCAGCGGCAAATAATGCCATGGGTCGAAGACCAGAATATCCCGCCCAAACCGGCGCACATGCTCGGCGATCACCGCGCCATCGGCGACGATGCGCACACCGGTCGCGGTGCTTCGCAGTGAGACCGCGCGTCCGGCATATTCAGCCGGAACGCTGTAGCGATTGCGGTCCAACATCACGAGGCAGGTGCTGGACACCCGGACCATGTGCTCCACATATCCATCGAAGGCCGCGCGGATGGTCCGCAAGGAAAGTTGCTCTTGGGTAAAGCAGTCCGCGATGGACCGTTCCGGGGTCACCGGATGCCTCCGTGCCGCCAGTTCCCGGCAGCGTATCGCCAGCCACTCGTTCAACGCCTCGAAGCTGACGAACCGCGCCAGCGGCGTGAACAGCCATTCGCGAATATTGCCAACCTGGTTTTCGACCTGTCCCTTTTCCCAACCCGAGGCAGGGGTGCAGGCGACGGGTTCGAACAGATAATGATTGGCCAGGACCATGAAGCGGCGATTGAACAACCGTTCCTTGCCGGTGAAGATCGTCTCAACCACGGCCTTCAGATTATCGTAGACCATGCGTTCGGGCACACCGCCGAAGAACTCAAACGCGCGGTTGTGCGCGTCGAACACCATCTCCTGGGTTTCTCTGGGGTAGGCCACGACGAACATCTGCCGGCTGAACGTCAGCCGGAAATGCGCAACCTTGATCGTCTGCATGACGCCGTTGATCTCGACATGCTCATGGCTCCAATCGAACTGACAGACCTCTCCTGGCGCGAAGGCCAGGGGAACGAAGGCATGCGCCAGCGATGGGCCGGATTTGGCGGCCTTCCAGCGCCGGACGAAGCGCTGAACGCTGTCGTAGGCGCCCCGATATCCCTCGACCTGCAACCCCTCGAACAATCGGCGTGCGGTGCGGCGCTGAGCCTTCGGGAGCAGGCGTTCGGTCCGGAGCCAGTTCTCAAGCGTCTCCTGGAATGCGCCGAGCCTGGGTGTGGGCTGTTTTTCCCGGCGATAGACCGGTTCACGCTGGGTCCGGCAATGTTTGCGGACCGTGGGGCGGGATAACCGCAGGTCACGCGCGATCGAACTGATGCTCTCCTTGCTGACCAAATGACGGCGGCGGATTTCGGCGATCATATCCATGAGCAACACCCCAGATTCTCCAGCGGAAAAGCCGGATCATCGCATGGACCAGGGTGGAAACTTTTGGGCGCTGTTTACCCCTGGAATCTGGAAAGGTTTGCACGCTGTTTTACACCGCAAACATTCGCCGCGCTCAGCCAGACCGCGCATTTTCGACGGGGCTGCCGAGGCCAAATTGATCGCCCTGGCCTGTTCCAAACCGCCAAAGG
>NZ_JADGRI010000357.1 GCF_017881085.1 Bradyrhizobium sp.
GCGATCTGCGGAATCAGCGTGACGCCATAGCCGCCCGCGACCATCTGCATCACCGTGTTCAGGCTGCTGGCGCCGAACACGGTGCCGCCGCCGGCAGCGGTGCGGCCCCGCACCGCCGTCGCGCAGAACGCCAGCGCCTGGTCGCGCAGGCAGTGGCCGTCCTCGAGCAGGATCAGCCGGCTTTGATCGATGTCTGCCGCGGCCACCCGCGCGCTCTCCTTTCGCGGGTCGCTGGCGGGCACCGCCAGCAGGAACAGATCCTCGAACAGGGCGATCGTTTCGATATCCGGCTCGGCTACCGGCAACGCCAGCATCGCCGCGTCGAGCGCGCCGCCCTTGATGTCCTCGACCAATTGCCGGGTCTGGGTTTCCCGCAGTTCCAGCCGCAATTCCGGGAACCGGGACTGCAGCAGGGGGAGAATCCGCGGCAGCAGATAGGGCGCCAGCGAGGGAATCACGCCGAGCGTCAGCCGTCCCGTCAGCAAGCCGCTGCGATGGCGGGCGAAGTCGACCAGATCGCGCGAGGCCGTCAGCACCTCTTCGCCACGGCGGGCGATCTCGCGCCCGACATCGGTCAACATGACATCGCCCGGACGCCGCTCCACCACGGCGACGCCGAGCGTGCGCTCGAGGTCGCGAATCTGCATGGACAGAGCGGGCTGGGTCACGGCGCAGGCCTCGGCGGCGCGGCCGAAATGGCCGTATTTGGCCAGCGCGGAGAGATAGCGAAGCTGTCGAAGCGTGATCATTCCCATCAGATAAACTGATCGAGAGCTCAAGACAATTCGACTGGACCTGATGTTGGATATCTTCCAAGGTAGCGGTACAGCGAATTTGGCGAGAGGCACCCACCCTGCGGATCCGGGCTGACGCGGTTGTTCCGGGTCAATGCGTCTGCGGTCTCCCCTTTGCTCAAATGCGCCCTGCCCCACCTGACGAACGGAAAAGCCATGGCTGACCGCCTCCAATTAACGACCGGCGCCCGGGCAGGATTTTCCGCGGTGGCAGGCAAACCCGGTGCAGCCGATGCGGAGCGCGACCTGCGCGGCTTCGCGCTGAAATTCGAAACGCGATAGGAGAAAAACATGGACGCAAAGACTGACGATAGCGCCGGCAAGTGCCCGTTCACCGGCGGCACCCGCGGACACAGGAACCGCGACTGGTGGCCAGAGCACCTCGATATCGGCGTGCTCCATACCAACGCGCCCGCCGCCGATCCGATGGGCGAAGCCTTCGACTATGCCAAGGAGTTCGAGAGCCTCGACCTTGATGCCGTGATCAAGGACCTGCGTGCCCTGATGACGGACTCGCAGGAGTGGTGGCCGGCCGACTTCGGTCACTATGGCGGACTGTTCATTCGTCTGGCGTGGCATAGCGCAGGCACCTACCGCATCACCGACGGCCGTGGCGGCGCCGGCGCCGGTCAACAGCGCTTCGCGCCGCTCAATAGCTGGCCGGACAACACGAACCTCGACAAGGCGCGGCGCCTGCTGTGGCCGATCAAGCAGAAGTATGGCCGTAAACTTTCCTGGGCTGATCTGTTTGTTCTCTCCGGTAACGTCGCCCTCGAATCGATGGGCTTCAAGACCTTCGGATTCGCCGGCGGTCGCGCCGATGTGTGGGAGCCGGAAGAGCTCTACTGGGGTCCCGAGGGCACCTGGCTGGCCGACGAACGGTATAGCGGCGAACGCCAGCTCGCGGAGCCGCTGGGCGCCGTGCAGATGGGCCTGATCTACGTCAATCCGGAAGGCCCGAACGGCAATCCCGATCCGATCGCTTCGGCAAAGGACATCCGGGAAACCTTCTTTCGCATGGCGATGAACGACGAAGAGACCGTGGCGCTGATCGCCGGCGGTCACACGTTCGGCAAGACCCACGGTGCAGGCGATCCATCGCTGATGGGTCCCGATCCGGAAGCCGGCGCCATCGAGGACCAGGGCCTCGGCTGGAAGAGCAAGCATGGCACCGGTTTCGGCGCCGACGCCATCACTGGTGGCCCGGAAGTGACCTGGTCGCAGACCCCGACGCAATGGAGCAACCACTTCTTCGACAATCTGTTCAAGTTCGAATGGGAGCTGACCAAGAGCCCGGCCGGCGCCAAGCAGTGGAAAGCGAAGGGCGCCGAGGCCACGATTCCCGATGCGTATGACAAGTCGAAGAAGCATGTTCCGACCATGCTGACCTCGGACCTCGCGCTGCGCTTCGACCCGGCCTACGAGAAGATCTCGCGGCGCTTCTACGAGCATCCCGACCAGTTCGCGGACGCCTTTGCCCGCGCCTGGTTCAAGCTCACCCACCGCGATATGGGACCAACCAGGCGTTATCGCGGCAAGCTGGTGCCGAAGGAAACGCTGATCTGGCAGGACCCGATTCCCCCGGTGGATCATCCGTTGATCGGGGAGCAGGACATTACGGCGCTGAAGGCAAAGATCCTCGCCTCCGGCCTCTCCGTTGCGCAGCTGGTCTCGACCGCCTGGGCGTCGGCGTCGACGTTCCGCGGTTCCGACAAGCGTGGTGGCGCGAACGGCGCGCGCATTCGCCTCGCGCCGCAGAAGGACTGGGACGTTAACAATCCGCCTGAGTTGGCGAAGGTGCTCTCGAAGCTCGAAGCGATCCGGAAGGAGTTCGGCAAGAAGGTGTCGCTCGCCGACCTGATCGTTCTCGGCGGCAGCGCCGCCATCGAGAAGGCGGCGAAGGATGCCGGCCTGACCGTGACGGTCCCGTTCACGCCCGGCCGCATGGACGCGTCGCAGGAGCAGACCGACGCCGCCTCCTTCGCACCGCTCGAACCCCGCGCCGACGGCTTCCGCAACTATATCAGCGGCAAGAAGCAGTTCATGATGCCGGAGGAGGCCTTGGTGGATCGGGCGCAACTGATGACGCTGACAGCACCCGAGATGACGGTACTCGTCGGCGGCCTGCGCGTGCTCGGCGCCAATGCCGGCAACTCCAAGCACGGCGTCTTCACCAAGAAGCCGGAAACGCTGACGAACGACTTCTTCGTCAATCTGCTCGACATGAGCACGGTGTGGCAACCGGCCGGCTCCGATGGCGAGTACGAGGGCCACGACCGCAAGACGAAAGCGGTGAAGTGGACCGGTACCCGCGTCGACCTGATCTTCGGGTCGCATTCCCAGCTCCGCGCCATCGCGGAAGTCTATGGAAGCGCGGACGCCAAGGAGAAGTTTGCGAAAGACTTCGTCAAGGCGTGGACCAAGGTGATGAACGCCGATCGCTTCGACCTCGCCTGATCCGCCCGGCGGCGGAACAGATTTTCCGCTTTCGATTGAAGTTGAAGACACCCCCGCGATAATATCGCGGGGGTTTTTTCTTGGTTCAACACCGGGCAGCTTGCTGCCGAAGGAGCCTATTCGATGGCGCCGACGACGATCCGCCCGGCCCGGCGGGAGGAATATGACGAGATCGCCCGCGTCTGGATGAACAGCTGGGCTTCCACCGGGCTCGAGGACGCCGGCAATTTCCTGCTGGCGAAGCTGCGCGCGCGCATTCCGCAGGAGGTCGAGAAGGGCTGGAGCCTGTTCGTCGCCGCCGATGACGGCGCCGTGGCCGCGATGCTGGCGCTGCATCTGCCCAACCGCTATCTCGACCAATTGTTCGTCGCGCCGGAATATCAGGGTCAAAATATCGGCAGGCAACTGCTCGCTTTCACCCGGCGCGAGCTGCCAGATGAGATTTGGCTTCGCTGCGTGCGCGAGAATGAAAAAGCCTGGCGCTGGTACGAGCGCGAGGGTTTTTTATTTGAAAAGGAGCAGGTCGAGCCGATGACCGGCTTTGTCATGAAATATTATCGGTGGATCAAGGAGACTGTCCGATGATGAAGCTTTACTGGTCGCCGCGCTCGCGGTCGTTTTCGGCGCTCTGGCTGATGGAGGAAACCGGGCAGCCTTACGAGCGGGTACTGACCGACATTTCCAAAGGCGCCCAGAAGACGCCCGAATATCTCGCCGTCAATCCGATGGGCAAGGTGCCGGCGCTCAGGGACGGCGAGGCGACGCTCGCGGAGGCCGCGGCGATCTGCGCCTATGTCGCCGAGCGGTATCCCGAAGCCAGGCTGGCGCCGCCGGTCGGCGATCCCCTGCGCGCCAAATATCTCTACTGGCTGTTCTTCGCGCCGGGCTGCATCGAGCCCGCCATGGTGCAGGTCGCGACCAAGGTCGAGATGAATCCGGTCGCCGCCGGCTGGGGCGACGCGCAGCGCGTGTTCGACGTGCTCGACGCAGCCCTCGAGAAAGGACCGTGGATCCTGGGCGAGGCCTTCTCGGCCGCCGATATCGCGATCGGATCGGGGCTCAATTTCGCCGTGCGGCTGTTCAAGATGGTGCCGGCGCGGCCGTCATTCGACCGCTACATCGACCGCTGCGCGGCGCGCCCGGCCTTCCAGCGCGCGAGCGCCCTCGCGGCGGGATAGGTTACTCGGCGCTGTTCTTCAGATCCTCCGGCCGCGGCATCGAGATGATGTTGTAGCCGGAATCGACGTAATGAACTTCCCCGGTCACGCCGCCCGACAGGTCGGACAACAGATACAGCGCCGAACCGCCGAGTTCATCCAGCGTCACGCCGCGGCCGAGCGGCGAGTGCTTCTGCTGGAACGCAAACATCGCGCGCGCATCGCCGATTCCCGATCCCGCGAGCGTCCGCACCGGACCGGCGGAAATCGCATTGACGCGGATACCGCTCGCGCCGAAGTCGGTGGCGAGATAACGCACCGAGGCTTCCAGCGCCGCCTTGGCGACACCCATCACGTTATAGTTCGGCATCACCCGCATCGAGCCGCCGAAGGTCAGCGTGATCATCGTGCCGCCGGTCGCCGGCATCAGCGCGGCGGCGCGCTTGGCAAGCTCGGTGAACGAAAAGCACGAGATCAGCATGGTGCGCGAAAAATTCTCGCGGCTGGTGTCGGCATAGCGGCCCTTCAGCTCGCTCTTGTCGGAGAACGCGATGGCGTGGACCAGGAAATCCAGATGCCCCCACTTTTCCCGCAAGGCGGCGAACACCGCATCGACGCTGGCGATGTCCTCGACATCGCAGGGCAGCACCAGGGGAACGCCGAGCTGCTCGGCCAGCGGCCTGACGCGCTTGCCCAGCGCCTCGCCCTGATAGGTGAAAGCAAGCTCCGCGCCCTGCGCCGCGACCGC
>NZ_JADGRI010000114.1 GCF_017881085.1 Bradyrhizobium sp.
GGAGCAGAGACTGCGCTAACCAGAGAATTTGGCCGGCATGTCTTTGAGATTGCGGCGCTATTGCGAGCGCCCGAGAGACTATACAACTACAGAGTGTGGGTGGTGGGCGCGACAGGGATCGAACCTGTGACCCCCTCGATGTCAACGAGGTGCTCTCCCGCTGAGCTACGCGCCCTTAACCTGACGTGACGGGTGGGGTCCGTATATCGGCTCCAAAGCGGGCAGGCAAGGATGCCGGGGCGGTTTTGGGGGCTGAATTAGGCCGCCAGCATCTTGTTCACTTCGCTGACCAATTCGCGAAGATGGACCGGCTTCGACAGGACTTTCGCGTTCTTGGGCGCTTGCGAATCCGAGTTCAGCGCCACGGCGGCGAAGCCGGTGATGAACATGATCTTGATGTCGGGGTCGAGTTCCGATGCCCGCCGCGCCAGCTCGATACCGTCCATCTCGGGCATCACGATATCGGTCAGCAGCATCTCGAACGGTTCCTCGCGCAGCCGCTGATAGGCCGACATGCCGTTGTCGTGCGGGGAAACCTGAAAACCGGCGTTTTCCAGCGCCTTGACCAGGAAACGGCGCATGTCGTTGTCGTCTTCGGCGAGGAGGATTTTGTGCATGGCGACGATGTCGAATCCCGTTTGGAGGATCAGTCCGTTCACTAAGCCCGACAGAGGGTAAATTTCGGGTGAAGGGTTCCGAGTGCTGCGGCCATGAGCGGCGTTATTTCTGGACCGGAACGCGACTCAATGCAATGAAGGTGGGCGTTTCCGGCACTTGAGAGACGTTCCAGCGGGATTAAGAGTTTTTCGCTTGGCAGAATGGTCGTGATTACGGACAATACGCGCTCATAAGAGCTCCGTTTTTCTGGCGGAATCGAGGGTCCAGAGCAGCGGAATCCAGGGACGGCGCCCGACGATGACCCAGCATGACGGCGAACTGTCGCCTCCGTTCGAGATCGTGGAGCCGGCCCATTGGCGGGCGCCGATCATCTTCAACTCGCCCCATTCCGGCTCGGCCTATCCGGCCGAATTCCTCGATGCCTCGCGGATCGATCTGGCCGCGCTGCGCCGCTCCGAAGATTCGTTCATGGACGAGTTGATCGGCGGCTTGAGCGAGCTCGGCTTTCCGGTCGTCCGCGTCAATTTTCCGCGCTCCTATGTCGACGTCAACCGGGAGCCCTACGAGCTCGATCCGCGGATGTTCTCAGGCCGGTTGCCGAGTTTCGCCAATACGAGATCGATGCGGGTGGCGGGCGGTCTCGGCACCATCCCGCGCGTGGTCGGCGACGGCCAGGAAATCTATCGCGAGCGGCTTGCGGTCGACGATGCGCTGGCGCGCATCGAGGCGCTCTACAAACCCTATCACCGCGCGCTGCGACGGCTGATCAACAAGGCGCATCAGGCGTTCGGCACCGTGGTGGTGGTGGATTGCCATTCGATGCCCTCGGTCGGCGTCTCGCGCGACGAGCCGCGGCGGCCGGACGTGGTGATCGGCGATCGCTACGGCACCAGCTGCGCTCCGCTGCTTCCCGACATGGTCGAGGAAACCATGCGGGCGCTGGGCTATTCGGTCGGGCGCAACAAGCCCTATGCCGGCGGCTTCATCACCGAGCATTACGGCAACCCGGCCTCCGGATTGCATACCATCCAGCTCGAACTCAACCGGGCGATCTACATGGACGAACGCCGACGCGAACGCAGCGCGGGATTTGCGCGGGTGGCGGCGGATTTCGCCGTGCTGGCGGACGCGCTGGCCGCGGTTCCGCTCGGCGATCTCGGACCTTTCCAGGCGGCGGCAGCGGAATAAGATTCTGTTCTCATCATTCCGGGATGCGCCGAAAGGTGCGGGCCCGGAATCGACTCACGATCGTGGTTATGGATTCCGGGCTCGCGCTTCGCGCGCCCCGGAATGACGATGGACAAGAAAAAAGGGCCGCTTGAATGAACAAGCGGCCCAAGTCTAGGGAGGAAACGCCCAAGGAGGGCAGCGATAGCGCAGAGCGCTACCGCACCGCAACAATATGCGACCGCGCTGCACAAAGTGCAAGGGTTTTTGAATCATTTCCCATGCAAAATCCACAGGGCTGAGCAGCGCGATAAAAAGATCACAACAATCAATTTTATACAACAATTTCAGGTATTTGGTGAAGTGAGCGCCGCAGAAACAGCTTTGTTCCGCAAGCCTTAACCCTGATCTCTCTAATTCGTGATCGAAGGTGCCGTCGGAAAATGCACCTCTGTCCGCCCGATTCGGGGCGGATGAAAAGTGCCGACGTTAGCCGGGGATAGGGCTCCGCACCCCGTGCGCGATCGAAAGGATTGGGCTAGGCAAGAGTGAGGCTATGCTCCACCCCCGCGCCACCCCTCAGGGAACAGCCGTGACGGTCATTGATTTTACAGCCTTCATCGGCCGGCTTGCGACCTCTTCCGGGGAAACCATCCTGCCGTTCTTCAGGACGTCGCTCTCCGTCGAAAACAAGAGCGACAGCCACGATTTCGATCCGGTGACCGAGGCCGACCGCGCCGCGGAGGCGGTGATGCGGCGGCTGATCAAGGCCAATTTCCCCCAGCACGGCATCGTCGGCGAGGAATTCGGCAGCGAGCGCGAAGACGCCGAATATGTCTGGGTGCTGGATCCGATCGACGGCACCAAATCCTTCATCGGGGGCTTTCCGATCTGGGGCACGCTGATCGCGCTGTTGCACAAGGGAACGCCGGTGTTCGGGATGATGCACCAGCCCTTCATCGGCGAGCGCTTTTCCGGCGACTCGGGCTCGGCGCATTACCAGGGACCGTCGGGGACGCGGAAACTCGCGGTGCGGCGCTGCGCCTCGCTCGCCGAGGCAACCTCCTACACCACCAGTCCGCTCCTGATGAACACCGCCGACCGCGCCGCCTTCGGCCGCGTCGAGGGCGCGGTGCGGCTCACCCGCTATGGCGGCGACTGCTATTCCTACTGCATGCTCGCCGCCGGTCATCTCGATCTCGTCATCGAGACCGAACTGAAACCCTACGATATCGCAGCGTTGATCCCGATCATCACCGGCGCCGGCGGCATCGTCACCACCTGGGAAGGCAAGCCCGCTCAGAGCGGCGGCCGCATCATCGCGGCCGGCGATCCGCGCGTGCACGAAGCGGCGATCAAGCTGCTCAACAGCTAGGAGCGGTCATGCGAATGGTTGGCGCGGTGCTGGCGGGATTGTCGGTGCTGCTGACGCCGACATTGGCCGCGGCGCAGGACTTTCCCTCCAAGCCGATCCGGCTGATCGTGCCGTTTCCGGCCGGCGGCCCCAACGACATCATCGCGCGCGTGATCGGTCAGCGCATGTCGGAACTGACCAGGCAGCCGGTCGTGATCGACAATCGCGGCGGCCAGGGCGGCGTGCTCGGGACCGACGCGGTGGCGAAGGCCGCGCCCGACGGCTACACCATCGCGATCTCGAGCGCGGGTGCGCTCGCCATCAGCCCGAGCATGGAAAAAGTCGCCTACGACACGTTGAAAGATCTGGCGCCGGTCACCCTGGTCGCCACGGTGCCGGAAATGCTGGTGGTCGCGAGCAACGTTCCCGCCAAGAATATCGGCGACCTGATCGCGCTCGCCAGGGCGCAACCGGGAAAACTCAATTTTGCGTCCTCCGGCCCCGGCAGCCTGCCGCATCTGGCGGGCGAACTGCTCAAGCTCACCGCCAGGATCGACATTGTGCACGTACCCTATCGGGGGGCCGCTCCCGCGGTGAACGATCTGCTGGGCCAGCAGGTGCAGATGGCATTCCTCGACCTGCCGGTGCTGCTGCCACAGATCAGGGCCGGCGCCTTGCGCGGCATCGCGATCGGCTCGCCGCAGCGGGCGCCGACCGCGATGGAGGTGCCGACGACCGCGGAAGCCGGGATGCCGGACCTGCGGGTGGAGAACTGGTACGGCATGGTGGCGCCCGCGGGCACGCCGCCGGCCATCGTCGCCGCCCTGAACAGCATCGCGACCGAAGCGATGCGCGACCCGGCCGTGAAGGAAAAGCTCGCCAGCCAAGGCGCCGAACTGATCGGCGACACCCCGGAGCATTTTCGCAGGTTTATCGAAACCGAAATCGCGAAATGGGCCAAGGTGATCAAGGACGCCGGGGTCGCGACGGAGAAGTGATCAGCGCCGGTAACATGACTCGCGGTCCGGCTCTTCCTTATCCCTCCCCCTTGTGGGTCCCACGAGGGGGAGGGATAGGAATACGACGCGGCTCCACTCGCCTAATGCTGAGCCGCCTTGCGCAGATGTTCCACCAGAAGCTTCGCCGGCCGCGGCAAGGTTTTGAAGCTGCGCGCGCAGATCATAAGCCGGCGGTTGGCCCAGGAATCCCCGATCCGGATCACATTGATCCTCATCGACCGCGCGCAACGTCTTGCCGCGACTTCCGGCATCACGGCAACGCCGATGCCCGCGGCCACCATCTGGCCGATCGCATCGAAATTGTTGAGCCGCGCGCGAAAGCGCAGGCGCGTTCCGAGCCGGGCGGCGTGCCCGGCGATATGGGCATGCAATGCGCTGGAGGTGATCAAGCCGACGAAATCCCGCTCCACCACCTCGCGAAATTCGACCTGCCGCCGGTTCGCCAGTTCGTCATGCCGCGTGGCGACCAGCACCAGGCGATCCTCGCTAAACGCAATCCGCTCGATGCTGTCGGGCAGCGCATGCTCGGCCGCGAGGCCGAGGTCGGCGGCGCCGGTGGCGATGGCGCGGGCGATCTCGCCGCTCTCATGCTCCTCGACGTCGATCGAGATGTGCGGTTGCTCGGCGAGAAATGCGGCCAACGTCTTCGGCAGATATTCCGATAGCCCCGACGTATTGGCGAGGAAGCGGACGGTCGCCTTCACGCCGCGCGAAAAGGCGGCGAGATCGCCGCGCATCGCCTCCACATGGTGCAGGACTACCCGGGCATGATCGAGCAGGCTCTCGCCGGCCGCGGTCAGCTCGACGCCGCGACGGCCGCGCCTGAGCAGCGAAACGCCGAGCGCCACCTCCAGGCGCTTGATGCGCGCGCTGGCCGAGGCCAGCGCCAGATGGATGCGCTGCGCGCCGCCCGTAATGCTGCGGGTCTCGGCGATGGCGACGAACAACTGGAGATCGACCAGATCAAAACGCATGGCACCCCCCGCAAGCTCTTAGCCTTCGTCACAGCCGAAGGCTTGCTCCGGAAGCTGCAGATTGTGCCGCCGATGCCGATCGGTCAATGTATTCAGCATGTTCGAACCTCTGCTGATTCTGATCGCCGCGGCCTTCCTGCTCGCGGGTTTCGTCAAGGGCGTGATCGGGCTTGGCCTGCCGACGGTGTCGATGGGCCTGCTCGCGGTAACCATGCCGCCGTCGCACGCGCTCGCCATCGTGATCGTGCCCGCCATCGTCACCAACATCTGGCAGACGTTTGTCGGACCATATTTGCGCGACATCGTCCGGCGGCTGTGGCCGCTGATGGTGGGCACCGTCATCGGCATCTGGCTGAACGCGGGCATGCTGACCGGACCCTATGCGCGCTACGGCACCATCGTGCTCGGCGCGCTGCTTGTGATCTATGCCATGATTGGTTTGAGCAAATTCAGTTTCAAGGTCGCCCGGTCAGACGAAAAATGGATCGGCGGCATCGTCGGCGTCATGACCGGCGTGGTTTCCGCCGCGACCGGCGTGCAAGTGATCCCCTCGATGCCGTTCATGCAGGCGATCGGCATGGAGAAGGACGAACTGGTGCAGGCGCTCGGGGTTTTCTTCACGGTGGCGACGGTGGCGCTTGCCTTCAATCTCACCAGCGCCGGCCTGTTGAGCGCGGCAACCGCGCTGCCCGGCGCCGTCGCCATGGCTGCGGCCTTCGCCGGCATGTATATTGGGCAAACGGTGCGCTCGCGGATGCAGCCCGAGGCGTTCCGCCGCTGGTTCCTGATCGCGATGATCTTTCTCGGGCTCTATCTCGCCGGCAGCGCGATCTACAATACGCTCGCGCGCTGAAGAATTCTTCGGTCTTCGCCCATACCTCCCGCTCCGCTCCGATTTTCGCCGGAAACAGCGTGTTCAAGACCTTGGATTTGGTCTGCCGACGACGTAGTAGTATCCGTCGAGTCCAGGAGCACGGGAGATGGAAAGGCGCCTTGCGGCCATAGTCTGCGCTGACGTCGCCGGCTATTCGCGCATGATGAGCGCCGACGAGGAAGGCACGCACGCCGCCTTCAAGGCGCATCGCAGCGCGATCTACCCGATCATTCTCAATCACGGCGGCCGGCTCGTGAAGAACACCGGCGACGGTTTCCTGCTGGAGTTTCCGAGCGTCGTCGGAGCGGTCGAATCGGCGATCGCGATGCAGGGGCTGATGGCGGAGCGGAACCAGAACTTGCCCGTGGATCGCGCCATGCAATTCCGTCTGGGCGTCCACATGGGAGATGTGATCGCCGACGAGGACGAAGTCTTCGGCGACGGCGTCAACATCGCCGTCCGCCTCGAAGCAGTCGCCGCCCCCGGCGGCGTGGCGGTGTCGGCAAAGGCCTACACCGAGGCGAGCAAGCACCTCAGCGTACCCCTGGTCGACGCCGGCAGTCACCGTTTCAAGAACATCGATGAGACCGTCGATGTCTGGACCTGGGAGCCCGACGGGTCAAATACCCGTGCCCGGCAGCCGCGGGGCGCGGCCGACCTGCCGTCGCAATATCGAACCGCGATCGTGGGCGTGCTTCCCTTCGCCAACCTCAGCGACGGCGCCGATGAGTATTTTTCCGACGGTCTCACCGAAGACCTGATCCATGCGCTGTCCCTGCAATCGTTTTACCGGGTGCTGAGCCGGAATTCGACGTTCGCGTTCAAAGGCAAGAACCTGAGCGCACGCCTGATCGCGCGGGAAACCGACGCGACCTACCTGATCCAGGGTTCGGTGCGGCGATCGGGGAGCAAGATCCGCGTCACCGCCGAACTGATCGCCCCGGAGAAGGGCGAGCAATTATGGACCGGCCGATATGACAGGAACATGGGCGATTTGTTCGCGCTGCAGGATGAGATCACGACGGATCTGTCCGCCGCGCTGGCCCCCGAGATCTATCGTGCGGAGGCTTCCGCCCCTGCCCGCTCGTCGTCCGCCGACTTGACCGCATGGGACCGGTTCCTGAGGGGACTGTCCCATTATTATCGGCAGACCAAGCCGGATTTCGAGGCCGCCATCGCCTGCTTCAGGGAGGCCATGGCGCTCGACCCGACGCTCGCCATCGCGCGCTCCTATCTCGGCACCATCCTGGTGCAGGGCGTGCAGTATGGATGGATCAAGAGCACGCGCCAATTGTGGGCCGAGGCGATGGGACTCGCGGAAAGCAGCGTCCGGCTCGATCCCCGATCATCCTTTGCGTTTTCGATCCTGGCCTATGTGCATGCGATGGAGGGCGATTACGAGGCCGCGCTGGGGGCGGCAAAACGGGCGGTCGAGCTCAACCCCTACGACATGGGCGCCTGCGGCGTTCTCGGATTCTGTCACCTCGTCGTCGGCGAGCATCGGCAAGCCATCGAACTGTTTTCGATGGCCGTGCAGAAGGGCACCAGCGACCCCCGTTATCAATGGGCGGCCCTGAACGCGTTCAGCCACTATTCACTGAGGCAATATGATGCCTCGCTGTCCTGGGCACGCGAGGCCCTGTATTTGAACTCCACTCACCTTCAGGTGCTCGCGGTACGGGCGGCGGCGCTGGCGCAGATGGGGCGAACCGAGGACGCGGCCAAGGCGGCCGAAGTTTTGCTGAGCAGTTTTCCCGGCCTGACCGTCGAACGGCACCTGAGGAATTTCCGCTGGAAAAATCCCGCCGACATCGCCCATTACCGCGAGGGGCTTGTGAAAGCCGGCGTACCGTCGACCAAATTGACTCTCGTCGCGTCGAATTCGCAGCTCAAATCGAATTGCTAGGCACGGATCGAACGACGAACTCGCCGCCTCATTCCTGACCGACGATTCGGATTTGAATTCAGCCAAAACTCGGATACATCTTAAAGTAGCGTTGTTCTGGCGAGCTCGCCTTCGGGGATTTCATTCGCGCGTTTCAGGAAAAGATAATTTTCGGGATTGTCAGCTATGCAAGACGATAGCGCCAGCAAGACCGCCAGCGACGTAACCGGGGCGCAGGTCGCCGTTTCACCCGACAATCCCTGCCCATTCCTGCGCGCGGCCGTCGCGGACGGCTTCCTCGACGGCCATGTCGTGCCGCTTGCGAGACTTTCCCAAACCGTCGAGGCCGCCAGCGGCGAAACGGGGTTGAAGAAAAAGCAGGCCGGCCTCAAGACCTGCCTGGTCGCGCTCGTCGCCAACGGCCTTGGTCCCTTGCGCCTGCTGCGCAGCCTTTGGTCCGGCGCCGAACTCGACGCCTTGCGCGACGGTCCGCTGGACAAGCATGGCGTCGGCTCGCGCATCCTCGGCGTGACCGCGCAGGTGAACGAGGCGGAGCTGGCGCGTCTCGCCGGGTTCGGCAAGGATCGGCCGGACCTATCAGGCGGTTCCGAACGCGGGCTGAGCTCTGCGGAAATCACGAGCTACATGGACGCGAATTTCGAACGCGCCAAGGGCAACCGGCGCTGGATCGACCGCAAGCTGATGGAGGGCGAATGGCCTGTCCTGCTGCGCATCATGGGCAAGGGCGACGGCGAACAACGCTACCTCAGCGTGGCGGAGGTCAGGACGCTGTTTGTCGAGCGGCGGCTGCCGGACCGGGTCATCGCGCGCCTGAAGACGCAAGCCGCGCCGGCCGGCGGCTTGTTCGGCAGGCTCGCCAAGGCCGCGAGCGCGCTGCTCGTTCTCGCAGGCCTGGCCATCGCAGCGATTGCCGAATTCCCCGACCAGATCGGCAGGATGGTGCCGCCGCTTGCACAATTGCTGCCCCCTCCCTTGCCAGCCCGCGCTCCGACCAAAGCGGCGTACTGGCTCGACCAGAACTGGTCGACCGAAGATCGGCACTGGTTCCACCATGCGAGCCAGGGCACCGCGACCTTTCCCGTGCCCTATGACTGGTTCATCGCGCTGGAACAGCCGGGCATCAATCTGTTCAGCCAGCCCGGCCTCATGAAGGACAGCGATTATCTCGAACGGTTCGGTTTCCTGCCGAGCCCGAAAACCGTCCACGCCGACGAAGCGACCTTGCGCCGTTTCGGCTATTCGCCCTCGCCCGACGCCAAGACCGAGCCGGCGCCGGACAATGTCTTCGGTTTGCGGCCGACGGCAGTCGAGAATTTCGACGGCCTGCCGGTCGGCTTCGCGCGGCTGACCGGCGTCGCCAATCCCGGCACCGGGCTGCCCGAACCCGACAGGATCGGACTGACCTGCGCGGCTTGTCACGCCGGAAGTATCCGCTATAAAGGCACAAGCGTGCGGTTCGACGGCGGCCCGGCCATGGTAGAGCTGCGCAAGCTCGAAAGCGCGACCGGCCTGTCCATTCTCTACACCCTGAAAGTGCCGGGCCGCTTCGGTCGCTTCGCGGCGCGCGTGCTAGGTCCCGACGCCGGCCGGAGCGAGCGCGACAAGCTCAAGAGCGATCTGGCCGCGGTCGGCGATTACCTGCTCGGCCAGAAAAAGACCTACGACAAGACGATCAAGGATAAGGGGCAAAAGGATACCGACGAAGGGTTCGGTCGGCTCGACGCGCTGAACCGAATCGGCAACCAGGTCTTCTACACCGACCTGGCGTTGGGCGGCCTCGCCGGCCTTGAAAACAACCTGCACGCCAATGATGCGCCGGTCAGTTTCCCGCCGATCTGGACCGTGCCGTGGTTCTGGTGGGCGCAATACGACGCCTCGATCGAACAGCCCCTGATCCGCAATGCCGGCGAGGCGCTCGGGGTTTCGGCGCTGATCAATCTTTCGCCCGACCGTCCGCCGGAGGCGCTGTTCCGCTCGTCGGTGGCGCTGGAAAATCTCGTTCGCATCGAAGCGATGCTGCGCGGTTCCGATCCGTTCGGCCGGGATCCAAAAGGCTTTGGCGGGCTGAAATCGCCGAAATGGCCGTCGCAGCTTTTCCCCGGCGATCCCGCCTGGCAGATCAAGCCCGAGCGGGTCGCCAAGGGCCGCGCGATCTACGCCGAGATCTGCGTCGAGTGCCACCTCGGGCCCGTCGCTGACCCCGCCTTCGACGCGCAATTCCCGGACAAGAGTTTCTGGTCTTCCAAGCAATGGGACCGGGACCCCAAGGGCGCGGTGCTCAATCCTGTCGAGAAGGGCGCGGCCGGAATGGGAACGGACCCCGCGCAGTCCAACGTGCTGGCGTTACGGCAGGTGCAGGTGCCCGGTTTTCTCAATCTGCAGCCGGCGGAGGATCTGGGGACGCAGTGGAAATGCCGGAATTTGCCGGAGTATTCCGCGACCGAGATGCCGTTTGCCGTCGCCTTGATGATCGTGGTGGACAAGGTCTCGCGGAAATGGATGAAGGACCGCGACGTGCAGGAGCCGGCTCTGACGGAGCTGTGGGGCCAGCGCAGCAACTGTCCCAACCCGGCGTCGAAATTAAAACCGCAATATCGGGCCCGGCCGCTGAACGGCGTCTGGGCGACCGCCCCCTACCTGCACAACGGCTCGGTGCCCTCGCTCTATTGGATGCTCAAGCCCGCCGCCGAGCGCCCCAGGAAATTCTGCATGGGCGCGCGCGACTTCGACCCGGAGCAGGTCGGGTTCCACGTGGACGCAGGCGAAGTGCAGACGTGCAAGAACGGCGAGACGCTGTTCTCGGCGACGAATCCCGACGGATCGCCGATCAACGGCAACAGCGTGCTCGGCCACTCGCTGGAGGGAAAGCCGGCAATGGGCATTATCGGCCGCATGCTGACCGACGACGAGCGTTACGATCTGATCGAATATCTGAAAACGCTGTAGGGCGACGACGGTCGCTTCGCCTCACTTGAACAGCGGCGTGCCCGGCACGAAGGCGTCGAACGCGGCCCAGAACTGCGCGCGGTAGCGGTCCTGCTCCTGCAGGATTTCGTGCTTGGCGCCGGCGATGACGAGATGCGAGCCCGCGCGCAGATGATAGGCGAACTCCTCGATCGCCGGCGTCGACACGATGGTGTCGTTGCTGGCGGCCAGCATCAGGATCGGCTGGCGGATCTGCGACGGATAGTCGGAGGCGCGGAACCCGTGCATCGCGCGGAACGCCGTATCGGCCCAGGCCACCGTGGGCGAGCCGATGCCCAGCGTGGGATCTTCCTCGAGGATCGCGGCATTGCGGGCAAAGCGCACGGGATCGCTCGTGAAGGGATTGTTGACGAAGGATTCCGAGCCGGTCAGCGCATCGTTGCCGCCGGGAATGTAGCGCCCGCCCTGGCCGGTCAGCCGCAGCAAGCGCAGAAACAGGCGCGTGGGAAGCGCGGTGCGGTACCCCGGCAGATCGATCATCGGCGCCGTCAGCACCATGCGGTCGAACCAGCGCTTTCCGGCGTGCGCGAGGCGCAGCATCACCGCGCCGCCCATCGAATGCGCCAGCGCGAAATGCGGCGGCGGACAATCCGGCAGCACCACCTGCTGCACGAAGGTTTCGACGTCAACCTCGTAGTCGGAGAAATCGCGTACATAGCCCTTGCGCGGATCGCGCAGCCGCCGCGACGAATGGCCCTGCCCGCGCCAGTCGACTATCGCCACCGCGAAGCCGCGATCGCGCAAATCGCGCACAGTCTCGAAATATTTCTCGATCTGCTCGCTGCGGCCGGTGAAGACGCAGACCGTGCCCTTGCGGCCCGCCGGGGGCGCCCAGCGCGCGAAGCGCAGTTCGGCGCCGTCAGGGGTCTTGATGGTGCCGCTGACGACGTTATCCGGAACGGGATTGGCAGGAATCGAGACGAGCGTCATGGGGGGCGGACCGGCTAGGTAAAACGCGCTGAAAATCAAGGGCGGGCAAGGGCGGGAACGTGAAAAAAGCGGCTGATCTCCGCTTCTTGAACGCGGTCAAGCCTCTCCCATATCACCTTCGTGCAGGCCGCTACCAGTGTTTCGGAACCTCCGGACCCTGAGGCTGCACATGGACGAAAGCCCGGCCCGATTGGCGGGCGGGTTAACCCACAGTCGCTCAATGGAGGACTAACCATGCGTACTTACGATCTCACCCCGTTCTATCGTTCCACCGTCGGCTTCGACCGCTTGTTTTCGCTGCTCGACCGCGCGACCCCGGACGGCAGCGCCGGCTACCCGCCCTACAATATCGAGCGCACCGGCGAGAACAGCTACCGCGTCACGGTTGCGGTCTCCGGCTTCTCGCAGAACGAACTTTCGATCGTCGCGAAGGAGAATACGCTGACGATCAAGGGCGAAAAGACCGCCAATGTGAACAATGAGGGCAAGGCCGAGGTGCTCTATCGCGGCATCGCCGCGCGCGCCTTCGAACGCGCCTTCCAGCTCGCCGATTTCGTGGTGGTGAAGAACGCCTCGCTCGAGAACGGCCTGCTCCACGTCGATCTCGTTCGCGAGATTCCCGAGGCCAAGAAGCCCCGCAGCATTGCGATCACGACCGCCGCGCCAGCGCCGCAGGTGGTCGACGGCACGGCCGAGAAAGCCGCCGCGTAACGCGCGGTTATTCGCTGAAGAATGGAAACGAAAACGCCCCGGGAAACCGGGGCGTTTTTTGTGTTGATGCGTCGCCGCGAACGCTGGCGGCGACTCTTGAAGCTAATCCAGTCCCTGGGCCTTCGGCATTTCCTGCGTCGGCAGGATCTGCGGCGCGGGCTTTGCCGCGACGGCGGCGGACGCAGCGGCCGGCGGGACCGATAGCGCATCCGCCGGTTTGGCCTGCACCGCCGCCGATTGCTGCGCCGGCTCGGCAGCCGGCTTTGCGGCCAGCGGCTTCATTTCGTCGGCCCGCGGTGGCGAGGCCTTCGGCAGCGGCACCGATGAGGGCGAGCGGCTGGCCAGATGCGGTATCGAGGCCGGCGGCCGCGGCTCGCCCCTGACCGGGCTCGGCGGCGGACCGGCAGGGCCATAGGCTACCGGCGGATCCTGATTGCGATTGTCGCCCATCCGGTAGGCCGGCATGAAGCGCAGCATCCGCCCGTTGCGGGCATCGATCACCAGCCTCCCGTCTTCACCGCCGCGATCAATCACCGCGATGGTGTAGATGGAGCCGCGCAGCTGCGGCACGCCAAGCGGAGAAAATCCGCTGTCGCGCACCACGGTGTAGACCTCCTGCGGCGGCAGCAGGCTCGGCCCATAGCCATAACGCGGCGCCGGCGCATCGGGGGGCATCGCCGCATAGGGCCCGTCAAAGTCGGAGACGTAGGCGGGGTGGCCGTTTTGGTACGGCGCCAAAACCTGCGCATTCGCGGCCGCAGCGGTAACCACCAGCCCGGCCGACAAGACCCATCCCGTGAACAGCTTCATCGATCGCTCCTGCAAACGCCCACGCCCGGAGCTTTTCGCTCCTTTTCCCGGCCGCCAACCTCATCGCCAATTTCGGCGGACCTTGGGCCGGATCGCGGCGCGCTTGCCCCAAATCCGCGGGACCCGCCCCGCCATGCCGTGGCGTCTGGCGTGTCATGCAACCGGCGACTTTGATGCGCTTGTGTGATAGAAAAAAATTTGGCATGGTCGGAGTTAGGACAGCAAAGCTGTCTCATTTACGGAGCAAACCCGGCACGGGGATTGCAACGAAAATTCGGCGCTTCGACCGCCGGGAAGGTGCAGGCAAGGCCGTTCGTCGGGGACGTTGAACGCCCAAGCCTGAATTTATGAAATTGCGGCTCGCGGAGGACGAGCGGTGGCCCGGTGGGTGCCGCAGAACGCCCAAGGTGCGCCGACGACGGCGGTGAGGCCCCCTATAGCCTTATTGAGAGGATTTGAGATGAGCGGGTCGGAATTCGAGCGCGAAAACATCGAGCAAGATGCGCTGTCGGCGGCCCCCGATTCGAAACCGGCCGAGCAGATGCGCGAGCACGACTGGCGCCCGCCCGCCGTGGGTCTCTACGATCCCTCGCTGGAGAAGGATTCCTGCGGCGTCGGCTTCATCGCCAACATCAAGGGCAAGAAGTCGCATCAGATCGTCTCCGACGCGCTCAACATTCTCTGCAACCTCGAGCATCGCGGCGCGGTCGGCGCCGATCCGCGCGCCGGTGACGGCGCCGGCATCCTGGTGCAGATCCCGCACGACTTCTTCGTGCGCAAGACGGCCGAGATCGGCTTCCAGCTGCCGAAGCCGGGCGACTACGCCGTCGGCGCGCTGTTCATGCCGAAGGAGACGGCGTGGCGCAAAGTCATCAAGAGCATCGTCGCCGACCAGATCAAGGCCGAAGGGCTGATGCTGCTCGGCTGGCGCGACGTGCCGACCGACAATTCCTCGCTCGGCGAAACCGTCAAGCCGACCGAGCCCGCGCACATGCAGGTGTTCATCGGGCGCAACGGCGCGGCGACGAACGACGACGAGTTCGAGCGCAAGCTCTACATCCTGCGCAAGTCGATCTCGCAGGCGATCTATCAGCGCCGCGACCGCGGGATGGCCGGCTATTACCCGGTGTCGATGTCGTGCCGCACCCTCGTCTACAAGGGCATGTTCCTCGCCGACCAGCTCGGCAAGTACTATCCCGACCTGAGCGA
>NZ_JADGRI010000115.1 GCF_017881085.1 Bradyrhizobium sp.
CGCGCCGGATCGGGTATGCGAGGCTGGTGTGCCTCGTGCTCCTGATCGGCTTTGCGGCGTTGCGCGTCGCCGACCCGGCTCCGGTCGAGGAGATCCGGGTCAGGACCTTCGATACGTTCCAGCGCTTCGATCCCCGCCCCAAGCTCGCAAAGTCGCCGGTCGCCGTTGTCGATATCGACGACCAAAGCTTGACTAAACTCGGCCAGTGGCCGTGGCCGCGAACGCGGATCGCGGATATGATCGCGAATCTCACCAAACTCGGCGCCGCCGTGATCGCCTTCGACATGGTGTTCTCGGAGCCGGACCGGCTCAATCCCGACGCGGCAGCCGAGACATTCCGCAATCTGGATGAGCAAACCAAAGCCAAATTGCGGGGGCTGCCGAGCAACGATCAGGTTTTTGCCGATGCGATCCGGCACTCGCGCGTGGTGCTGGGCGAATCCGGAATTCCCGTTGTCCTCAGCGAACTCGACAAGTCTCTTCCGGTGACCGGCCTCGCCATGCTGGGCGGGGAGCCGCAGCCTTTCATGCTTGAATGGCTCGGTCTGCTGCGCAACGTTCCGGTGCTCGAAGCGGCGGCCGCCGGGCGGGGCCTGTTTTCGATCAAGCCCGAACGCGACGGCATCATCCGGCGGGTGCCGATGATCATGCTCGCCCAGGGCGTGACCATGCCGTCTCTGAGCTTTGAAATGTTGCGGGTGGTAACCGGCACCGACACCATCTTCATCAAATCCGATCAGGCCGGGATCAAGAGCATCGGCGTCAAGGGCTTTCAGGTTCCGACCGACGCCAATGGCCAGCTCTGGGTCCATTTCGCGCGCCGCGATACTTCGATCCTGGTGTCGGCGGCGGACGTGCTTGACGGCAGCGTCCCGCCCGAAAAAATCAGGGGCAAGCTGGTGCTGATCGGAACCTCGGCAGTGGGGCTTAACGACATCAAGACCACGCCGGTGTCCCGGGCCATGCCGGGCGTTGAAATCCACGCCCAGGTACTCGAAAGCGCGCTGACCCAGGCGGTGCTTTCGCAGCCGAGCTACGGCATCGCGCTGGAATTCTTTGCGGCGCTGGTGCTCGGAATCCTGGTCCTGATATTTGCGCCGCTGTTCGGCCCGGTCACCCTGGTTGCCGTCGGCGCGCTGTTCGCGACGCTGCTGATCGGAACCTCCTGGTATTTTTACACGCACTACCGGTTGCTGATCGACTTCACCTATCCCTTGCTGTCGACCACCGCGATCTATCTGACCCTGATCTTCACCAGCTTCGTCAGAGAGCAGGCGCAGCGCCGGCAGATCCGCTCGGCGTTCGGCCAGTATCTGTCGCCGGCGCTGATCGAGCAGCTCGCGCAGTCGCCGGAGAAACTCGTGCTCGGCGGCGAGGAGCGCGAGATGACCATCATGTTCTCCGACGTCCGCGGTTTTACCACGATCTCGGAATCTTACAAAAACGACCCGCAGGGCCTCACCACCCTGATGAACCGCTTCCTCACGCCACTGACCAATGCGATCCTGGCGCGCAAGGGCACCATCGACAAATATATGGGCGACGCCATCATGGCGTTCTGGAATGCGCCGCTCGACGACAAGGAGCATGAGCTCAACGCCTGCGAAGCCGCCGTCGACATGCTGGAACGGATCGACGACCTCAACACGGTGCGCGAGCACGAGGCGAAGGAGGGCGGCCACGTCTACATTCCGATCAATGTCGGCGTCGGCCTAAATACCGGTACGTGCGTGGTCGGCAATATGGGTTCCGATCTCCGCTTCGATTACTCCGTGCTCGGCGACAGCGTCAATCTGGCCTCGCGGCTCGAAGGCCAATCCAAGGAATACGGCTTTCCGATCATCGTCGGCTCCAGGACCGCGCTCGCGGTCAAGGACAGGTTTGCCATCCTTGAACTCGATTTCATCATGGTCAAAGGCAAGAAGGAGCCCGAAGTCATCTATGCCATCGCCGGTCGGGAGGACACCGCGCATTCCGGCCGCTTCCAGCGCCTGCGCAACCTGACCATCGAGATGCTGGCGTGCTACCGCAGCCGCGACTGGGAGGGCGCGCTTGCGGCGATCGAGCGCGGCCGCCGCACCGATGAAGCCCGCGCGCTGGAGCTGCTCTATAATCTATATGAAGCGCGCATCCGGAATTATCAGCACAACCCGCCGCCGGAAGACTGGAACGGCGCCTTCGCGCTGCTGACGAAGTAAGTAGCTCGCAAGATCTGCGTCGCCCGGCTTTCGCCGGGACGACGGTGAGATTTCTTCACTCCATCCCGATCTGCGTCAGGTCCTGGAACCAGTGCTGCGCCTGCACGAAGCGCTTGATCTTGGGCGACAGCGCGTGCGGGTTGGTGTCATGCACCACCCACACCAGAACGGCATCGTCGACGATCAGCGAATGCGCCTGCGCGATCAGTTCGTCCTGCTTGGCGGCATCGAAGGTCCGCTTGGCTTCGTTGATCAGCGCATCGACCTTCGGGTTCTTGTAGCCGCCCCAGTTGACGCCGACCGGCGCGATCTGGTCGGAGGCGAAGAAGCGGACGATGGCGTAGAGCGGGTCGGAGGTCACATAGGCGATGTTGTTGGCGGTGATGCCGGCGTTCATTTCGTCCGCCGCGCCCTTGCGCCAATGCGTGTAGAGCGTTTCCAGCTCGACCACCTTGAAGTCGATATCGATGCCGATTTCCTTGAAGCTTTGCTGCAGGAATTCATTCATCGGCAGCGACAGCATCTGCCCGGTGCCGCCCTGCGCGATGATGAAGGTCGTCTTCAGCGGCTTCTCCTTGGAATAGCCGGCTTCCTCGACGAGCTTCTTCGCCGCCGCCAGATCGTATTTGAGCTCGAAGGTCGGCTTGCCGAACCATGGGCTCGACGGATCGACCTGGCCCTTGGCGGGTTTTGCCAATCCGTTCATCAGCCCGACCACCGCGTCGCGATCGATCGCGAGATTGAGCGCCTTGCGCAGGCGAATGTCGGTCCAGGGCGAACCCGGCAGCACGCTGAGGTGATAGTTCCAGACATGCGGGGTGATGTTGTCGACGATCCGCATGCCCGCCGATTTGAGCTGCGGCACCGCATCCGGCGCCGGCGTC
The DNA here is from genome assembly GCF_017881085.1 of Bradyrhizobium sp. Classification (GTDB taxonomy): domain Bacteria; phylum Pseudomonadota; class Alphaproteobacteria; order Rhizobiales; family Xanthobacteraceae; genus Bradyrhizobium. Next base: position 3,083 of record NZ_JADGRI010000115.1, read on the forward strand.
TCGATCAGGTCGACTTGGCCGGCGAGCAGCGCGTTGGTCCGGGTCAGCGCCTCCGGCATCGGGATCAGGACGATCTTGTCGACCTTCGGAATCCGCTTCTTGTCCCAGTAATCCGGATTTTTCGACAGTTCGGCGAGTTCGCGCGGCACCAGCTTTGTCAGTTTGAAGGGTCCGGTGCCGGACGGCTGGCTTGCGAATTTGTCCCAGTCGTTGCCGAGTTTTGCGTATTGGGCGGGGCTCGAGATCAGGAACCAGAGCATCTGGTAGGGGAAGAACGAGTCGACCGTCTTGGTCGTGATCTCGATCGTGGAGTCGTCGATCTTGGCGTAGCTCTTGACCGAGGGCAGGCGGGTCTTCACCTGCGCGCTCTGGCGCTTGTCGAATTGCGGCGCCTTGTCGTTGAGCACCTTGTCGAGATTCCAGATCACGGCATCGGCGTCGAAGTCGCTGCCGTCATGAAACTTCACGCCCTTGCGCAACGTGAAGCGCCACTTGGTCTTGTCGGCGTCGTCGACCTTCCATTCGGTGGCGAGCCCCGGCACCAGTTTGCCGGGCCGGTCCGACACGTCCATCTCCCAGGCCACCAGCGGGTCGTAGATCGTGTAAGCGGTAAACTGATAAGCGCCGGCGCCGCGATCGGGCTGGCCTGTCGTCAGCGGAATATCGGCCATCGAGATGCCGTATCGCACCACCGTTTCGGCCCGCGCGGGGAGCGCGGACATGCCCGCAGCGAGTGCGACTGCGATGGCTGCAAGGATCGAGTTTCGGGCGCGCATGAACTAAGCTCCGTTGGAAGAGTACAGACGTACTCGGTCGGAGGCTGCAAGGTTGATGCCAGATTAGGCAGCATCGCGCGATTCCCCGCCCGCCTCACAAGGAGTTGCGCCGTCAACGGCAATTGAGTGGGCAATCCGCTCCATTGGCACAGGCGTTGCATGAGATTGCATAAGAATTAATCATCGAAGTCGAAAAGGATCTGCTCTGATGCGTATCGAAAAATCGGGAAGAAGCCGGACCGCAGCGGCGGTGGTGATACTGGCCATGGCCGCGGTAGCGGCTTTGCCGCGTATCTCGGCTGCCGAAACGACCTTGCGCATCGGCATGACCGCTGCCGATATTCCGCGCACGCTGGGGCAGCCTGATCAGGGCTTTGAGGGCAATCGCTTCACCGGCCTCACCATGTATGACGCGCTGACGATGTGGGATCTGTCGTCCGCGGACAAGGCAAGCGTCGTGATTCCCGGGCTTGCGACGGAATGGAAAGTCGACGACGCCGACAAGAAGAAGTGGACCTTCAGGCTGCGTCCCGGCGTCATTTTCCATGACGGCTCGCCCTTCAATGCCGACGCCGTGGTCTGGAACGTCGAAAAAGTACTCAAGCAGGATGCGCCGCAGTTCGATCCGAGCCAGGTCGGCGTGACCGCGTCGCGGATGCCGACCCTGGCGTCGGCGCGCAAAATCGACGACATGACGGTGGAAATGATCACCAAGGAGCCGGACAGCTTCCTGCCGATCAATCTCACCAATCTGTTCATGGCGAGTCCGGCGAAATGGCAGAAGTTCTATGACGCCGCACAGGGCGCGGACGCCAAGGCGAAGTCGCAGGCCGCCTGGGCCGCGTTCGCCAAGGATGCTTCCGGCACCGGCCCGTGGAAAATGTCGAGCTTCACCCCGCGCGAGCGGCTCGAACTGGTCAAGAACGAAGGCTATTGGGACAAGGCGCGCGTTCCCAAGGTCGACAAGATGGTGCTGCTGCCGATGCCGGAGGCAAATGCCCGCACCGCTGCCTTGCTCTCCGGCCAGGTCGACTGGATCGAGGCGCCGGCGCCGGATGCGGTCGCCGAAATCAAGCAGCGCGGTTTCGGGCTGTACTCCAATGAGGAGCCGCATGTCTGGCCGTGGCAGTTCTCGCGCGTCGAGGGCTCGCCCTGGAACGATATTCGCGTTCGCAAGGCCGCCAATCTCTGCATCGACCGCGAGGGCCTCAAGGACGGCCTGCTCGCCGGCCTGATGGTGCCGGCAACCGGCACTTTCGAGCCCGGCCATCCCTGGCGCGGCAATCCGACCTTCCAGATCAAATACGACAAGCCCGCGGCGCAGAAGCTGATGCAGGAAGCGGGCTACGGTCCAACTAAGAAACTGACGGTCAAGGTGCAGACTTCGGCGTCGGGCTCCGGGCAGATGCTGCCCTTGCCGATGAACGAATATCTGCAACAAGCGCTGGCCGAATGCTATTTCGACGTCCAGCTCGACGTCATCGAGTGGAATACGCTGTTCACCAACTGGCGGCGCGGCGCCAAGGACCCGTCGGCCAACGGCGCCAACGCCACCAACGTGACCTATGCGGCGATGGATCCGTTCTTCGCCTTGGTGCGCTTCCTGCAATCCTCAATGGCGCCGCCGGTGTCGAATAATTGGGGCTATATCAACAACCCGAAATTCGACGAGCTGGTGACCAAGGCGCGCCAGACCTTCGATCCGACTGAGCGCGACAAGGCGCTGGCCGAACTGCACGCGGCTTCTGTCGACGACGCGGCGTTCCTCTACGTCGCCCACGACGTCGCGCCCCGCGCCTTGAGCCCCAAGATCAAGGGCTTCGTGCAGCCGAAGAGCTGGTTCGTCGACTTCTCGCCGATTAGCATGACACCATAGCGGACAGGACCCTTCCTTCACCCTCTCTCCTTGTGGGAGAGGGTGAATAGGCGGCCTTTGGCCGCCGTACTTGGACAGAACGCCGATGCTCTGTATCGGCTTTGGATGCGAAGCATCGCAGACGGGTGAGGGGTCTCTCTCCGCGGATGCAAACCCCTCATCCGCCATCGATGCTTCGCATCGATGGCACCTTCTCCCACAAGGGGAGAAGGGAAGAAGAAGGTGAACCGTGCTCGCCTATATCCTCCGCCGCATCGTCTATGTGATCCCGATCGTCGTCAGCGTGGCGCTGGTGTGCTTCATGCTGGTGCACATCACGCCGGGCGATCCGCTGGTCGCGATCCTGCCGGCGGATGCGTCGCAGGAGCTCGCCAGCCAATTGCGCATCGCCTACGGCTTCGACCGGCCGCTGCCGGTGCAGTTCGGCCTGTGGCTATGGAAGGCGGTCAATGGCGATCTCGGCCATTCCATCGCCACCGGCCGCCCGGTGCTGTCGGAGGTCATGCGCGCGGTCGGCAACACCGTCACACTCGCGATCGCCGCGGCGATGATCGGATTCACGCTCGGATTGTTCTTCGGCCTGCTCGCCGGCTATTTCCGCGACACCTGGGTCGACAAGGTGGCGACCTCGATCGCGATCGCCGGCGTCTCGGTGCCGCATTACTGGCTCGGCATGGTGCTGGTCATCATCTTCTCGGTGCAACTGAACTGGCTGCCCGCCGTCGGCGCCGGTCCCGGCGGCTCCGGCGCCTGGGGATGGGACTGGGAGCACATCCGCTATCTGGTCCTGCCGGCGGTCACCACCTCCGTTATTCCGATGGGGATCGTTACCCGCACGGTGCGGGCGCTGACCGGCGACATCTTGAGCCAGGATTTCGTCGAGGCACTGCGCGCCAAGGGCCTGCGCGAGACCCATGTGTTCCGTCACGTCATCAAGAACGCAGCACCAACGGCGATGGCGGTGATGGGGCTGCAACTCGGCTACATGCTCGGCGGCTCGATCCTGATCGAGACCGTATTTTCCTGGCCGGGCTCCGGGCTGTTGCTCAATTCGGCGATCTTCCAGCGCGATCTGCCGCTCTTGCAGGGCACCATCCTGGTGCTGGCGCTGTTCTTCGTGTTCCTCAATCTCATGGTCGATATCGCGCAGGCTGCGATCGATCCGCGCATCAAGCGGAGCTGAAGGTGAGCATCAGCCCCACCAGCGCGCTGTCGGATGCCGCCCTGCAGGCGGCGCCGTCGTCGAAAGCGCGCGGCTATTGGGCAACCGTCGGGCGCCGGCTTCTGCGCGACAAGGTCAGCGTGGCCTGCGCCCTCATTCTGGCGCTGATCTTCCTCTCCGCGCTGGCGGCGCCCTGGCTGGGCCTGGCTGATCCCTATCAGGGCTCGATGATCCGGCGCCTTCGCCATATCGGCACGGCAGGCTATCCGCTGGGCACCGACGAACTCGGCCGCGACATGCTGGCCCGGCTGATCTATGGCGGGCGGCTGTCGCTGATCGTCGGCATTCTGCCCGTGATCCTTGCCTTCGGCATCGGCACCTCGCTCGGCCTCATCGCCGGTTACGTCGGCGGCAAGATCAACACCGCGATCATGCGCACCGTCGACGTATTCTACGCGTTTCCCTCGGTGCTGCTGGCGATCGCGATATCAGGCGCGCTCGGCGCCGGCATCGTCAACTCGATCGTCTCGCTGACCATCGTGTTCGTGCCGCAGATTACCCGCATCGCCGAGAGCGTCACCACGGGCGTCCGCAACATGGATTTCGTCGAAGCCGCGCGCGCCTCCGGCGCCGGGCCCTTCACCATCATGCGCGTGCACATGCTAGGAAACGTGCTGGGGCCGATCTTCGTCTATGCCACCGGCCTGATCTCGGTGTCGATGATCCTGGCCGCTGGCCTATCGTTCCTCGGCCTCGGCACAAAACCGCCGGAGCCGGAATGGGGCCTGATGCTCAATACGCTGCGCACCGCGATCTACATCAATCCCTGGGTGGCGGCCTTGCCCGGCGCCATGATCTTCGCGGTGTCGATCGGCTTCAACCTGCTCAGCGACGGCATGCGCAGCGCCATGGACATCCGGAACTGACGCCATGAACGACATCAGCGCACCCGTCGACATGCTCGAGCCGATCGAAGACCGCGGCGGCGCCGCGCAGCCGCTGCTGCAGGTCAACGGGCTGACAAAACATTTTCCGGTGCGCGGCGATCTCTTCTCCAGGCGCAAGACGGTGCGCGCGGTCGACGACGTGTCGTTTTCCATCGCCAAGGGCGAGACCGTCGGCATCGTCGGCGAATCCGGCTGCGGCAAGTCGACCACCGCGCGGCTTTTGATGCACCTGATGACGCGCGATTCTGGCGAGATTATCTACGACGGCATGCAGGTCGGGCGCGCGCTGTCGCTGCGCGAGCTCAGGCGCGGCATGCAGATGGTGTTCCAGGACAGCTATGCCTCGCTCAACCCGCGCCTCACCATCGAGGAATCGATCGCCTTCGGCCCGAAGGTCCACGGCATGACGGATGCGGCTTCGCGCGTACTGGCGCGCGAACTGCTCGGCAAGGTCGGCCTGCGGCCGGAAAACTTTGCCAATCGCTATCCGCACGAGATTTCCGGCGGCCAGCGCCAGCGCGTCAACATCGCGCGCGCACTGGCCTTGTCGCCGCGGCTCGTCATCCTCGATGAAGCGGTGTCGGCGCTGGACAAGTCGGTCGAGGCGCAGGTGCTCAATCTGCTGGTCGACCTCAAGCGCGAATTCGGGCTGACCTATCTCTTCATCAGCCACGATCTCAATGTGGTGCGTTACATTTCCGACCGCGTGCTGGTGATGTATCTCGGCGAGGTGGTCGAGCTCGGACCGGTCGACCGGGTCTGGGACGCGCCGGCGCACCCCTACACACGGGCGTTGTTGGCGGCGATGCCGTCTTCCGATCCCGATCACCGCACCGAGACGCCGCCGATCTCGGGTGACCCGCCCAATCCGATTGATCCACCCGCCGGTTGCCGCTTTCACACCCGTTGTCCGTTCGCGGAGCCGCTCTGCGCAAATGCGACTCCAAAACTGACCGCGCTTGATAGACTGGGCCACCAGGCGGCGTGCTACATGGCCATTCCAGGTTCAGGCCACAGCCGCGCGCCGGCGAAACAGGGAGATACCGCATGACGAGGCCGACACCCAAGGAGGTCAAGGCGATGGCCGATGTCGCGGGCGTGCCCGTGGACGCCGAGGTCGCCACGCGGATGGCCAATTCCATCGGGCCGGCGTTCGAAGGCTTTGCCGCGGTCGCCGGCACGCTGCCGTTCGATCTGGAGCCGGCGAGCTTTCTTCTTGTCCAACTCGCGAAAGTTTCGAAATGAGTGCTGAACCGGCTCTGCTGTCGCTGACCGCGGTCGCGCGGGCGATCGCGCAAAAGCGTTTCTCCTCGCGCGAGGTGACGCAATCCTGTCTCGACCGGATTGCGCAGTGGCAACCCCGGCTCAATGCCTTCATGGCGATCGAGGCCGACGCCGCGCTGGCGGCGGCTGACGCAGCGGACGCGGCCTCGGCAAAAGGCAAAATCAGCGGCCCCCTCCACGGCGTGCCGCTGGCGCACAAGGACATGTATTACGAAGCCGGCAAGATCGTCACTTGTGGCTCGAAAATCCGCAGGGATTTCGTCGCCACGACAACCTCGACCGCTTTGCAGCGCCTGAAGGATGCCGGCACGGTTCGGCTGGGTTCGCTGCAGATGGTGGAATTCGCCTACGGGCCGACCGGCCACAACACCCATTACGGCCCCGTGCATAATCCCTTCGCGCCCGATCACATCACGGGCGGCTCGTCGTCGGGGTCGGGTTCGGCGGTCGCGGCAAGGCTGACCTTTGCGGCGCTGGGCTCGGACACCGGCGGCTCTATCCGGATGCCCGCACATTTCTGCGGCGTCACCGGACTGAAGACCACCTATGGCCGGATCAGCCGCGCCGGCGCGATGCCGCTGTCGCAATCGCTCGATACCGTCGGACCGCTCGCGCGTACCGCCGAGGACTGCGCCTTGCTGCTCGGGCTGATGGCCGGCGCGGATCCGCACGACCCGACCGCGATCGCCGGGCCGGTCCCGGATTACAAGGCCGCGACGCGCGAATCCATCAAGGGGCTGACCATCGGCATCCCCACCGCCTTCTATGTCGACGACCTCGATTCTGAAGTGGCAAAAATCCTCGATGAGACGGTTGCCGTGCTCAAGCGCGAGGGCGCCACGATCGCTCCGGTCGAACTGCCGGACCAGCGCCAGCTCACCGCGGTGTGCCAGCTGGTTCTCGCGGTCGAAGCCGCCGCGTTGCACAAGCGCTGGCTGATCGAGCGCCCCGGGGATTATGGCCCTCAGGTTCTGATGCGGCTGCAGAACGGACTGGCGATACCCGGCGTGTCCTATCTCGAGGCGATGCGCTGGCGCGGTCCGGCGCTGGCCGCGTTCAATGCGGCCACAGCCGGCGTCGATGTTGTCATCGCGCCGGTGGCCCCGGTCGCAGCTCCCACCATCGCCGAGAGCGATGTCGGCAACAGCCCGGACGCGGAGGCCGTGATCCAGCGGCTGACGCGGTTCACCCGCCCGATCAATTATCTCGGTCTGCCGTCGCTGGCGATTCCCGCAGGCTTTACCCGCGCCGGTCTTCCCGTCGGCATGCAGCTGATCGGCCGCTCGTTCGATGAAGCCATGCTGCTGCGGATCGGCGCGGCGTTCCAGCGCGCCACCGATTTCCACGGACGGGTGCCCAAATAAGCCATGAGCAAGCCATGACCAATCTCGTCGAAGTCAACGGCCTCAACATTCGCTTCACCGGCGAGCGCACCGTGCATGCGGTGAACGATCTCAGTTTTGCGCTTGGCGAGGGCGAGGTGCTCGGCCTGCTCGGCGAATCCGGGTCGGGCAAGAGCGTTACCTTGCGCGCGCTGATGCGGTTATTGCCCCGGAAACGGACGCAGATCTCTGGCAGCGTCCGGGTTCTCGGCCGCGACGTGCTGGCGCTTGACGAGGAAGAGCTGTCGGCGTTTCGCGGCCAGACTGTTTCAATGATTTTCCAGGAGCCGGCGCTGGCGCTCGACCCCGTCTACACCATCGGGGCGCAGATCGCCGAAACCGTGATGCGCCACGAGGGCAAGAACCACACGGACGCGATGGCGCGGGCACTGGAAATGCTGGAAGTCGTGCGGATACCCTCGGCGAAACGAAGGCTGGAGGCCTATCCGCACGAAATGAGTGGCGGCATGCGGCAGCGCGCGATGATCGCGCTGGCGCTTTCGTGCAAGCCGAAAATCCTGCTCGCGGACGAGCCGACCACCGCGCTCGATGCCACCGTGCAGATACAGATCCTTCTCTTGCTGCGTGAGCTGCAGCGCGAATTCGGCATGTCGGTGATTTTCGTGACCCACGATATCGGCGTCGCCATCGAGATCTGCGACCGCGTCGCCGTGATGTATGCTGGAGAGATCGTCGAGCAGGGCACGCTCAAGCACATCGTGCGCTCGCCGATCCACCCTTATGCGAAGGGCCTGCTGGCCTCCACCGTCCACGGCGCCAGGCGTGGCCAGCGGCTGGAAACGATTCCGGGAACGCCGCCCTCGCTCGACCGCGCGCCCGTCAGCTGCTCGTTCGCGCCGCGCTGTGCCTTTGCGGAAGCCCGCTGCATCGAGCAATTGCCGCCTAATGTACGGGTCGGGCCCGACCGGATCGCAAGGTGTATCCTGGCTGAACGTCGAGTGATTGCCGCTGCGACGTAACGCCGGCCGCTTCAGCCACCGAGGCCGGGGTCGGCCCAGCATTCGATCTGGGAAGAACCAACGACCTGCTTGGGCTGATGAGGATTGAGCGTGCCTGCGCTGGCCGACCAACCCTTGGCCAGAATCTGCATGGCGAACAGTTTCGCGTCGACTTCCGATCTGAACGTCCGCGTCGATCGCACCGCGCCCAGCGCGCTGTCATCCGTTTTTACGGTCTTGTCCGGCCCGAAGGCCACATACCAAGTGTCGGCTTGTGTCATTGTTGCCTAACGCAGATGACGGAAGAAAGTTTCATCCACCGGCGAAGATGGCGCATTTCGCGAAGGGCAAGTGCGATCGCATCAAGGTCCCGCAGATAGGAGTCGTCACGCCAGGCAATTGTGGATAGGTTCGAACGCGTCTTTCCAAGCAATGGCGTGCGAAAACCCGGGGGAATCGTTCCGATGTATCTTTCCAATGAAAGCATTCTCGTCATCTTGTTCGTCGGCCTGATTGCAGGCTGGCTGGCGGGCAAGATCGTGCGCGGCACCGGCTTCGGCCTCATCGGCGACATCCTCATCGGTATCGCCGGCGCGCTGGTCGCCAGTTATCTGTTTCCGAAGCTCGGCCTTCATCTCGGCGTCGGCCTCGTGTCGGAGATCATCTATTCCGCGATCGGTGCCGTCCTGCTGTTGCTGATCGTGCGGCTGGTTCGAACCGGCGGCCGGTTCTGACGCTCGTTCCGGCATAAAAATGAGGGCCATCCCGACGAATGGCCCTCATTCGACGCAATCGATGCGGCGGTCGTGTTACTCGATGACCTCGATAATCCGGTGGGTGCGCGGATCGACCAGAACGGTGCGGTTGTTCACGACCGTGTAGCGATAATCCCGCACGCCATATTCCGGCGGCACGTCGTAGTAGGTGACGCCTTCTTCCGGCAGAACCGCGCCGACCCGGACGTCCTCGCGATATTGATAGGATGGGCGATGCTGCTCGACCACATAGCTGCGGAAGCGGGGACGTTCATCGACGCCGAGAACCCCGGCGACACCGCCGACCACGCCGCCAATCACGCCGCCGACCACGGCGCCGACAGGTCCGGCGGCCCTTTCGCCATCCCTTGAGCCCCGCTCAACCCCGCCGGGGACTCCCTGGGCCTGCGCCACGACGGGCAGCGCCACGACGGCGGCAAGGGCGGCAATTCCGATAAGACGGCGGATCATGATAACTCCAATGGTGTTGGTAAGATGCGTGACAAGTCATGGGAGCCGATAAGGTTCCCGTCGACGACGGCTGCGGTAGTCGCGCCAAACCCGGACTTGGGCCGGGAGGCGATACCTGGCGCGACCGGTCCGGAGAAGATCGTCCGCGTCCCAGTTTGTCACCTGAGTCCGGTTTCGAAGGCTGTATCCGGTTGCATGGAGGGCGCCGATACCGGTTAGGTTAACGCGACTTTCATGGACGTTGGTGCCAAAAATCGGTAAGTTAGGAATTGCGCAATCTCAGTGGGTTAGGGTCGCGTACCCCTTTTGAAGAGATCAGGATTGATGGCAGCCGTTCCCGGTGTCCGGCGTTCCGAACTCGGTGATGCGCTGCGCGCCTGCCGCAGTGCATTCATCGGCGTGGGCGCGATGAGCTGCATGATCAACCTGTTGTATCTGACCGGCTCGCTGTTCATGCTGGAGGTCTACGACCGGGTGCTGCCGAGCCGCAGCGTGCCGACCCTGGTCGGCCTGGCAATTCTCGCCGGCGGGTTGTACATCGCCCAGGGCGTGCTCGACCTGATCCGCAGCCGCATCCTCGGCCGTATCGGCACCTCGCTCGACGAAGCCCTCAATGCCCGCGTGTTCGACACCATTGTGCGCCTGCCGCTGATGGTCGGCGGCCGCAACGAGGGCCTGCAGCCGCTGCGCGACCTCGACAATGTGCGCTCGTTCCTTTCCAGCATGGGCCCGGGCGCGCTGTTCGATCTGCCGTGGCTGCCGTTCTACCTGGCGATCTGCTTCGCCTTCCATGTCATGATCGGCGTCACCGCGCTGATCGGCGCCGTCATCCTGGTCAGCCTCACCGTCCTCACCGAATATCTGTCGCGCAGGCCGGCACGCGAGGCCATGGGTCTGGCGGCCCGCCGCAACGATCTGGCCGCCACCAGCCGGCGCAACGCGGAAGTGCTGGTCGCGATGGGCATGGCCGGACGGCTGACCCGGCGCTGGAGCGAAGCCAACCAGAATTATCTCGCGGGCAATCAGCGCGCCAGCGACGTCGCCGGCGGGCTCGGTGCGATCGCCAAGGTGCTGCGCATGACCCTGCAGTCGGCGGTGCTTGCGGTCGGCGCCTATCTGGTGATTCACCAGGAGGCGACCGCGGGCATCATCATCGCGGGTTCGATTCTGAGCGCGCGGGCGCTGGCGCCGGTCGATCTGGCCATCGCGCATTGGAAAGGCTTTGTCGCCGCGCGGCAGAGCTGGCACCGCCTGAACCGGCTGCTCGAGCAGGTCCCGGCGCCCGTCCAGCAGACGCTGCTGCAGAGCCCGTCGAGCCGCCTGTCGGTGGAAGGCGTCAGCATCGTGCCGCCGGGCGATCAGAAGGTCATCGTCCAGGACGTGACCTTCGCGCTGGTCGCCGGCAACGGATTGGGCGTGATCGGGCCGAGCGGATCCGGCAAATCCTCGCTGGTGCGCGCGCTGGTCGGCGTCTGGCAGCCGGTGCGGGGCAAGGTAAGGCTCGACGGCGCGGCGCTCGACCAGTGGTCGTCCGACGTGCTCGGCCGCCACGTCGGTTACCTGCCGCAGGACGTCGAACTGTTCGCAGGCAGCGTCGCCCAGAATATTGCGCGCTTCGATCCGGACGCGACCGCGGATTCCATCATCGCAGCCGCCAAGGAGGCTGGCGTCCACGAGATGATCATCAAGATGCGCGACGGCTACGATACCCAGATCGGCGAGCAGGGCACCGCGCTCTCGGCCGGCCAGGCGCAGCGCGTGGCGCTGGCGCGGGCGCTGTACGGCAATCCGTTCCTGATCGTGCTCGACGAGCCGAACTCCAATCTCGACACCGAGGGCGA
>NZ_JADGRI010000358.1 GCF_017881085.1 Bradyrhizobium sp.
ACTACCACTTCGCACACGAGGCTGCGGGTGCACTGGGCACCCGGCATTCCCCACGCCCTCTCTGGGGGCGGAAGGTTCTGGCATTACTCGGGCGTCTCGCGCCGCGAGAATGCGAAGTCGTGTTTAGCCATCATTGGGAGCGCCGGATTCGAATGCCTCCCATTACAAATTAGACATCAAACCGGGGGTATTCCGGCTTTGCCGCATTGCCCCGGCGTGTATATCGTTGCGGTAAGAAGACAGCGCCCTGCGGGTGCCGGGACAGCGCCGTCCGCCGCCGAACGAGGAAATCACTTATGTCCGGAACGCTGCTGTTTTCACCGCTGACCATCCGCGGCGTCGAGCTGAAGAACCGCATCGTGGTGCCGCCGATGCATCAGTATTCCGCGATCAAGGGCTTTCCGACCGACTGGCACCTGATGAACGCGGGAAAATTCGCGGCCGGCGGCGCCGGCCTCGTGGTCGTCGAATCGACCAAGGTCGAACGCCGCGGCTGCGGCACCGTCGGCGATCTCGGCATCTGGGACGACGCCTTCGTCGTGCCGCTCAAGCGGCTGGTCAAGTTCATCAAGCAGCAGAACGCGGTCGCCGGCATCCAGCTCGGCCATTCCGGACGCAAGGCGCGCGCCAACCGTCCCTGGGAAGGCGACGGACCCTTGAAACAAACTCCTGAGGTCGAGGACTGGGACGCCTGGCAGCCGGTGGCGCCGAGCGCGATCGCGCATAGCGAGAAATGGCCGGTGCCGAAGGCGCTGGGGCGCCGGGAGGTCAAGGACCTCGTGCAGGCCTGGGGCAACGCGGCGCGGCGTGCCCGCGAGGCCGGCTTCGATGTGCTGGAGCTTCACGGCGCCCACGGCTATCTCGTGCACCAGTTCCTGTCGGAACGCTCCAACCAGCGCACCGACGAATATGGCGGTTCCGAACTGAACCGGATGCGCTTCATCACCGAGATCACCGAAGCGGTGCGCGCGCACTGGCCCGACGACAAGCCCTTGTTCCTGCGGCTCTCGGTGGAAGACAACGCCGGGTGGGGCCCGGAGCAGAGCGCGCGGCTGGCGAAGATCCTCAAGCCCAAAGGCATCGACGTCATCGACTGCTCTTCCGGCGGCATCACCGACCAGGCACCGATTCTGGGCAAGGAAATCAAATTTGGCTACCAGGTTCCGCTATCCGAATATGTCCGCCACCATGCCGATATCATGACCATGGCGGTCGGCCTGATCATCCATGGCGACCAGGCTGAGCAGATCCTGCGGGACGGACAAGCCGATTTGATTGCGGTCGGGCGCGAAATCCTCAACAATCCGAACTGGCCGATGGATGCTGCCTTGAAACTGGGCATCGAGGGGCCATTTCGAACCGTACCACCGCAGTTCGGCTGGTGGCTGGGCACCCGGGCCAAGCGCGGTTTCGGAACAATGCCGTCAACCTGGCAAAACGGCCTCAAAGATACCGGAAAGGTGTTGTGATTCTGGCCGGGATTCAGCGTAGGGCAAGACACTGAAATATGATCCGTGGCGGGCAGCAACCGAGCGAGAAGGTCCTTCGAGCGATGCGCAAGAATATCCTGTTTATACTCGGTGCGGCGGCGGGCGCGTGCCTGACCTTGCTCGTCACAACGCCCCAGGGCGCGCTGTCGGTCAGCATCGCCAGGGCCGCGGTGGGCGCTGACGCCTATTCGCAGCTAAACCTGTTCGGCGAGGTGTTCGAGCGGGTGAGGGCCGACTATGTCGAGAAGCCCGACGACAGCGCGCTGGTCGAAGGCGCCATCAACGGCATGGTCACCGCGCTGGACCCTCATTCGCGTTACATGAATGACAAGGCCTGGAAGGACATGCAGGAGACGACCCACGGCGAGTTCGGTGGGCTCGGGATCGAGGTCATGATGGAGAACGGCCTGGTCAAGGTCGTCGCACCGATGGACGACACGCCCGCGGCGAAGGCCGGCATTCTCTCCGGCGACCTTATCACCCAGATCGACGACGACCAGGTTCAGGGGCTGACGCTCGAGCAGGCCGTCAACAAGATGAAGGGTCCGGTCGATACCCAGACCAAGCTCAAGATCCAGCGCAAGGGCGCGGACAAGCTGATCGAGGTCACCGTCAAGCGCGAGATCATCCGCGTGCGTCCGGTCACTTTCCACACCGAAGGCGGCGACATCGGCTATATCCGGATCACCTCGTTCAACGAGCAGACCACCGACGGCCTGCAAAAGGCGATCGCCGATATCTCAAAGCAGATTCCGCAGGACAAGCTCGCTGGCTATGTCGTCGATCTCCGCAACAACCCCGGTGGATTGCTCGATCAGGCGGTCTCGGTGTCCTCGACTTTCATGGCACGCGGCGAGGTGGTCTCGACCAGGGGCCGCACGCCCGAGGAAACCCAGCGCTTCACCGCGCACGGCGGCGATCTCACCAAGGGCAAGCCGCTGGTCGTTCTGATCAACGGCGGCGCGGCCTCGGCTTCCGAAATCGTGGCCGGCGCGTTGCACGATCACAAGCGGGCGACGCTGATCGGCACCCGTTCCTTCGGGAAGGGCTCGGTACAGACCATCATCCCGCTCGGGAGCGGCAACGGCGCGCTGGCGCTGACGACGGCACGCTACTTTACCCCGTCCGGTCATTCCATCCAGGCGCAGGGCGTCAAGCCCGATATCGAGGTGCTGCAAACCGTACCCGACGAACTGAAGGACCGTGCCGAACTGAAGGGCGAGGCGTCGATGCGCGGCCACCTCGCCGCGGAAGGCGCGGAGGCGACGGGCTCGCAGTCCTACGTTCCGCCCAGTGAGAAGGACGACAAGGCGCTCGCCGTTGCCTACAACTTCCTGCACGGCGTCATGGTCAATGCGGATGTGCCGCCGGCGCCCAAGGCGACGGTTCCGAACTAGGCGGTCGAGGGAAGCCGCCGGCGCTTGCGGCCGGGGCTCGGCGGCAGTGAGGACCGCCGGTCGCGGCGCGCGAGCATCAGTTGGCGGATGTCGGCGGCCGGTTTCGGCGGGCTGAACAGATAGCCCTGCATTTCCGAGCAGCCGAGCGCGCGCAGCAGTTCCAGCTGTTGTTGGGTCTCGACGCCCTCGGCCGTCGTCGTCATGTGGCGTTCGGCGGCGATATTGACCACCGCCCGCACGATGCAGGACGATCCTCCGGGCTCGGCGATGTCGTTGACGAAGCAGCGGTCGATCTTGATCTTGTCGAATGGAAAACGCTGCAAATAGCTCAGCGAGGAATAGCCGGTGCCGAAATCGTCGAGCGCTATTCTCACCCCGATGCCGCGAAGCTGGTGCAGAATGGCAAGCGCCGTATCGTCGTCGCGGATGAGCACGGCCTCCGTGATCTCCAGTTCGAGCCGGCTCGCCGGCAGGCCGGACGCCGCCAGCGCCGCGACGATCTTCAGTGCCAGCGTGCCGCTGCGAAACTGCACCGGCGAAACGTTGACCGCGAGCCTGATCTCGTCGGGCCACTTCGTGGCCTCCGCGCAGGCCGTCGCCAGCACCCATTCGCCGAGCTGGTTGATCAAGCCGGTCTCTTCCGCGATCGGAATGAATTCGGCGGGCGAGATCATGCCCCGTTCGGGATGGCGCCAGCGCAGCAGCGCTTCGCAGCCGGTGATGCCGTTGTCGGCGAGGCTGACGCAGGGCTGGTAATACACCTCCAGCGCCTCGTCGGCGATGGCCTGGCGCAGGTCCAGTTCGAGCTTGCGGCGGGCCTTGACCTGCGCGTCCATGGCGGGCTCGAAGAAACGATAGGTCCGGCGTCCCGCCGATTTGGCGGCATACATCGCCAGATCCGCGTTCTTGAGAATCTGGTCGAGATCGACGCCGTGCTCCGGAGCGAGCGCGATGCCGATGCTGGCATCCGCGGTCAGCTGGTGACCGAGACATTCGAACGGCTCTCGGATCGCAGCGAAGACCTGGTCGACCAGATCGGTGACGTCGGCGGCGGATTTGACCGCCGTCTGGACGATGGCGAATTCGTCGCCGCCGAGCCGCGCGACGAAATCCGGAGCCGTGACGCACCGGCTCAGGCTTACCGCGACCGACTTCAGCAGTTCATCGCCGATCAGGTGGCCGAGCGAGTCGTTGACGCTCTTGAATTCGTCGATGTCGATGTAGTGCACCGCCAATTGCTCACCCGGGACCACATTCGGCAGTTCCGTCTTCAGCCGCTCGTGGAAGAGGGCGCGGTTCGGCAGATCGGTCAGCGCATCGTAATGCGCGAGATGCGTGATGCGCTGTTCGGCGCGGGTGCGCTCGGTGATATCCTCGTGGGTCGCCACCCACCCGCCATCGCCCAGCGGTTCGTTGACGACCTGGATCGAGCGCCCGTCGGGTGTCTCGATGGTCATGGTTTGTCTGAGCCCGATGTCGCGCAGGACACGGGAACAGTACAGGTCGACGTCGCCCACGAACGTCCCGGTGGCCTTGCGGTGCGCGATGACCTCACGGAATGTGGCGCCCGGCCTCGCGACCCTCGCCGACAGGCCGTACATCTCAATATAGCGCTGGTTGCAGATGACGAGCCGCTGCGACGAATCGAACAGAAGCAGGCCCTGCGTCATGTTGTTGACGGCGGTATCGAGACGTTGCTTTTCCAGCCGCAGCCGTTGTTCCGACAACCGGTGCTGTTGCGCCAGCTTGCGCACGACGAGATACAGCATCGCCGTGATCACCAGCATCGCGAGGGCGGCCGCGGCGATCAGGAACCGGATTTGGGCGCGCCAATCGGCCAGCGCGGCCGTAGCCGTCGTCGTCGCGATCACCACAATCGGAAAGTCGTTCAGCGCGCGAGCCGCGCCCAGCCGGTCCTGACCATCGACAGGACTGGTCAGACGCAGGGACCCGTGGTCGGCCTTCGACAGAACATTCTGGAAGAATGGACCATCGGCGAAATTCTGCCCGATCATCGTATCCATGTGGGGATAACGGGCCAGCAGCGTCCCGTCGCGATGGAACATCGCGATCGCGGCGCCGTCTCCGAGCGAAAGGCTTGCGAAGAATTTTTCGAAGTTGGCCGGCTCTATGCCCCTGCCGATGGCGCCGAGGAATTCGCCGTGCGGCCCGGCAATCTTGCGCGCGATCACGGTGGTCCAGAGGCCGGTGATCCGGCTGTAGACCGGCTCGATCAGCATGTCGGGC
>NZ_JADGRI010000116.1 GCF_017881085.1 Bradyrhizobium sp.
GTGGCGTAAGGACAGCCGAATTTCAATTACGATCCCGGAACTCGAATTGGCGATAGCGGAAGCCGTCCAGAAGGCTGCGCCTGATTGTGAGGCGTTCGTCGGCGTGATTGTCCGGCGAACCAAACCGGCATCGCGTTCTGATGTAAATTGGCGGCTTCAAGGAATAAAGTTCGGCAATGCGGATAGAAAGATTGCCAGCGAAGCCCTAACGACCATCATCGAACGCATGCAGCGAGAAATTAGACTTTCCGAACACTGATCTACGCCACTGCCGGTTTTGGGTTTATCGGTTTGGCACGCGTCGAACCATGGCTCCGGATCGGATCTCTTGGCAGAATCCCCTCCTAATCGGAGCATTCTAGTCGGGGCGACGACCAGAACCTATTGGCAGGAATGGCGCCGTCCGTCGTACCCCCTGTAACTGCCGGCTTTCCGATCGTAAGTCCGGTAGCGCTGGCAGCCCGCTGAACCCATCGAACGCCTGCGTGGCTTTTCCTTAACGCGCTTCGATAGTGAGACTGTTTCAACCGATTTATCAATCGATTGGGTATTCTCCGGTCCCTCGGCCGCCGATTGCTCGACGGCGCGCTTCTCCTCCACTGTCACGGGTCTATGCTCCGCAGCGGCGGGCTGTTCTTCCACAGCAGACGGCTTCTGCTCAGCGGAGGGTTTGTCTTCCGCAGAAGGCGGTTTCTGCTCCACGCCCTTTTCGCGGTGCTGTTCTATGAACCCTTTGCATTGAAATGGGAATACGATTTCTCCAGAAGCGGTCAGCCCGATCGGCATACAGCCACCGGGCGGCGCGTCTTCCTTCACTGAAGGTTCCGCTGGAGCGACGCTCGGGTTCACGGTGCCAGTTGTCTGAGCGAACACAGCACCGCTCATCGTCATCAAAAAAATGCACCACAACAACCGCATTCAGCCCATCCCCGACCGCTTTAATGATACCCGACAAATACCCGTCAAAATCTGACGATGGTTTGTCGTTAGCGTGGCGGAAATGGTACTCGTCGCAAGAGTCAATCTCGGTTCTTTTCCTCAACCGGCGGTTCAGAAGTTCATGGGGCTTCTTGTAAATGGTTGTTGGCCGGCAACAATGTCGCCCGTCCGGTTGCTGTCCCTATGCGGGGACAACTGTGGATTTTGGCTCGATCGGCAACGCAAGCATGCGCCCCCTCCGTCAAGCTGTTAATCGATCTGGCGCTCCGGGCCACCAATCGCAAATCAACTTCTGCCGGTTCTCGAATTGGTGGGAAAGATCGGCGAAAGGCCGTTCCTTCGCGGGAATTGCCGCCTCGATCCTGCCGACGGCTTTCGCGCCTTCCTGCGCATCTTGCTCGCCGCTAAATCGGTGAATTTCGAAGCCGCGATAATTGGGCATCATGTGTTGAAAGCCGAGATGCGACAGCCAGCTAATCTGCAACAACTCGGTCAGCGAGAGATCAACGCGGATCCTTCCCTCGGCAGGCGCCTTCCGTCTTATGCCCGCAGCATGCCCCTTCAGCCAACACGCCTCTCCAATTGCGTCTCCCAATCGCCAAAGTAGCGCATGATAGGGATCCGTCGATCCATCCGCCGCTTTACGACGTTTCCCGGATGCGGCTTTCAGTGCCGTTAGTGCTTCGGCCACGCTCGCGGGAACATTCTGGCCATTCAATTCGTAGTGAGAACTGACGCCTCGAAGAATCTCGCGAGTAGCGTCCTCCTCGCCTCGGCGGCGTCCATTCTCAAAGTACGACCTCGCGCAGGACCACCCGGCGAAGACCAAGGCGACGAGCAAGGCACCAAGAGCGAGAAGAATATCCACAGCCCCAAAACACCAATTTGGCCCGAAACGTGATCGGGCAACTACCCTCGCCCAAATTTAGTCCGGTTTCGTTAATGCAATCATAAGGGGTGGTGATGCAGCCGGCAATTCGGACGACTGGGCAACAGCAATCCCCGTTGGAAGCGCGGCGGGCAGGAGAATAGCCGTACGCTCGAGCGGTCCTGCTCGGCAGGAAACTTGCTACGAACGCAACGCGCGCTTTCCCGCCCTTCCACTCCACAACGGTGGCAAGCTCCGCCCGGTTGCAACCGGTTCGTTCCTCGCGCCATTCTGCCGGTAGCGGGTGGCTCCGACCCCAGAATTGAGGCCCCGTTGCTTGGACACGCTGGCCGATGTTCAGGCCAGGGAATCAGCTGCCCTTCCAGTTCGGCGTGCGCTTGTTGAGGAAGGCATCCATGCCTTCGCGAAAATCCTCGCTCATATAGGCGCGAAGGATCAGGTCCCGGCCCTCCTCGCGCGACAACGTCCGCCGGATCCGCAGCACCGCTTCCTTGGCGGTCTCCATCGTGATCGGCGCATGGCCGGCCACGAGTTTTGCGGTTTCGTCGACGCGGCGCTGCAGCGTCGGCACGTCCGGCACGATTTCGTTGAGCAGACCGAGCGCCAGCGCCTCGGGCGCCTCGATCAGTCGCGCCGTGAAGATCAGATCCTTGGTCCGCGCCGGCCCGACCAGCGCGACCATCCTGGAGATATTGGACATCGACAGGCAATTGCCGAGCGTGCGCGCGATCGGGAAGCCGAACCGCATCGCCGCGGTGCCGATGCGAATGTCGCAGCAGGCGGCGATGCCCGCGCCACCGCCGGTGCAGGCGCCGGCGATGGCCGCGATGGTCGGCACCCGGACCTTTTCCAGCGCGCCCAGCACGCGGTCGATCCGCTCTTCATAGTCGATCGCATCCTGCGCGGTCTTGAAGGCGCGGAACTGCGAGATGTCGGTGCCCGACGCGAAGGCCTTGTCGCCGGTGCCGGTGAGGATCATCACCTTGATCGAGCGGTCTTCATTCACGCTCGCGCAGATCTCGGCCATCCGCTCGTACATCGCAAAGGTCAGCGCGTTGCGGGCCTGCGGACGGTTGAAAGTCAGCCGCGCGATGCCGTCCTCGACGACATAGAGAAGGTCTTCGGTCGCTGGTACCGGGGCGTTCATTGCGCGCTCTTTCTGTTCTTGCATGCGGAAAGGTCTTCGAAGTGCGCGAGGATCGCCCACTCCGGCACGAATTCATACCGGCGTTTACGCAACCGCGGCCTTCGATTTCGGCATCGACACCACGTCGCGTCCCTTCAGGACGTCCATGGCGGCGATCACGCCGCCGCCGCGATGCGGCACCTTGGCGAGATCGAGGCCCATTTCCACGCCTGCCAGCGTTCCCATCAGCATCAGGTCGTTGAAATGTCCGATATGGCCGATCCGGAATGCCTTGCCCTTGAGCTTGCCGAGGCCGGTGCCCAGCGACATGTCGAAGTTTTCCAGAATCACCTTACGCAACGCGTCGGCATCGTGGCCTTCAGGCACCATCACCGCGGTCAACGCCGCCGAATAGCCGTGCGGGTCGAGGCAGACAAGGTCCAGACCCCATGCCTTGACCGCGGCGCGGGTCGCCGCGCCATGACGCATATGCCGGGCCCAGACGTTCTCGAGCCCCTCCTCCTCCAGCATCGCAATCGCTTCCTTGAGCGCGAACAGGAGATTCGTGGCCGGCGTGTAGGGGAAGGTGCCGAGCTTGTTGATCGCGATCATGTCGTGCCAGTCCCAATAGGACCGCATCGACTGGTTCGCCTTGGAGGCCGCCAGCGCCTTTTCCGAGACCGCGTTGAAGCTGAGGCCCGGCGGCAGCATCATGCCCTTTTGCGACCCGCCGACGGAGATATCGATGCCCCAGGCGTCGTGCTCATATTCGAGCGAAGCCAGACCCGAGATGGTGTCGACCATCAGCAGCGCCGGGTGGTTGGTGCGGTTGAGCGCCTTGCGGACTTCGAGCGGATGGGTGACGCAGCTGGTCGAGGTCTCGTTGTGCACGACGCAGACGGCCCTGATCTTGTGCTGGCGGTCGGCGGCGAGCCTGGCCTCGATCTCCTCCACATCGGCGCCGCGCCGCCAGTCGGTCGGCATGAACTCGATATCGAGCTTGAACTTCTCGGCGATACCGCGCCACAGCACGGCGAACTGGCCGGTCTCGGCCATCAGCACCTTGTCGCCCGGCGACAGCGTGTTGACGATCGCGGCCTCCCACGCGCCGGTGCCCGACGCCGGATAGATGATGACCGGCTGCCTGGTGCGGAAGATGCGCTGGCAGCCCGCCAGCACCGCATGACCGAGTTCGGCGAATTCCGGACCGCGGTGATCCAGGGTCGGCATGTCCATGGCCCGCAGCACCCGGTCGGGCACGTTGGTCGGTCCTGGAATCTGGAGAAAATGCCTTCCTGTGTGCAGGGTCATCTGGCGTCCTTCCCGGGGGCGGTATTTGTGGTTTCGCAAGCGCTCGAATATCACTATTCGGCGGGCTTGTCCCCTGCCCGGCGGACGCCGTCAATCCCCGAAAAGGCGGGCTTTGCTGGTTTTGCTACCCCGCGGTGAGCGGCCTCGCTGAGGGAGCCATGGCATCGCCCTCCTCGAACGGCGTTTCGGGGTGCATCAGGAACGCCGAGAAGCCGCCGAGCAGCAGCAATCCCATCGACATCAGGAACGGCAGATACCAGTTGCCGGTGACGTCGATCACGTAACCAGCCACCAGCGGCGACACGATCGCCGCCAGCGCCGAGCCGGTGTTCATCAGCCCCGCGGCCGTACCCGAATATTTCGGGGCAATGTCCATCGGGATCGACCACATCGGGCCGATAGTAATTTCGGCGAAGAAGAATCCCCCGGACAGGCACAACGCGACCACAGTGATATCGTGAATGAACAGGATCGGCAGCAGCGACAACAGGGCCCCGGTGAAGCCCGAGATCGTCACGCTCAGCCGCGCGAAGCGGACGTCGCCCGTCTTCCTGAGAATTCGGTCGGACAGAATTCCGCCGAGGCTGTCGCCGACCACGCCGGCGAAGAAAACGCCCGACGCGAACAGCGCCGAGTTCTTGATATCGAGGCTGTAGCTATTCTTGAAAAACAGCGGCAGCCAGTTGAGGTACAGCCACAGGGTCCAGCCGTAACAGAAATAGGTCAGCGTGACCGGCCACATCCGCCGCAACAGCGGTCCCCACGGCACCTCGGGCCGCTTGTCGAGCGAGCGCGGCGGCAGCGACGCCAGCTCCGCGTCGGTAATGTCAGGATGATCCTTGGGCTCGTTGCGAAAATACAGCGCCCAGACCACGCCCCACGCCAGGCTGACAAGGCCCAGCGCGACGAACGAGCCACGCCAGGTCAGCCAGGCCATCAGTACCGCGATCAACGGCGGCGTTGCGGCGTTGCCGAGCCGGGCGAAGGCGTGGGTGAGGCCTTGCGCGAAACCGCGTTTGTCGGCGGGCGTCCAGTACTGCATCGCGCGCGTCGCCGTCGGGAAGGTCGCGCCTTCGCCAAAGCCGAGCGCGACGCGGGCGATGAACAGCGTCAGCAGGCTGGTGACGAAGCCGGTCGCGATCGTTGCGACCGCCCAGATCAGGCCGCACCAGAACAACGTCTTGCGCGGCCCCAGGCGGTCTCCGATCCAGCCGCCGATCACCTGGAACAAGAGATAGGGATAGGCAAAGGCCGAGAACACCAGGCCAAGCTGGGTATTGCTGAGGTGAAGCTCCTTCTGGATTTCGCTGGCCGCCGTGCCGATGTTGACGCGGTCGACATAGGTGATGAAGTACATGATGCACAGCATCGCCAGCACGACATGGGTGACCTTGAACCGAAGCCGCATTCTCTCACTCCCGAATTCGTTCTTGTTGCTTTTGAAGCTGCGTCGATCGGCCCGCGCGCGATCGACCGTCAGGTCTTGACGACCTTCAGATGCCCGGGGGAATTCGTCGTCGGGCGCTCTTCCAGCGACTGCATGGCAGCATCGATGCCGCCAGCCCGGTGCGGCACGCCGGCGGCGGTGAGGCCCATCTCCACGCCCGACAGGGCGCCCATCAGGGTTAGCTCATTGCACTCGCCGAGATGGCCGATGCGAAACACCTTGCCTGCGACTTTGCTCAGGCCGGAGCCGAGCGACATGTTGTAATTGTCGAGCACGATCTTGCGGAACTTGTCGGCATCGTGCCCCGGCGGCATCAGCACCGCCGTCAGCACCGGCGAATATTCCGACGGCTCGAGGCACAGCACTTCCAGGCCCCAATGCGTGACGGCGGCACGCGTGGCGGCCGCGAGACGCTTGTGCCGCGCGAACACCTGATCGAGCCCCTCCTCCAGCAGCATCGCGATCGCCTCGCGCAGGCCGTAGAGCAGGTTCGTGGCCGGCGTGTAGGGAAAGAAGCCGGCCGCGTTGGGCTTCAGCATTTCTTCCCAGTCCCAATAGGACCGCGGCATCTTGTTGGTCCGGGCCGCGGCACGCGCCTTTTCGGAGATGGCGTTGAAGCCGAGCCCGGGCGGCAGCATGAAGCCCTTTTGCGAACCGGCAACCGTGACGTCGACCTTCCACTCGTCATGCCGGTAATCGACCGAGCCGAGCGAGGAGATCGTATCCACCAGCAGCAGCGCGGGATGGCCGGTACGGTCGATCGCGGCGCGGACGTCGGCAACCCGGCTGGTGACGCCGGTCGAGGTCTCGTTATGCACCACCATGACAGCCTTGATGGCGCGCGCCGTGTCCTGCGCCAGCCTCGCTTCGATCGCGGCGGGATCGACGCCGTGGCGCCAATCACCCGGGATGAAATCGACCTCGATGCCCCAGCGCGCCGCCATCTGTTGCCACAGCGTGGCGAAGTGGCCGGTCTCGACCATCAGTACCTTGTCGCCCGGCGACAGCGTATTGACGATCGCCGCCTCCCAGGCGCCGGTGCCCGAAGAGGGAAAGATGATGACCGGCGCAGAGGTCTTGAAGATATTCCGGCAACCATCGAGCACCGCCATGCCGAGCTCGGCGAATTGCGCGCTGCGATGGTCGATGACCGGCATATCCATGGCGCGGAGCACGCGATCCGGCACAGGACTGGGGCCAGGAATCTGCAAAAAATGGCGTCCCCGATGCGCTGTCATGGGATCTTTTTCCTTCCAATCCGAACCATTCGGCCATATTGCATTCAATTTATACCGCATCAATCCAATAATTGTTTACATTTTTGGATCGACGGCATTGCCGTCACAGCCTATGTTTCGCTCCATGAAACCCCTGATTCCAAGTGACGCCACCTCCACAACGGCGCTTGCGGCCGGCGCGGCTTCCGACCGGGAAGACCAGTCGCTGCACGACGAGATCCTGACGCGGCTGCGCGACCACATCGTCGAGGGCAATATCCCGGACGGCGGCCGCATTCCGGAACGGCAGCTTTGCGAGATGTTGGGCATCTCGCGCACGCCGCTGCGCGAGGCGCTGAAGGTGCTGGCCGCCGAAGGATTGGTCGAGTTGCTGCCTAACCGCGGTGCCCGCGTGCGGCAGCTGAGCGAGCGCGACCTTGCCGAATTGTTCGACATCATGGGCGGCCTGGAAGGCCTTGCCGGCCGCCTTGCCTGCGAAAACATTACCGATGCCGAAATTGCCGAGATCGAAGGGCTGCATTACGAGATGTACGGCTTCTATCTGCACCGGGACATGCACGGCTATTTTCGCGTCAACCAGCTGATCCACCAGAAGATCGTCGAGGCCGCGCGCAACGCAGCGCTGCAGAGCACCTACGCCAGCCTCGCGGGCCGGATCCGCCGGGTGCGCTACGCCGCCAATTTCGCCCGCCAGCGGGAGCGCTGGGGCGAGGCGATGCGCGAGCACGAGACCATCCTGGACGCGCTGCGCCGCCGCGCCGGCAGCGAGCTCAGCGACATCCTGTTCAAGCACCTGCGCAACAAGCGGACCGCCGCCGTCGAACATCTGAACGAGGGCGCGCCGTCCGCGTCCGAGCCGGCTTGATCGGCCAGAGTCAGGCGATATTTTGCATTCAAAATCAGAAAACGGGCGGGAAAGCTGCATCTCATTCCCGCCCGGCTTCCGGGCAAGCATAATCCGGCCGCGGCGGCAACGGGGATAGGATGGCCAAGGGCTCCAAGGGTTCAACGACACTCGAAGACCGGCTCGCGCGCGAAATTTCGGGCGACGTGTTTTTCGATTCCTTCAATCGCGGCCGCTATGCGACCGACGCCTCGTTCTACCAGATCATGCCAGCCGGCGTGGTGGTGCCAAAAACCATGGACGAGGCGCTGCGGGCGCTGGCGATTGCCCGCGACGCCGGGCGGATCGTCACGCCGCGCGGCGGCGGCACCTCGCAATGCGGCCAGACCGTCAATGACGGCATCGTCGTCGATTTCTCCAAACACCTGAACCGCATCGTCTCGCTCGACGTCGAGAACCGGACCTGTGTGGTCGAGCCAGGCATCGTGCTCGACGACCTCAACCGCCAGCTCAAAAGGCATGGCCTGTGGTTTCCGGTCGACGTTTCCACCGCATCGCGGGCGACAATCGGCGGCATGGCCGGCAACAATTCCTGCGGCGGACGCTCGCTGCGTTACGGCACCATGCGCGACAACACGCGCTCGATGGACGCGGCGCTGGCCGACGGCACGCTTCTGCATTTCGGCGAGGTCGCGCGGGATCTTGCGCCATCGGGCGCGAACGACGGCGGGCTTGCGCTGTTTCGCGACATGCTCGATCTGGGCGCGCGCGAGGCGGACGAAATCGCGGAGAAATTCCCAAAGGTGCAGCGCCGCGTCGGCGGCTACAATCTCGACGCGCTGGTGCCGCGCAACACGCCGAACAACATGGCGCATCTGTTGGTGGGTTCCGAAGGGACCCTCGCCTTCACCACCCAGGTCGAGCTGAAGCTGTGGCCGGTGATCCGCAACAAGGTGCTCGGCGTCTGCCATTTCGGCAGTTTTTACGAGGCGATGGATGCCGCCCAGCATCTGGTCAAACTGCGGCCCATTGCCGTGGAGCTGGTCGATCGCACCATGCTGGCGCTGGGGCGCGAGATCGAGATGTTCAAGCCGATCATCACCACCGCCGTGCGCGGCGATCCCGATGCGGTGCTGGTCGTCGAGTTCGCCGAAGAGGAGCAGGCCGACAATGTCAGGCGATTGAAGGCGCTCGGCGAGCTGATGGCCGATCTCGGCTTCGGCTGGAACAACCCCAAACGCAAATGGGGCGGCGTGGTCGAGATCACGGAGCCCGCGCTGCAGACCGCCATCGCCGAATTTCGCGCCGCCGGCCTCAACGTCATGATGTCGATGAAGCAGGAAGGCAAGCCGGTCTCCTTTGTCGAGGACTGCGCGGTGCCGCTGCCGCATCTGGCCGATTACACCACCCGGCTCAACGATATCTTTGCCAGGCACGGCACCCGCGGCACCATGTATGCGCACGCCTCCGAAGGCTGCCTGCATGTGCGCCCCGTCCTGAATCTGAAACTGGAAAAAGACGTCAAGGCGATGCGCGCCATTGCCGAAGAGACGTTTGCCATGGTGCGCGAGTACAAGGGCTCGCATTCCGGCGAGCACGGCGATGGCCTGGTGCGCTCGGAATTCCACGAGACCATGTTCGGCCCGCGCATCATCGAGGATTTCAGGGCGGTCAAGCACCGCTTCGATCCGGACAACGTGCTCAATCCCGGCAAAATCGTCGATACGCCAAAAATGGATGATCGCGCGCTGTTCCGCTATCCGCCGGACTACCGTGTCACCGAGCTCAAGACCGCACTCGACTGGTCGGCCTGGCCCGGCGCCGGCGGCGGCTTTCAGGGCGCGGTCGAGATGTGCAACAACAACGGCGCCTGCCGCAAGCTCGAGGGCGGCGTGATGTGCCCGTCTTTTCGCGCCACCCGCAACGAGAAGGACGTCACGCGAGGCCGCGCCAACACGCTGCGGCTGGCGATCTCCGGCCAGTTGGGTCCCGACGCTCTCGCCTCCGACGAGATGATGGAAACGTTAAAGCTCTGCGTCTCCTGCAAGGCCTGCCGGCTGGAGTGTCCGACCGGCGTCGACATGGCCAAGATGAAGATCGAGGTGCAGGCGGCGCGGGCGGCAAAGCACGGGCTGTCGCTGAGGGATCGGCTGGTCGGCTATCTGCCGCGCTATGCAGGGCTTGCCGCGCGCGTTGCCCCGCTCGCCAACTGGCGCAACAACAGCCCCCTGCTGCGAAGACTGTTCGAAAAGTTCGCCGGCATCAGCGCGCAGCGCACGTTGCCGGCGTGGCGACGCGATGTGTTCGACCCCGCCGCCGAGGTAGTCGGCCCTGTTGACGGCCGAGAAGTCGTGCTGTTCGCCGATACGTTCAATCGCGCCTATGAACGGGAAAATCTCGACGCCGCACTGCGCGTGCTGGTCGCGGGCGGCTATCGCGTCCACATTCCCAAGCCGGCGGATGGCGCCCGGCCGCTATGCTGCGGGCGGACGTTTCTCTCGGCGGGCCTCGTCGATCACGCCCGCGCCGAACTCGACCGCTTGGTCGCGACCTATGCGCCGTTCGCCGCGCGCGGCGTTCCGATCATTGGCCTCGAGCCGAGCTGCCTGCTGACGCTGCGCGACGAGCTGCTTTCGTTGCGCTCGGACGACACCGCCAAGAGCGTCAGCACGCAGGCGCTGCTGTTCGAGGAATTTCTGGTGCGCGAGGCCGAGGCCGGGCGTCTCGCCCTGCCGCTTGGCCCTGTCGCCAGCAAGGCGCTGGTGCACGGCCATTGCCATCAGAAATCGTTCGGTGCTTTCAAGCCGGTTGAACAGACGCTCCGGCTGATACCGGATCTGAAGGTCGAGACCATCGAGTCCAGCTGCTGCGGCATGGCCGGCGCCTTCGGCTATGGCGCCGACACCTATCAGGCCTCGATCGACATGGCCGAACTGGCGCTGCTGCCGGCGGTGCGCGGCGCCGGCGCCGACGCGCTGATCGTCGCCGACGGCACCTCGTGCCGGCACCAGATTGCCGACGGCACCGACCGCGCGCCCCTTCACGTCGCCCGCGTGCTGGCGATGAGCCTCGACAGTGCGCGCTCCATCCCCTAATCCCGTCCCCACCCGCAAAGGAACCGATCCATGTCCGAACTGACCCTCGACGTCGCCCGCAAGATCCTCGATGCCGCGCTTGCCAAAGCGGTAGAAAAGAAGCTGAAGCCGCTTGTCGTCACCGTGCTGGACGCGCGCGGCTGCGTCAAAGTCTCCGCGGCGCAGGACGGCACCAGCCTGCTGCGCAGCGAGATCGCGCACGGCAAGGCCTATGGCGCGCTCGCCATGGGCATGGGATCGCGGGCGCTGTTCCAGCGCGCGCAGGAGCAGGCCTATTTTGTAGATGCGGTGAACACGCTGGCGCAAGGCCGGCTGGTGCCGGTGCCCGGCGGCGTGCTGATCCAGAGCGGCGGCGCGCTGCTCGGCGCCGTCGGCATCAGCGGCGACACCTCGGACAATGACGAAGCCTGCGCGATCGCCGGCATCGAGGCCGCCGGATTGAAGGCCAATCCGGGGTAGCGAGCGAGCTGCGGCTGCGGTCCACTACGCATGGGCCAAGGACGGAGAAGTGATCCTGCAAGTAACTGCGATCGGTCCCACCGGCAACGTGGCAGTTGCATCAAGGAAGGAGGGCGAAGGGCCAGTTTAGCAGGCAGCAATAGAGGGGCACGGCGCCGCGTAGGCGAGCTCAGCCGCCGAAAACCTATCCCGCGCCCTGTCCCGGTGTCGGCGCTGGATGCAGCGGCGCGCCTCCAACCGAAAAAGGTCCGACAGGTTTGTCCGGCACTCGAGATGTTTTCTTGCGCGACGTTCTGACCAACCGGGCGCGAAGGTTTGGCTGTGTGATGGAGGACGTGGTCAGCGGCCCCTGCGCATTTTGCAGGGAGTCCACTCGCGCAATCAGCGAGGAGATTTGATTGGATATTGTTTTCAGATTGGTCTGTTGAGCCATGAAGCCTTGCCTCAGGGACTCCAGGGTAGCTGCGCCTTGCTGCAACATAGCTGTGTTTTGCTGCAGAACGGCTCCATTTTCCTGCAGCGCAGCTGCATTTTGTTGCTGAGCCGATTGAATATCCGTCAGCGTGGCCTTGACGGCGGGATCAGGTATTGGAGCTGAAGCCGTCTCGCGTGAAAACAGTTCAGCGAAGCTACTGAAATTCGGCAGCGCAATATTGAACTGCGGCAAAGCATATATGGCCACCGCACCAAGGACGACCAAAACCAATGAGGAAACAACCACCGCCGGCGTTCGGCTGGATCGCCTGTTCAGGACTACAGGCGCTTTGTCGAGTTGCGACTCTTTGTTCGGTATCTCAGCTTGTGGTTCTTTTTCCGGTGTCTCAGCCACCTGCGTTCGCCTCGAATCAATGGGACCGAGCTCGCGTGGACGATCCAGCGAAGGCTCCTTTGCGCGATTGCCCACCTAAAATCAGCTTAGATCATGGACTTATATAGTTAATGCCCGGTTATCGTTTCGGCCCCCGGCGAGGCGCATCAGCCGCAGGCGCCAAAACTTCCTGGCCGATCAGCGCTGGCTCGGCCATCGGGGCGCGGATCCACAATCAAACCTCAGGAGACCGCGACATCGTCGGGCGGCGTTGGGTTTATTAGGCTTGACGGTGGCACATATTCTCGCATGCTACTCATCTGATTTAAGCCTCACTTTTTTTGACAATTAGGAATTCTGTCATGAGATCAATTTGGCCCGCGACTTTTGTTGCGGCACTTGTATCGATTGAACCATCCTTCGCTCAAAAGATTGTCGACCCCAATGCCGTAGCACCGGAATATCGCGAGGCTGCAGAAAAGCGCCGTGCCGAGCAAATCAAGCAGCGAGAATGCGCTCACAAGGCGGACGAAGCTAAAGTAATCCCTAGAGACCGGACCGCTTATCTCATAAAATGCCTGGCAGAAGATGGTCCCGCCCCAACTGCGGCAGACGCCCGTCGATAATAGCAGCAATATGGTCGACATCAGCGGCATTGAATGATCCTCGATATCCTCACAGTTCTATTTCTCGTTGGGGGTTTTGTTCTTCTTTTCCGTCTGATCAAGCAATGGCGCCGCGATCGTGGAACTGCCAGTCTTACCCTGCGCTCGATCGGGTCCAGCGAGTACGCCGTAATCGAAGACGGAAATTTGGTCGGCCGGATCATGCTGGCGGGTGAACCCCCCTCCGAAGTCTGGCTATGGAATTGCAACCTTCCAGGAGCCGGCGTTTCCAGCGGAACGGCTGCCAGCCTTGACGAGGCACAGGTGGAGTTTCGACTTGAATGGAAAAAAAGGAAGATCGGACTGCAGAAGGCGAAAGGGAAATAAGGAATGTCGCCGTTCAATTACTGGTTCCCCGACTCAGCGGAAGGTGGCATCTTTCTCGTGGGGGTAGGTCAAAGCGAGTATCCGCGATGACCCACAAAGTGATCAGTCCAAGTTTTGTAATTCCAACGGCGCTGGCCATCGTGCTGGGAATCGTTCTCGCGGTCGGCGGCGTCTATTTGGGGCACTACCTTGGCCCCGTCGATCAGGCGGAAGCCAATCAGTCCGTGGCCGGGAGCCGCGGGAGTACTGAGCTGCCCCCCGACGGGCGCCTTTCGCGCATTCACCTGCTGCTTTCCAATATGAAATGAGCCGCGCCGCCAGGCGCGGCCGTTTCGTACGCCGCTGTTCTTGACGCCTATCGCTGGGTTACTGTTTCATGATGCTGTGGGGGCTCTCTTCGGGGACTGATTGCCACGCAGGTGTCTGGACCGGTGCCGAGCGAAAAGTGAAGATTCTCTGAGCTGACACTCGGTGAGGAGCGACGGCCATGGCAGACGACCACAGTGACGACTACAAGCTCACTTTGGCACAGCAATTTTTCGGAAAGACTGCTGCCATCCTCAGAGGAAATCCGCCAGGCTCCAGTACGGACGGTATTTCGGAAGCTGAGGCAACCTCCGTTGTTGAGGGACATTCTTCAGTCAGTGGAAGTTCACCACCGACCACCTCCCACGCAAAGGCGGGAGAAGGTAAAGCGCAGCAAAAACAACTCAAGACGGCGGCGGACCTTGCCGAAATGATTGAACTTGACCTGGCGCGACACCCTGATTGTCCTAAGGTCGGATTTCGAGTCACGGTCTACGGTGGGACGCATTGGCGAGCGATGTTGACGATCACCCCGGCAGCTGGAGGCATTCGCAATCCGCAGGAATGGCGAGACCTTACTAACGATCTCGCTGAGCGGCTCCGTCAGCGGTATAATTTGAAGGTGTCGCCGCCATAGAGCCACTGGGATGAGGCCATTCGGCGATCTTGATATTAGGCTGGCGACGTCAGGATACGCACGCCTTGGGATGAGGCCAACGCGTTGCAAAGGCCATTACAAAGCGCTCAAGATCGTGGCGCGCGGGCCGAAATGGGGGACGAGACAGCAAGCCCCGCGGTCATGATCTCCGATGTGATCCCCGAACGCACCTACAAGTCCGATCCACAGGAAATTCACCCGCATGCAGGTCCAGCGGAGCGAATAAACGGCGACGCCAACAAATCGCCCGACTCAGAATTCGTTCTAGTACGAGTGTGTAGTAGAGGGGTCAGTAGATGTCGCATATGTCCGCCAAGAAGTCCTACCTGGCAGTGACCGTCAGCGCACTCGTTTTCGGCACGCTGCTATCGTTAGGCACGATCCT
>NZ_JADGRI010000359.1 GCF_017881085.1 Bradyrhizobium sp.
CCACAACGATCTCGGCATGGCGGTGGCGAATTCGCTGGCCGGCATCGCCGGCGGCGCGCGGCAGATCGAATGCACCGTCAACGGCATCGGCGAGCGGGCGGGCAATGCCGCGCTCGAGGAGGTCGTGATGGCGATGAACGTCCGCAACGACGTGTTTCCGTGGTGGAACAAGATCGACACCACCATGCTGACGCGGGCCTCGAAGCTGGTGTCGGCGGCGACCTCGTTTCCGGTGCAGTACAACAAGGCGATCGTCGGCCGCAATGCGTTCGCGCATGAAAGCGGCATCCACCAGGATGGCGTGCTGAAGGATGCCTCGACCTACGAGATCATGAAGCCGGAAATGGTCGGCCTGAAGCAGTCCTCGCTGGTGCTGGGCAAGCACTCGGGCCGTCATGCCTTCGTGCACAAGCTGGAGGAGATGGGCTACAAGCTCGGCGCCAACCAGCTGGAAGATGCGTTCGTGCGGATGAAGGCGCTGGCCGACCGCAAGAAGGACATCTATGACGAGGACATCGAGGCGCTGGTCGATCAGGAAATCGCCAACGCGCATGACCGCATCAAGCTGTCGTCGCTGACGGTGATCGCGGGCACCCATGGTCCGCAGCGCGCCACCATGAAGCTCAACATCGACGGCCAGACTAGGATCGAGGAAGCCGAGGGCAACGGCCCGGTGGACGCGGTGTTCAACTGCATCAAGGCCCTGGTGCCGCACGAGGCCAAGCTGGAGCTCTACCAGGTCCACGCCGTCACCGAAGGCACCGACGCGCAGGCCGAAGTGTCGGTGCGGCTTGCCCATGAAGGCCGCTCGATGACCGCGCGCGCCTCCGATCCGGATACGCTGGTGGCCTCGGCCAAGGCCTATCTCGGCGCGCTCAACAAGATCGTCATGAAGCGCCAGCGCGACGTGCCGGCGGCCGCGGCGAGCTGACTTCTCCAAAAGACACAAGTCTGAACCGGAAACGTGGCGCCCTCGGCGTCGCGTTTTTGCACTGCAGCAAAGATCCTTAACTGTAGCGAAGCTGGCAAAAACCCCTCCTAAAAGCGCAATGGCATTTCGGCCGGCTTCTCTGTATTGGTGCCGCAGGAATTGGGCACCGGGGCAGGGCTCCGCGGTCCGCGAAAATCATGCGGGAGGTAACATGCGTAAGTTGATATTGGCCGCAGCGTCGGTCGCGGCATTGGCGCTGGTCGGTCCGGCCTCGGCGCAGGCGCCGATCGTCATCAAGTTCAGCCACGTCGTGGCGTCCGACACGCCGAAGGGCAAGGCGGCCGACAAGTTCAAGGAACTGGCCGAGAAATACACGGGCGGCAAGGTCAAGGTCGAAGTCTATCCGAATTCGACGCTCTACAAGGACAAGGAAGAGCTCGAAGCCCTGCAGCTCGGCGCGGTGCAGATGCTGGCGCCGTCTAACTCCAAGTTCGGCCCGATCGGCGTCAAGGAGTTCGAGGTGTTCGATCTCCCCTACATCCTCCCCGATCTGGCGACCTTGCGTAAGGTGACCGACGGTCCGTTGGGCGCGCGGCTGCTCAAGCTGCTTGATTCGAAGGGCATGACCGGTCTCGCTTACTGGGACAACGGCTTCAAGCAGATGACCGCCAACAAGAAGCTGGTCACCCCGGCGGACTATAAAGGCGTGAAGTTCCGCATCCAGTCGTCCAAGGTTCTCGAGGCGCAGTTCCGCGCGCTGGGTTCGATCCCGCAGGTGATGGCGTTCGGCGAAGTGTACCAGGCGCTGCAGACCGGCGTGGTCGATGGCCAGGAGAACACCTGGTCGAACATCTACACCCAGAAGATGCACGAGGTGCAGAAATACGCCACCGTCACCAATCATGGCTATATCGGCTACGTCGTGGTCGTGAACAAGAAGTTCTGGGACGGTCTGCCCGCCGACATTCGCACCGAGCTCGACAAGGCGATGAAGGAAGCGACCGCCTTCGGCAACGGCCAGTCGGCGAAGGAAAACGACGACGCGCTCGCCGAGATCAAGAAATCCGGCAAGACCGAAATCATTCCTTTGACGCCGGATCAGGACGCCGCGATGCGCAAGGCGATGGAGCCGGTCTATAAGGATGTCGCCAGCCGCGTCGGCCAGCCGCTGATCGACGAGTTCCTGAAGGAAACCGGAGCGGCCAGCCACTAAAATGCAAAACGCCGGGCGGGCCCCCGAGGGGCTTGCCATGAATTTTCGCGGCGCGCCGGGTCAGGGGACCGGCCGGCGCCGACTTCACACAAATAGCGAAACGATGTGTCCGGTGTTTGACCGGATGCACGGGGGAAGAGATGCTTCGTATCCTTGATCGGCTCGAGGAAATCCTGATCAGTTCGCTGATGGGCGCCGCGACGCTGCTGATTTTCATTTCCGTCGTGCACCGCTTCGGCACCGGGATATCGTTTCTCTATCCATTTTTCATTCAGATCCACATCGCCTGGGCGCAGGAGCTGTGCATCTACATGTTTATCTGGATGGCGAAGTTCGGCGCCGCCTACGGTGTGCGAACCGGCATCCATGTCGGCGTCGACGTGCTGATAAACCAGCTCAATGACCGCTGGCGGAAGGGCGTCATCCTGTTCGGCCTGTTCGGCGGCGCCCTGTTCACGGCCATCGTCGGCACCATGGGCGCCAAATTCGTCATCGAATTGATGAGCACCGACCAGGTCTCGCCCGACCTCGAATTGCCAAGCTGGCTGGTCTACGCCTGCATCCCGCTCGGTTCCTATTTGATGTGCTTCCGCTTCCTGCAGGTGGCATGGACCTATTGGTGGACCGGCGATCTGCCGCATCATGATGCCACCCATGTCGATGGCGTCGAAGTCAGCGCCACGGCGCCGGTTGCGCTGGGAGAGGCGTGATGAGCGCTGCCGTCATTTTCGGACTGCTGTTTGCCCTGATGCTGACGGGCATGCCGATTTCGATTTCGCTCGGCCTCACCGTGCTGACCTTCCTGTTCACGATGACGGAAGTGCCGATCGAAAGCGTCGGACTGAAACTGTTCTCCGGTCTCGACAATTTCGGCATCATGGCGATTCCGTTTTTCATCCTGGCCGGCACCTTCTTGACCCGTGGCGGCGTCGCGCGCCGGATGATCGCGTTCACGACGTCGCTGGTCGGCCATTTCCCGGGCGGCCTCGGCCTTGCCGGCGTCGCGGCCTGCGCGATGTTCGCGGCGATCTCGGGATCGAGCGTCGCCACCGTGGTCGCGATCGGTTCGATCATGATGCCCGCCATGGTCGAACACGGCTATCCGCGCCGCTTCGGCGTCGGCGTGATCTCGACATCGGGCGCGCTCGGCATCCTGGTGCCGCCCTCGATCATCCTGGTGCTGTACGGCGTTTCCACCAACACCTCGATCGGCGCGCTGTTCATGGCCGGCATCGTGCCGGGCGTCATCCTGGCGCTGATGCTGGCGGCCGTGACCTGGTTCGTGGCCTGGCGCAACGGCTATCCGCGCATGCAAAAGGCGACGCTCGGCCAGCAATGGACCGCCTTCCGCGAAAGTCTCTGGGGGCTGCTGCTGATCGGCATCGTGCTTGGTGGCATCTATGGCGGCATCTTCACGCCGACGGAAGCCGCCGCGGTCGCCGCGGTCTATGCCTTCTTCATCACCGTGTTCGTCTACAAGGAACTCAGGCTCAGCGAAGTGCCGAAGGTGCTGCTGCAGGCGGCCAGCATGAGTTCGATGCTGCTCTACATCATCACCAACGCGGTGTTGTTCTCGTTCCTGATGACGCATGAGCAGATTCCGCAGGAAATGGCCGCCTGGATCATCGACAAGAATTTCTCGATCTGGATGTTCCTCTTGGTGGTCAACATCATCCTGCTGCTGGCGGGCAATGTGATGGATCCGTCCTCGATCCTCCTGATCATGGCGCCGATCCTGTTTCCGCTCGCGACCAAGCTCGGCATCCATCCCGTTCATCTCGGTGTGCTGATGATCGTCAACACCGAAGTCGGGCTTTGCCATCCGCCGGTGGGATTGAATCTCTATATCGCCAGCAGCATAGCCAAAATGGGTATCAGCGAGATCACCATTGCGGTGTTGCCATGGTTGTGCGCGATGCTGGTGTTCCTCGGGCTGATTACCTACATCCCGGAGATTTCGTTGTGGCTGCCGCGGCTGTTGGGAATGATTTGAAACTGCAGATTACATCTTGGTAAGACAGCGATGTCTTTCCAAACTGTAAGTTGATTGCGGCACCGGACGCGCTCATCCTCAGTCAACCTTCAAAGGAGGTTCACATGAAGAAGTTTGCCATTGCCGGCATTGCGGCGCTCGCCATCGCCGGTTCGACCGCGGTCTATGCCCAGCAGCACCATCCGTGGTTTCACGAGCACATGCAGCACATGCGAATGAATCCGGAGGACCGGGCCGCCTTTACCGACGCGCGGATCGCCGCTGTCCACGCCGGGCTGAAGCTCAATGCCGACCAGGAGAAGCTGTGGCCGCCGGTCGAGACCGCGGTGCGGGATTTCGCCAAACTGCGAATCGATCGCGCCAACGCGCGGATGAACGCGCAGAAGGATGACGACCAGCAGAAGCCCGATGATCCGGTGTCGCGCCTGCGCGAACGCGCCGACAACATGGCGACCTCGGCGGCGGCGCTGAAGAAGATCGCGGACGCGGCCGACCCGCTCTACAAGACCCTGGACGACGGCCAGAAGCGCCGCCTCGCCATGCTGACCCATCTGGAGGGCCGGTTCGGCGGCGGCTGGCGGCACCGCGGCTACGAGCACGGCATGATGGATGGCGATCGGGACCGGGACGGCGGACCGGGCCGGGATCATATGGAGCATATGGATCACGGCGACCGGGGCGGCCCTGACCGGCTCTAGCCGCGCGGTCCTGAATCCCCCGATGTTCAAGCAAAAGCCGCCGGATTCCGGCGGCTTTTCGCGTCTTCTCACCCGGGAAAACCCCAATGGTTTGCTGGACATCGCCGAATCGCTTTGCTAAACGACGCCCTCTTGTGAAGGCTTTCCGGGGCCAGGTTCCGGGCGCATAGCTCAGTTGGTAGAGCAGATGACTCTTAATCATCGGGTCCCAGGTTCGAGCCCTGGTGCGCCCACCAAATAATGAAGCGTTTTCAATAACTTGCTGGACGGAAGAATTTCTTGTTCTTCAA
>NZ_JADGRI010000360.1 GCF_017881085.1 Bradyrhizobium sp.
GCGTGCCTGGATCGGCGGACCGTGCGCCTCGCCCTCAGGTGCTCAAGAAGCTCCTTTTTCAGCACGCCGCGCGCCTGAATGAACAGGCTGCGATAGATCGTCTCGTGTGACACCTGCTTTTGAGGTTCCCCCGGATATGTACGCTTGAGCCAGCCGGCAATTTGCTCCGGTGACCATTGCCGCTGCAGCAAGGTTGATACTGTCCGCCTCAAGAACGGACGGCAAGCCAGCTTGCAAAGCTTGGGGCGCTGCGCCCGATCCCACGCGGCCTGATCGGACCCCGCAGCCCGATAGCGATCCGCCCCGCCATTGCGCTGGACTTCACGGCTGATGGTTGACGGAGACCGTCCCAAGTGGCGTGCGATCGACCGCAACGAGCAGCGCATGCTGAGCCATCGAGATATCTCCTCCCGTTCAGAAAGGCTGAGCGCCTGTTTGCCACGGTGCCGATCCGGTGGACGGATGCCGCCGGTCGGCGAGATCACTGAGAAGACTGACGAGGACTCCCGGTCAAATCG
This sequence comes from Bradyrhizobium sp., assembly GCF_017881085.1. Classification (GTDB taxonomy): domain Bacteria; phylum Pseudomonadota; class Alphaproteobacteria; order Rhizobiales; family Xanthobacteraceae; genus Bradyrhizobium. The sequence continues at coordinate 519 of NZ_JADGRI010000360.1, forward strand.
GCGTCCGATCGAACTCATCGGCTCGCCGGCCTGCCAGCGATCCCAGATCTCGGATCGCTGGGCTGCCGAGTAATAAATGCGACGTCGCTGTTTCATATCCACACTCCATCTTTGCTAAAGATTAGAGTGTTGCGCTGACCAATTGAGCCCGCCGCCAAAACCGGTCATTCCCGGGCTTCGGCTTTTGACTGTCGCCATGCGGCAGAACAACCGCCAGGCAAACGGCGAGCGGAAGGATCTTCCGCCCGCCAGATCGCCTACGGCTTGAAGACGTAACCCGCGCCGATCATGGCATCCGCCGGTATCGGCGGCAGGTCAGCGAACAGTTCGGGATTGTCTTTCATCACCTTCAATATGTACTTCGGTTCAATGTGCTTGTTAACGTCGAACGTCGATTTCAGAATGCCCAGTCGATTGAGCCGGTCTTCTGCGCTCCAGAGCGCCCGATAATTATTCGCCGAAAGCCGTCGGTCTGCCTGCTGAATGTTGAATTGCATTGCGGCTTCGGCGATTTCCGGCTTCAGGCCGGGGATCCAGCGGGTCGCGATCTGAGCGGCCTGCTTCGGATTCTTGCGCATCCACTGGTCGCCCTCCGAAACGCCGGCAAGAAACTTTTCGATCGTCTCGCCGTTGGCGTCGACCCAGGGCCGCAGCGCGACGTTGAACCCGAGATACGAGATCACGTCGCCGCCCCGGATGATTTCGACCGCGCCCGGCACATCCTTGCCGGCGACGATCGGCCAGGGATCCCATCCTGAAAAAGCGTCGATGCCCTTGGCGAGCAGCGCGACGGTCATATCCGGCGGCGGCGTATTCACCAACGTGACATCGTCCGGTTTCAGTCCCGCCTTTTCGAGCAGAGCCAGAATGTAGAGGTGATTGATGGTGCCGAACGAGGCCGCGATCTTCTTGCCTTTCAAGCTTGCAAGATCGCCTTTGACAATTCCGGAGCCTTCGCGCGCGACGACGGCCATCGTCGCGTCAGACCCGGCCTTGGTCGCGTTGCCGCTGTAATTGCCGAGGGCGACCAGATCCATCCCGCGCAGCACGGCGCCAATCATCGGGACACCGACTTGGACGATTTCGCTCTCGCCGGCCTGCAGCGCATTGAGCGCGTCAACGCCGGTTGCATAGGGGCGGGCAATCGTGACGTCGAGTCCCCGCTTCTCGAAGAAACCGCGCTCCAGGGCAATCGGCAATCCGATCTGGTCAAAGCCGCTGACCATGCCGGCCTTGAGTTTCACCATGGTCTGCGCACCGGCGACCGTACTCCCCAGCACCAGCGCAACACCGAGCATCAATAGTCGCTTCATACTATCCTCCCTCCTTTATCGGCCCAACGCTCGTCACCCAGTAAGGCCGGGCAACCGCATTGAGATCCGTTCGTTTGACTCCACGCAGTTCTATCGAACGGTCGTCCGCACCGGAGACCCTTCCATATTGCTGAAACGCCAGAACGTGGAAGCGTTCAGGCGTAAAGGGCAGTGTGATCTGGACGTTGACCTTCTCCGACGTTCCCGACAGTTCGGGCGAAATCTTCGTCGGAGCAACCAGCGTGAGCCAGAGCTGGAAGCCGAGCCACGCAGCGATTACGCCGAGCACGACGCGGCCCCTGCTCGACCGGATGATTTCGGCGGCGAGGCTCATGCCGACCGCACCATATGCAGCACCTGGGACGACAGCCGCTTGAAATTGTCGTCCTCGATCAGGTCATTCCAGACCCGCGGACGCGGTAGGTCGACCTCGACCTGATCGAGCACCCGGCCCTTCGACAGCACGACGACGCGGTTGGCCAGAAAAACGGCTTCGGGCACGTCGTGGGTAATGAAGATCACCGTCGGTCGCCGCTCCTGCCAGATCCGGGTGAGTTCCTCCTGCAGGGTCATGCGGGTCTGCGCATCGACACTGGCGAACGGCTCATCCATCAGAAGCACATCCGGGTGGTTGGCCAGGGCACGCACCACGCCGACCCGCTGCTGCATGCCGCCGGACAATTCATTGGGGTAGCGGTTGGCGGCATGTGAAAGCCCGGCTAACGCCAGATATTCGTAGGCGATCTTGTCCCGCTCCGCCTTTGGAACGCCGCGCATTTTTGGACCGAATCCGACATTGTCCAGCACGGTTTTCCAGGGAAACAGGGCGAAGGACTGAAAGACGACGCCGCGCTCCGGCCCGGGACCATCGATAGGCTTGCCGTTCAAAAGGATTTCTCCACCGGAATAGGGGATAAAACCGGCGATCATGTTGAGGATCGTGGTCTTGCCGCAGCCGGAGGGACCGACCACGGAAACAAACTCGCCCTGCTCGACCTCGAGCGAGACATCCTGAACGGCGTTTACATGCGCGCCGGCATAGGGGTCGAAGTATGTCTTGGCGAGATTGCGCAGCGTAAGTGTCTTCATGATGTCACCAATCCCCAGCGCTGGCCCGTCGCGCGCTCGATCGGTGCGAGGATCCATGCGTCAACGATGTACCAGAGCAGCCCGAGAATGATCATGCCGAGGAGGATTTCGACCACGGAGCCGGCGCGGCGTGCATCGAACATCATGAAGCCGATGCCGCTCGTGCCGACGATGATTTCGACCGCGATCAGTGCGCGCCAGCCGTAGCCGAGTCCATTGCGCAGTCCGGTGATGATGTTCGGCAGCGCTCCCGGCAGCGTGACCTCCCAGAGAACGCGGGCGCGCGATGCGCCGAGGCTGCGCGCGGCCCGCGCCATATCCGGCGGCACCGACTCGACCCCGAGCACGGTGTTGAGCACCACCGGAAACAGCACCGTATAGACGATCACGAACGTCATAGTCGTGATCCCGAAGCCGAACCAGATCAGCAGGATTGGCAGCCAGGCGATGTCGCCGATGGCCTGGAAGAACAGCAGGATCGGCCAGCTGATGCGGCGCGCCCACCTGCTGGTGCCGATCAGCACACCCAGCGGAATTCCGAGCGCCATACCAACCGCGGCCCCGCTGATCAGGCGCAGCAGGCTGTCCTGCAGATAGTCCGGCAGGATGCCCTTATAGGTGAGGGTGAAGAAGGCCTTCACCACCTCGACCGGCCCCGGCAGGAAGGCGCGTGGAAAAATCCCGGCTTCGGTCACCGCAAGCCACAAGGCAATCACCGGAATGAACGGCACGATCGCCGCCAGGCCCGGCCAGCGGAGGGTCATGCGGGTGTAGGCGCTCCAGCTTCGCAGCAGAATGTTCATGCGCGCCTCACCATGCCCCACCGCTCGATGGTCGAACGTTCCAGTGGCACCAGCAGCAGGCGGTCGATCAGCAGCCAGAGTGCGCCGATCACGATCATGCCGAGCACGATGACCTCGGTGCGATAGAAGTCACGCGCGACGAAAAGCATGTAGCCGAGGCCGACGTTGGTCGCGATCATTTCGGCGGCGATTAGTCCTCGCCACGCGAAGCCAAGACCGGTGCGAATGCCAGTTACGATGTTCGGCAACGCTCCCGGCAGAATCACTTCGGTCAAGACTGCCCAGCGGCCGGCCCCCAGCGACGCCGCTGCGTTGCGCAATGCGCGGGGAATGGTGGAGACGCCGAGCAGCGTATTGTAGGCAACGACGAAGAACACGGCGTTGAAGATCACGAAGATGATCGCACCGAAGCCATACCCGAACCACAGGGTCGCAATCGGAATCCAGGCGATGCCCGCCAGCACCGAGAAAAACCGGAACAGTGGCGTCAAAAACCTGAAAACGGCAGGGCTCACCCCCATCGCGATGCCCAACGGCACGGCGGTGACGACGCCGAGCAGCGTTCCCAGCCCGACGCGGAGCAGGCTCGCGCCAATGTGCTGGATCAGCGACCCATCGCGGATTGAATCCACGGCGGCGCCGGCGACAGAACTCACCGACGGAAAAATCCGCGGATTGATGCCGAACAGGGGCACCACGATCGCCCACAAAAGCAGCAGTGCCGCCAAAGGCGCAACGAACATCATCGCTCCCGCGAGCGAAGCGAGACAGCGCATCAGCCACTGCGGCCGCTGTCCTTGACTGTGCACAACTGGCACGGTGACCTCTCCCTGCCGATCAGAAAGCTGACCGGTCGATTTCTTTGTTCTTTGTTTTGGCCGGTCTGGGACCCGCTAGGTGGATCCAGACGCGGTTACGCTGTAGTCGTTTCGATGCGGTCCTCCCATCGTGTTTGCTCGGGCTTCGGATTCCTTCGCATATATCGATGGACTACGGAAGGCGGGCGTGCCCGAATGATAACCGTTGGCAGCGGTCCTTCTGCTTGTGGCGCCACGGCAAGGAGCCCGCATGGGTCGACGCACCCGCCACCGGCGTTAGCCGGCCTCAGCGGTACTGCAAACCTCTCCGCCACGGCTAGTTTGGGGGCGCTCGGTCACCCTTCGCATACCATTGTCGCACGCGACCGCTCGAAAAGGCTGGCGTCAACGTCATGCGGCCATTCTTAGCCCGTCAAGAACCACGGAGCTCAACTGGCCGATGAGCGGCCGCTTCGCGCCAAGGGACTAAACCGCTCGCGCGGTAGTTTGCCGCTGCCGGCGACACAGCCAACACGATAGCGCCACGGGGCGTCCTGTCTTGAGATGAGGGGTTCGCAACC
>NZ_JADGRI010000361.1 GCF_017881085.1 Bradyrhizobium sp.
TCTTGCGCCGGGCCTCGATAATCGACTTCCAATAGCCGAGAAAGCCGTTGCGGGTTCTGCCCTCGACGATTTCCTCGACGCTGCCGCCGAGCTTCGCTGCAAGAGCTGTCGCAATGCGGCGTGTCGTTCCCGTACGAGAGTAGAAGATGACAAGAATTTTCGGCCCGGGCATGGTGCTCTCCTTGCTGGTATCGCAAAAGCACCTTGCGCCGGATCGAGACTTCGCGGACTGATCCAGCTCAAGGCCGCATTATTTTGCCCGATTGCACCCGCCAGCTCGAAAAGCCTAATATCAGAATTCAGGGAGTAACGACCAATGGCCGCCAGCAGCCTTCCCGCATCCAGGAGCGGGCTCTTTGCCGATCCGCGCGAGGACTGGCTCAGCTTGCGCAAGGAAGAAATCCTCGATCCCTCGCGGCCGATCGTCGATCCCCATCATCATCTCTGGGATCGCGGCGGCCAGCGCTATCTGATCGAGGAACTGGCCGCCGACATCGCCTCCGGTCACAACATTGTCGCAACCGTCTATGTCGAGGCCCGCTCGATGTATCGCGCCGGCGGCCCGGAAGCGATGCGCCCCGTCGGCGAGGTCGAATTCGCGGGCGGCGCCGCGGCGATGAGCGCGAGCGGCGGTTACGGTACGGCCGCGATGTGTGCCGGTATCGTCGGCCATGCCAATCTGCTCCTGGGCGAAGGCGCGCGCGACGTGCTGGAAGCGGAAACCGCCGCCGGCAACGGGCGCTTCCGCGGTATCCGGCATTCCTCGCCGTGGGACGCGGATCCCGATGTCGCCGGCATGTACGCCCTGCGCCCGAAGGGCCTCCTGCTCGATCCGGCCTTTCGCAGGGGTTTTGCCTGCCTTGCGCCGCTCGGCTTGAGCTTCGATTCATGGCTGTTTCATCCGCAGATCGGCGAACTCGCCGATCTCGCCCGCGCCTTTCCGGACACCAGGATCGTGCTCGATCATTGCGGTGGACCGATCGGCGTCGGCAGCTACGCGGGCCGGCGCGAAGAGATTTTCAAGGGCTGGAAGGCCTCGATCGAGGACATCGCCAAATGCCCCAACGTGGCAGTGAAACTCGGCGGACTGGCCATGCGGCTGCTCGGCTATGATTTTCACGAACGTCCGATGCCGCCCTCTTCGGAAGATTTGGCAGCGGCCTGGCGTCCCTATATCGAAACATGCATCGAGGCATTCGGCCCCGACCGCGCCATGTTCGAGAGCAATTTCCCGCCGGACAAGGGCCAGTGCAGCTATCAGGTGATCTTCAACGCCTTCAAGCGCATCGCCGCACCCTATAGCGAGTCCGAGAAGATCGCGTTGTTCTCGACGACGGCGGCGGATGTCTACCGGCTGAAGCTTGCGTGACGATTTGGAGAGGTGGCAAATGAAATCCCGAACTTGGCTAAGAATTCTGGGATGCCTTGCGGTGCTCGCGGGCCCATCGAATTTCGCGGCGACTTCGGCCCACGCCGCAACCGTCGTGGCGCTCGGCGCCAGCAACACCTATGGCAAGGGCGTGGAGCGCAACCAGGCTTTTCCCGCGCAGCTCGAAGCGATCCTGCGGGCCAAGGGACTGAACGTCAACGTGGTCAATGCCGGCATCAATGGCGACACCACCGAGGGGATGCTTCAGCGAATGGATGGCGTGGTTTCCAAGGACGTCAGCGCCGTAATCCTGCAGCCCGGCGGAAACGACCGACGCAAGGGCAGCCCTGATCGCACCGCGGAAATCCGAAGCCGCCTGAGCGCGCGCGGCATTCGCGTGATCATGGTGCCGAACAACATGTTCAGAGGATTGCCGCATCAGCCCGACGGGCAGCATCTGACCCCGGAGGGTTACCACATGCTCGCGGTGTCCCTGGCGTCGCAGGTCGCGGGCGCGATCGGGCGCTGACTGCCGTTCCGATCAACGCGCATCAGCGGCGCCAAGATCTGGCTATTGCGATTTTGCAAACAAGCCAAAGATGACGGAGCCGACGCTTTGACCGGAGGCGCCGTGACATCAGCCGAAACCGCGCAGGCGGCCATACTCGACGCTCCCGGCGCCGCATTCCGGATCGCGCCCGTTCCGCGGCCGGCTCCTCGACTGGGGCAGGTCCTGGTCCGGATCGCAGCGAGCGCGGTCGACCCGCTCCACATCAAGATACGTGCCGGCCAGGCCGCGCACGCGCGCCAGCCCTTGCCGGCGATTCTCGGCATCGATCTCGCGGATACGATCGAAGCGGTCGGCGATGGCGTCACGGGGGCATTCCGCGCGACGCCACAAGGCTGGTGGACGCTGGCAAGGTCGTCTCCCCGCCCCACGTGGATCCCAGGCATTTTTGCGCAGTCGAGCGTCGGCGATGCCTATGGCGCGGTCGAGGCCAGCGACGGCTCCGGCAAGATCGTGGTCGACATCGGATAGTGTTTCGAGCGAAGCGGATACCGGTTCGCGGGAAGAAAACGCGTCCAAGGATATAGAGCCTAGCCGGTCTTCACCAAGCCGCGCAGCACCAGGTCATTGAGCCGGTTGGCGAACGCCGCCGGGTCCTCCGGTAACTCGCCGTCCAGGATCTGCGCCTGTTCCAGCAGCAGCAACGAGAGATCGCGCGCCGCATCCTTCTGTCCGGCGATGGCGGCGACGAGCGGATGGCGCATGTTGATCTCGAGGATCGGTTTGGTCACGGCGCCCCGGCTCTGCTGAGCCAGCATTTTCTCGAGCACACGGTCGCGGCCCGCGCCGCCCGCCACCAGGCATGAGGCGCTGGTGGTGAGCCGCTGCGACGCGCGCACATCGGAAACCCGCTCGCCCAGCACATCCTTGATGACGGCGATGATCGCGGCTTCATCGGCGGCCGGCTTCTCCGTGTCGGCAGCCTTGTCGTCGATCAGCGGGATCAATCCGAAATCGACGTCGCCCTGACTGAGCGATTTCAGCGGCTTGCCGCCGAAATCAAGCGGCGCCGAGGTCCAGAACGCGTCGACGGGATCGGTGAGCAGCAGCACCTCGATGCCGCGGGCGGTCGCCGATTCCAGCTTGGGATTCGATTTCAGCCGCTCGACGCTGTCGCCGACCAGATAATAGATCTCGGTCTGGTTGGGTTTGAGCGTCTCGACATATTGCGCCAGCGAGCGCTCCTCGCCCGATGTCGTGGCAAAGCGCGACAGCGCCAGCAGTTTCTCGCGCCGCTCGAAATCCTCCCAGATCCCTTCCTTGATCACCGAGCCGAACGCATCCCATATCCTTGAAAAAGTTTCCGGCTCTTTCTCGGCGAGGTTTTCCATCTCGCCGATCACCCGGCTGGTCACGGCCTTGCGGATCTGCGCCAGCTGCGGATTGTTCTGCAGCATCTCGCGGGAGATATTGAGCGGAAGATCCTCGCTGTCGACCACGCCGCGGATGAAGCGGAGATAGCCCGGCAACAGATCGGCATCGTCGTCGATGAAGACGCGGCGAACATAGAGTTTGACGTGGCCCTTGCGGGTCGCCTCGAACAGGTCGAACGGCTTTGTCGATGGCGCAAACAGCAGCACCGCGTAGGACTGCCGGCCCTCGGCGCGGTAATGCAGCGTCATCGCCGGCTCGTCGAAGGCGCCGGCGATGGAGCGGTAGGCCTGCGTGTAGTCTTCCGGCTTGAGCTCCGATTTCGGCCGCTGCCATAGCGCGCTGGCCGAATTGATCTGGCGCGGCTCGCCCTCTTCCGGCTTCAGCTCGATCGGAAACTGGATGTTGTCGGAATAGGCGCCGACGATCCGTTCGATCTCATAGGGCTCCAGGTATTTCTTCGCGTCGTCTTTCAGATGCAGGACGATTTCGGTGCCGCGCGCGACGCGTTTTGAAACTTCGTCAGCCGCAGGCGCAATATCGAACCCGTTGCCCCCCGACGAGGACCAGGTCCAGACCTCGCTGGTGCCGGCGCGGCGGCTGGTGACGGTGATGCGGTCGGCGACCATGAAGGCGGCGTAGAAGCCGACGCCGAACTGGCCGATCAGGCCGGCGCCGTCCTTGGCCTCGGTCAGACGGGCAAGGAAGGACTTGGTGCCGGACCGCGCGATGGTGCCGAGATTGTCGATCAGCTCCTGGCGGTCCATGCCGATGCCGTTGTCGATCACTGACAACGTCCCGGCCTTCTTGTCGGGTACGATGCGGACCTTCGGCGGCTCGCCATCGGCGGTCAGTTCGGGCGCCGCGATCGCCTCGTAGCGCAGCTTGTCCAGCGCATCCGAAGCGTTCGAAATCAGCTCGCGCAGGAAAATATCGGTCTCCGAATAGACCGAGTGCACCATCAGGTGCAGGAGCTCGGCAACCTCGGCCTGAAATGGCTTGTGCTCGGCAACGGTGTCCGTCGTCATGATCGGTCTCGCTCAATTCGCTGGGGAAAGCCTGATATAATGAAGTTGTCTTGACTGGCAAGATTCTTGGCTGGCAAGAATCAAGGGACGCGGCCGGCTGGCCCGTAGAGTTGCAGCAAGCCCGCGGCGGCTGTCTTGGCGCGTTGCGCGAACTCGCGCGGGGTCGGTCGCTCGGCGGTTCGCAGCAGCAGGGCCGTCATCAGGTTGCCCCACAGCAGCCCGGAAAAATGCTCGGCCATCTCCGCCGGATCGCCGCTGAGCAGCCCGGCCGCGCGGGCCCGGCTCATTTTCTCTCGCAAGGCGGCCCGGCTGGGCTCGACACCCAGGGAGTTCAGGGCCTGTGCAACCTCGGGCGCGCGCGCCGCCTCGGCAATCGCCAGCCGAAAGACGGCGATGACGGTCGGATCCGAGATCTCATGCAACAGCTGGGTTCCCAAGGCTTCGAGCGCGCGCGCCAAGCTTTCCCGATCATGCGGTTCGGGCAGGCCGGCGGGCATCTGCAGCCGCCTGGCGCGCTCGCCGATGCAGGCTGCCAGCATTTCCTGCTTGCTGCCGACCAGCGCATAAAGCTCCCGCTTCGAAACCCGCGCCCGGGTCGCGATCTCCAGCGTCGAGGTCTCGGCAAAGCCGCGCTCCATGAACGCCGAGAAGGCCGCGTCGAGGATGCGCTGGCGCGCCGGGGTTTCATCGGCCTCTTCGCGGCGCGTCCCTCCCGTCGATTTCGCCGCCATCGAATCCCTCTTGACTTGGTACCATATGGTACC
>NZ_JADGRI010000117.1 GCF_017881085.1 Bradyrhizobium sp.
GTCGATCCGCTGCAGCTGTTCGGGCCGGCGCGCGCGCTGCCCGCGATGTATTCGCCGGACAGCCGCATGCAGAACGCCGGCCTGATCCGGAGCCAGGCGTTCGATACGGTCTTCATGGGCACCTCGCTCGCCATTCACTTCCGGCAGAGCGATATCGACCGGCTGCTCGGCGTGAAGTCGCTGAAACTGGCGATGACCGGATCGAACTCCCATGAACAGAGTTTTGTGCTTGCCGCGGCGCTGGCGCGCGGCGCCAAACGGGTGATCTGGCAGGTGGACGACTGGATCTTCCGCGACGCGCCGGATATCGACCATGACATCTATCTTCCCGCCGATCTCTACCGCAGAAACGCCAGGGGCATTGCGGGCTATCTCTTCAGCGGCGCCATGCTGCGTGAATCCGCATGGATCCTGGCGCGGTCCATTCCGCCGATCGCGCCAATGGTGGCGCGGCTGACCACCGGGCTGGTGTTCAGCTTTCCGCTTGCCCGCGTCGATGACATCAACACGCTTCGGCCCGACGTCGACATTGCCGAAGCCTACAACGCGGCCAGGGCGCGCGCCGCGTTCGCAGACATCACCGACCCCGGGCGCAGCCGATATCTCGCGGAGGGATATGATTACGACGCGATGGCCCGCAACTTCGAACGCGATGCGGTCAGCCTGATCGCCGGACATCCCGACGTCACCTTCGACATCTACTTCCCGCCCTATTCGATCCTGCAATGGGTGGCGATGCGCGACGCCTCGCCCTCGACGCTGAAGATCGTCTATGACTTTACGGCCTACGCCGCGAAACGATTGGCGCAGCTGCCGAACGCCAGGCTGCATGATTTTCGTGCGGTCAGGGACGTCACGCACGATCTGAACAATTATGCCGACGTGATCCATCACTCGCCGGACGTCGATCTGAAAGTGCTTGCCTGGCTGGCGGCGGGAAAATACGTCGTCGACCGCGCGGCGCCGACGGCCTCGCTGGACCGGCTCAAGGCGCAGGTGGAAGCGTATAAGGTCGAACGGTGACGATCGTTTCCCCCTCTCCCCGCAAGCGGGGAGAGGTTATCCGAACCCGCGCGCGCCGTTTTGACGCAAGCCTATCGTGCCTAATTCCGCAGCCGCGCGCCGGCGTTGGCGCCGAACACCGGGATGCGGTTGACGGCGAGCACCACTGCGAAGGTGATCACCAGCATCGCGATGCCCAGCACCGATATCGCGGCGAGATCACCGCTTTCGTTGAGGTCGTAGATCAGCACCGACAGCACCTTGGTCTGCGACGTGAACAGCACGATCGCCGCCGAAAGCTCCCGCATCACGCCGATGAAGATAAAGCACCAGGTCGCGATCACGCCGGTGCGCAACAGCGGCGCGGTGATCTGGCGCAGCGATTGCAGCCTGGTGGCGCCGAGGATGCGGCTGGCGTCCTCGAGTTCGGGATGGATGGTCGCGAACGCCGCCTGCAATTGCTGAAAGGCCGACGGCAGGTTGATGGTGAGGAACGCGATCAGCAGGATCCACAGCGTGCCGTAGAGCACGAAGGGCGGCCGTGTGTAGCTGAGGAACAGTCCGACGCCGAGCACGATGCCGGGAACCGCGACCGGGGCGGTGGCGAGAAAGCCGAGCATGCGATGGCCCGCGATCGCCCGGCGCGTGGTGACATAGGCGATCACCAGCGCCATGATCGTGCCGATGGTCGCGGTAGCGGTGCCCAGGATGACGGTGTTCTTCAGCGCAAGCTGGGTCGCGGACAGTTCGGTGAACACGAACACGATGTTCTTCATCGTCAATGTCGACGGCGTCACCAGCGTGGTCGCATTCGGCGAGAACGCCGCGTTGAGCAGCGCGAAATAGGGCAGGAACACCGGGTTGAGCAGCACTACGAGGCAGAAGGCGAGCGCCGCCCGGCGCCATTTCTTCAGTTCGACCCGGCGCGGTGCGCCGTATTTGCCGCCGACGACCGAATAGCCGCGGCGGCCGAGGATGAACTTCTGGGCCTGCAGCAGCAGGATTGTCAGCAGCAGCAGCGGCACCGCGGCGGCGGCGGCCAGTTCGAGTTTCGGCGGATACTGGAACAGGCTCCAGATTTTCGTGGTCATGGTGTGGAAGCCGGCCGGCAGCGCCAGGATCGCCGGCGAGCCGAACAGGGTCATGGCCTGCAGAAAGGCGATCAGCGAGCCGGCGACGAGGGCCGGGAGCGCCAAGGGAATGGTGACGCGCCGCGCCGTGGTCCAGGCCTTGCCGCCGAGGATGGCGGAGGCGTCCTCGAGTTCGCCGGGCATGTTGTCGAGCGCATTGGCAACGAGGACGAAGACGAATGGAAAGGTGTAGCAGGAAATGACGAAAATGATTCCGGGCAGCGAATAGATATTGAACAGATGCTCGTCGGACTCCGCGCCGCTGAGATAACGAAACAGCTGGTTCAGCAATCCGCTGTTGGGCGCCGCCAGCAGCTCCCAGGCAACCGCGCCGAGAAACGGCGGCGTGACGAAGGAGGCGGTGACGAGCGCGCGGATGAACTGCCGCCCCGGCATGTCGGTGCGCGACACCAGCCACCCCATCGGCGCCGCCACCGCGCAGCAGATCACCGCCGAGGTGGTGGCGATGATCGCGGTGGTCAGGAGCGGGTCGAGGAAATCCGGATTGGTGAACAGCGTGACGAAATTCTGCAGCGTCGGATGACCGGCCTTGTCGGTGAAGGCGTAGACCGCAAGCCACGACAGCGGCAGCGCGATCAGCACGATCAGGAAGCCCGCGAACAGCCCCAGCACCGGCTTGGTCCAGTCGAATTTGCCGCGCGTGCCGTCGATGGGGGTGGTGAGGGTCATGGGGTCTTTATCCCGGCGCACACTGGGCGAACTCCCTCGCCCCGCGCTTGCGGGGAGAAGTGAAGGCAATCGTCATTCCGGGGCGCGTCGAAGACGCGAACCCGGAATCTTGAGATTCCGGGTCTGGTCCTTCGAACCATCCCGGAATGACGTGGTGGGCTCAGGCCAAGCACCGCTAGACCTTGAACAGCTTCGCATAGCGCGTCTTGATCTCTTCCGTCATTTGCTCCACCCCGGCGGCATCTTCCTTCATCAGTTTGATGTCGGAAATCTTCCGGCGTCCCGGCTTCGACTGCACCTGCGCATGCACCGAATATTGCGCGGTGAAGTCGATGAAGAACTGCTGGGTTTCGCGGGTATGCAGCCAGGCCTGGAACAGCCGCGCGGCATTGGGATGAGGCGCGGAGGCGAAGATGCCGGTCGGCCCCGAAATGGTCGGCGTGCCCTCGGCCGGGTAGACCGGCTCGACCGGCTGGCCGGCCTCCTTCAAGAGCACGATGCCATACTCGTTACCGTCGGCCATGACAGCGCGTTCGCCGAGCGAGAGTTTCTTGGGCGGATCGGTCGACGACTGCACCTGCATCACGCGCTGCTTCGACAGTTTTTCGAAGTATTCCCAGCCGAGCTCGCGGATCATCTGGAAGGTCGCGGTCATGATGGTGCCGCTATAGGCGGGGTGCCCCTTGACCATCTTGCCGGCCCATTTCGGGTCGAGAAGATCGGCAAAACTTTTCGGGGCGTCTTCAGGCTTCACCAGATTGGTGTTGTAGGCGATCGACGACAGCCAGATCCGCGTGGTGGCGAACATCCCGTCGGGATCGCGGTAGTCCGTCGGGAAATATTTGGCCACATCTTCCGAGACGAAGGGCGCGAGCCAGCCGTTCTTCTTCCAGGGGATGAAATGCGAGGCGTCGGAACTGTTGATCACGTCCGCGGCGTGGATGTTGCTGGCAAATTCCTGCGCCACCCGCTGAAACAGCCGCTCCGAGCCAGAGCGTTCGATCTGCACGGCGATCCCGGGATAGTGCGCCTCGAACGCCTTGCCGAGCTTCTCGCCGACCGGCAGGTCCATCGAGGAATACAGCACCACCGTGCCCTCCTTCTTCGCCGCTTCGACCAGTTGCGGCGTGATCGCTACCGCCGGCGGCGCCTCGGCGCGCGCGGGCGCGGCGCACACGGTGCCTATTGCAAGCGCAGTTGCGCCCTTCAGCGAGGCCTGCAGAACGTCGCGTCGGGAAAGTTTTTTGCCTCTCATCGCGTTCTCCCGTCTGCTTGTCATCGGCTCAGCGCGCGGCAGCGCTCGGGCGGCAGGTAAAGCCAGACCTCGGTGCCCCGCGGCACCGCGCTTTCCGTCGAGGTAACCACCCGCAAGGTCGTACCATCCCGCGTTTCGACCATGTAGTCGCGGCTGGCGCCGAGAAACACCTGGCGCGTGACCGTTGCCTTGACCGCATTATCGGGCGTTGGCGGCGCCTGCGTCGAAAGCTGGATGTCATGCTGGCGGATGGCGACGACGGCCTTCTGGCCGGGGTCGAGTTTCGCGCCCACGACCTGCAGGGTCGAGCCTGCGAAGGCGACGTGACTGGCGTCGCGGGCGGTGCCGCTGATCACATTGCTGGCGCCGATGAAGCGCGCGACGAATTCCGATTGCGGCCGGTCGTAGATATCTTCCGGCGTGCCGAGCTGATCGATCCTGCCGCCATTCATGACCGCGATCAGGTCGGCGGTGGTCATGGCTTCGGACTGGTCGTGGGTGACGTAAACCGTGGTGTAGCGATATTCGTCGTGCAGGCGGCGGATCTCGAACCGCATCTCCTCGCGCAGATTGGCGTCGAGGTTGGACAGGGGTTCGTCGAGCAGCAGCGTCTCCGGCTCGACGATCAGCGCGCGCGCCAGCGCCACCCGCTGCTGCTGCCCGCCCGACAATTCGCCGGGATAGCGCTGCGCAAGCACTTCGAGCTTGGTCGTCGCCAGGATCGCCGCGAGCTTTTTCGCGATGGTGTCGCGGTCGAGCTTGCGGATGCGCAGGCCGTAGACGATGTTCTCCGCGACCGTCATGTGCGGCCACAGCGCGTAGCTCTGGAAGATCATCGACATCTTGCGCTGCTCGGGCGGCAAGGTGCGCAGCGGAGAGGACACCACGCGATCGCCGACATGGATCTCGCCGTCCGAGGGCTCCAGAAATCCCGCGATCAGCCGCAGCGTCGTGGTCTTGCCGCAGCCGGAGGGTCCGAGCAGGCAGACCAGCTGGCCGTGATCGATCCGCAACGAGACATTATCGACCACCGCGAGCGATCCAAACCGCTTGGTCAGGCCGCGCAATTCAACGGACGCCAATCAACCCCTCCCCAAACCCGGTTCCCGCTTGTCGCGGAATACGCTCAGCGCCGTTGTCGGCTTATTTATCGCTGGATCAATATAAGCATGAAGAAAGGGGCGACGGAAAGGCTTGGCATCCGAAAGTCTGAGGGCCGCCGCCCCTCACCCGAATTGCTTCGCAATCCGACCTCTCCCAAAAGGGGAGAGGTGAAACTGAACTCACGCGCTCACGCTTTCGCCGAGCCAGTCGATCGCGGCTTCGGTGCCGCTCTTGCCGTGGGGTATATCAAGCGCGTTGAGGCCGACTTCGATGACGCCGAGGGTGCCGAGAATCATCGGCGCGTTGACGTGGCCCATATGGGCGATCCGGAAGGCCTGGCCCTGCAGCTCGCCGATCCCGACGCCGAGCACCACGCCGCATTTCTCCTTGCAGTATTGATGCAGCTTCACCGGATCGTGGCCGTTCATGACCACGGTCGTGACCGTGTTGGAGCGCTCGCTTGCTTCGGCGATGTTGAAGCCGAGCACCTGGCCCTCGGCCCAGACCGCGACGGCGCGGCGCACCGCTTCGCCCAGCAGGCGATGACGCAGGAAGACGTTTTCGAGCTTTTCCTCGAACAGCATGTCGATCGCCTGGCGCAGCGCGAACAACAAATGCACCGGCGCGGTTCCGGCATATTTGCGGTAGTGCTCGGCGCCCTCGCGTTCGGTCCAGTCCCAATAGGGGGTCCGCAGCCCGGCGGTCTTGTGCACCTCGCGGGCGCGGTCGTTGGCGGCGACGAAGCCAAGCCCCGGCGGCGTCATCAGCCCCTTCTGCGATCCGGACATCGCGACATCGATGCCCCACGCATCCATCTCGAACGGCATGCAGCCGAGCGAGGCCACCGCATCGACCATGAACAGCGCCGGGTGTCCTGACGCCTTGATCGCCTTGCCGATCGCTTCGATGTCGTTATAGGCGCCCGACGCGGTATCGACCTGCACCGCGAGGATCGCCTTGATGGTGTGGTCCTTGTCCTGCCGCAGCCGGGCTTCGACCTCGGCCGGGCGGATCGCGCGGCGCCAGTCGCCTTTCAGCACCTCGACATCGGCGCCCATCGCAGCGGCCGCATTGCCCCAGCCGATCGCGAACCGGCCGCTCTCCAGCACCAGCACCTTGTCGCCGCGCGACAGCACGTTACTGAGCGCGGCTTCCCAGGCGCCGTGGCCGTTGGCGATGTAGATGTAAGACTGGCCCCTGGTGGCGAACAGTTTCGACAGATCGCGCAACAGGCTGTCGGTCAGGTTGACCATCTCATCGGAATAGATGTCGAGCGCCGGACGATGCATCGCCTGCAGCACTGCGTCGGGCATGGTGGTGGGCCCGGGGATCGCCAGGAATTCCCGGCCCGCGCGAACGACCATTTTCTTGTTCCTTCTTGGGTGTGCCTGACGGGAGGGATGCCGGGGAATGGCCGGGAAAACAAGCTAGAACATGATGATAATAAGTTGAAGCCGGTGGCCCAGCTCTATTTCCCCAGCGCATCGGTGATGCCGTGCCAGATCTGGTCCTTGAGCTCGGTGGCCGGCGGGCTCGGAATGACGTCGGCGGGGCCTGTCCGCTTTTGGCACGCCACGACCAGGCGCAAGATCCACACCTCGCCGTCGGTGTAATAGGGATCGCCGCCGCCATTGCGCCCGGTCATGGTGGGGCCGATGCCCGTCACCTGGTATTTGGCGTCCACCATCCCGGCGGATTCGAGGTCGGTGGTGAGCAGCTTGCGCTCGGCGTCGACATCCGGCCCGATATGGTGGGTGATGGCCCCGGTATAATGGCTGACGCCGACGCTTCGGTCATAGGTCACGGCGCCGAGCCAGACCGGCCGCTGTTCCTGGCCCCGGTCCAGCACCTGCCAGAACCGCACATGGTGGCGGTGATCGGCGCTGCGGCCGTCGGGCTTTTCGAACGCAAAATCCTCGCGGCGGTCGAGATAGAACAACGGGCTCACCGGCGCGTCGCGATAGGGCCGGTCCAGGAGCACGCTGCCGGCGATTTCGATCGAGGAGCGCAGCGTCACCGGATCGGCGGGAAACCAGCCGGCGGCCTGCATGGCGCAGAGCACGTCCTTGTTGTCGCCGACCAGGCCGACATTGATGGGATCGCCGGGAATGCCCTGCGCGGTCCGCGTCACCATCGGCAAATTGGCGAGCCCCTTCTGGTGCTCGTAATGGCTCCACAGCGCCGGCAGCGCGACATAGGCGAGGAAGGTGTAGGCAAGCACGATCGCGAGCGCGAAGAGCAGAAACCGCTCCAGCCGCGAGCGATCCGGCAGCGGCTGCGATTCCAGATCGTCGTAGAGGTCAGCCACGTCCCGCGCTCCGCGATGAGGTCGCGGAGAGTAGCACGCATGCGGAATCATTCTATCGCCGCGTCTCGCGGCAGCCGGCGGCTTCGGCGTCTTCGACGGAGCAGAACCAGCGCGTGCCCTTGCTGATCGTCATCTTGATCTGCGCGTACCAGCGGCTTTTGGGCGTGTGGTAGATGCATTCGCCGGAAGAGTTGACGTTGCCCTTGATGGTGCAGTCGGGCGAGGGCGCGACCGATCCGGAGGCCGACGCCAGCAGGATCGCATGCGCGTTCGGCGGCGCCTTGGCGGCGCCGAGAATGGTGGTCTTCTTGTTGCGGACGCGCCAGTCCCACGGCGCGATGAAGGCGCCCTGCCACATCCCGGCCTTGGCCTCGCGCGCGGCCTTCTCGTCGGCATCGTAGTCGTGGGAAACCCGCGCATAGGACAGCGCCCATCCGCTCTTCACCAGCCATTTCTGGATGTCCTCGCCATCGACATCGCAGCGCGCCACGATCCGGCCGCGGCGGTCGGCCGCCTGGCGCGGGTGGCAGGTCCAGCTCTTGTCGCCGACATACTTGATCAGCTCGTCGCGCGCGGCGACGCCGCAGGTCCAGCGCTCGCCTGAATTGTTGAGGCAGAGCTGATCCACCGACGGCGCGTCGATGCCGCCGAGGCGAATCCGGGTCGAGCCGATCTGGATGGAATCGCCCTCGCGGATCTTCGGCACGCCGGTGACGTCGGCGGCTTGCGCCGGCGCCGGCAAGAAGACCGGCAGGAAAGCCGGCATGAACAATAATGCAATTGCCGGCAGGAATTTCATGCGCATGCCATCAGGCCGCCTTCAATGGGGTAGGTCCGCTATCGCGGGCGATTGTGGTGCGGATGGGGCCAAAGCACCAGCGGGCGAGGGGCCGATTGCTTTCAACTTTGCGCTATTCTTATTGATTGACGCGGCTTGCGTCCGCCTCAAATCGTCATCCCGGCTAAAGGCCGGGACGATGCTCGTTGTTATCTCGGCCTCGTCCCCATCATCGCCCGCCGCGCCAGCGCCAGTCCCATCAGCACGAAGGCGGAGGTGACTTCGGGGCCGCCGACCAGGATGCGGGTCGGGGTCTTCATCTTGTTCCACTCATAAGCCCCAAACGGCCCGTGTCGGCCGCCTTCGCCGAAGCTCGTGATGATGCAGTGCAGGGCCGGCGTGAAGGTCGCGACATCGGCGCCGAGATGGCCGAGCGCGATCAGCGCCAGCGCGGCGTCGAAGGCGTTCATCTCGCAGGCCATCAGTTCGGTCTGCACATAGGCCAGTACCCGGGAGCGGATGAAGTCGAACGCGCCGTCGGGGTCAATCGCGGCTTTCGCGGCCTGCGGCAGCGCGAGGAACGCGGCATAGCAGCGGCCGAAATAGGCGCAGTAAAGCTCCGGCAGATAATAGATGTGCGAGCGTGGATCGGCGAAGGCGCCGCTGGCGGCGAGCCGCTTCTGGAACGAAATGATGCGGTGCACGGTGTCGAGCCGCGACGGCGTCTCCAGCACCTTCCAGCGGCCTAAGTTGCGGAAGGAGACTTCGAGGATGTCGAGATTGAGCGTCGGATCGAGGTCGTTGCCGAACGGACGTTCGCCGGCAAGACTGTCGATCCAGGTGGCGACGCCGCCTTCATAGTCGATGTTGTCGTTGATCGGCACGGTCACAAGCTGCTCGTTGGCGCCGCCGCGGACCTGGTAGCCGGCGTAGAAATCCAGCAGCGGCTGGTCGAGCATCGGATCATCGGAGCCGGCCTGGGTCGCCGCCGAAACCGAGCAGGCGGTGGTGTCGCAGTCCGGCACATAGACGCCGAAACCGAGGTCCTGCTTGATCTGGGCGAAGAAGCGGGAGAAGCGCGGATGCGGCAGCGGCGCCAGCGCGGTGACGACGTTGAAGGTCGAGCCGTCCTGCGCGCGTACCTCCTCGCGGCTGGTGGTCAGGCAAAACTCGACCATCTCCGTCATCGCGCCGCGCGCCGCCGTGGTCTCGCCCGGGGAGGCGAGGCCGGTCTCGACAAAGCTCAGCAATGCCTCGGTGAAGAAGGCGTCGTAATAGGCCGAGCGGTGGCGGATCTGCACCGGCTCCCACATCGGCTCGGCGATGCCTTTCCAGGGCGGGTTGATCAGGTCACGCACCGGCGAGCGGGCGATGAAGACCCGCGCCAGGTTGAACAGCAGCGTCGAATTCTTGTAGCCGCGCGAGTTCAGCCCGGTCAGCGCCATCAGGAATTCGCGGCCGCGCAGGTCGGGATCGCCGAGCAAATTGAAGGCGGCGTAGGTCGGGATGAAGCCGTTCTTGCCGAACGAGCGGAGCAGATGCGCCCCGCAGGCGCGGATGACCTTCTCGATCTCGGCCACGCCGGGCGCGCGGCCGGGCGCCGGCGCCGGCGCGGGCCCGGGCCTGGGATGGCTGAGCTCGATGGTATCCAAAAGCGTCGCTACCGGCGCCCCGACCGCGGCCCAGTCCGGCGCCGCCTGGTCGCGTGCGCAGGTGAGCGCGTCGCACAGCGCGCGCAGCCGCTTCTCGTCGCGCAATTCGACAAGCCCGGTCCGGCGCAGCAGCGGGCGCAGCGCCGGATTGCCGAGCGCGGTGCGATAGAATTTTGCCAGATGCGGGTCGCCGCCGGAGGCCTTGGAAAGCAGGGGATCGCAGACGTCGTACAGCGACGGGCCGTCTTTCCGGGCCGTCAGGGCGCGACAGGCGGCACCGGCGAAATAACCAAAATGCATGAAAATTCTTCCCGCGACCTATAGCGTTTTCGAGCGAAGTGGGCACCGGTTCGCGTGAAGATAACGCGTCAAAAGAAGACCCGGCAGGCAGCGCCGGACCGCTGAAAAGCGGCGGCCATCCTCCCGAGCACCCCCAAGCCTTTGAAAAAACTATCCTAAAATCCGCGAAATACAAATGTGACCGAGGTCACAGAGGTTTCGGCCGCGAATGTTGCAATTTTGCCGGGGTTTGCCCGGCCCAATAGCGGAACTAAGTACCTGTCTGATAAGCGGAAATCGCCCCCGGTTCCCGTTCACTTTGTCGGCCGAACGCGGGGCTGCCCATACGCCAATACGGTTGCCGGGTTTCTGGCTTCGGGTTAATGCTTTGTTTGTTGCGGTGCCGCAAATTGAGCGCAATTGGACGGCATACCGTCCGGCACCCCCGAAAACCAGAATGGCGTAAGGCGCGACGAACTCATCGCGCTTCGTTTGTGACGAGGAACGACCCGAGATGAAAGTAACGCTCCTTCGCATCTCCAGCCGTCCGGCCACCTTGGCCGCTGTCATCATCGGCATGGTGTCGCTGGCGATCGGCGCCCATGCCGCGCTGAACATGCGCGCGCTCGATGCTGCCCAGAGCGCGGCCGAGAGCAGCGTCGATGCCTCGAAGAAGGCCTCGCGGATCGCGCTGGTGATCGGCAACGGCCATTATCCCGACGCGCCGGCGGCACTGTTGCAGCCGATCAACGACGCCCGCGCGCTGACCGCCGAGCTGCGCCGCGACGGCTTCGACGTCGACGTCATCGAAGACGCCAGCAAGGACGACATGACCCGCGCGGTGGCTCGGCTCAAGGCAAAAGTCCGTCCCGACAGTGTGGTGATGCTGTTCTACGGCGGCTACGGCATCCAAGTGGGTCGTGAAAGTTATATGATCCCGGTCGACGCCACGATCTGGAAAGAGGGCGACGTCCGCCGCAACGGCGTCTCGATCGAATCCGTGCTGGAAGTGATGAAGGAGCAGGGCGCCTGCGCCAAGCTCGTCGTCATCGACGCCTCGCGCCGCAACCCCTTTGAGCGCCGCTTCCGCGCCTATTCCCATGGGCTGGCGCCGATCGCCGCCCCCGACAACGCCTTGATCCTGGCCTCGGCAACGCCGGGCAAGGTCGCCGACGACGGCAAGGGCCAGTACAGCGTGCTGGTGACCGAGCTGCTCAACAATTTGGGCTCCCGCGAAACCGACAAGCCCGCCGTCGCCGCCGAAGCCATCTTCAACAAGACCCGCATCGCTATTTCGAAGGCCACCGACGGCGAGCAGATCCCGACCGTGTCCTCCTCCCTGCTCGAAGACGTCAGCTTCGCCGCGACCGACAAGGCCGGCAGCTAGCCAACTGCCTCGTCGTCCCTGCGAAAGCAGGGACCCATACGCCGCGGCCCTTCGTTGAGGCACGTCGCCAGTAGCCTCTTCTAACAACTAACCCCTGTGGTTATGGGTCCCTGCTTTCGCAGGGACGACCAGATAGCTAAACCAGCAAATCGCTGAGATCGCGCCATTCCGGGTTCTCGCGTTCGATCAGCTCGATCTTCCAGTCACGCTTCCATCGCTTCAATTGCTTCTCGCGGCTGATGGCTTCATCCGGGCGATCGAAGGATTCGACATGGACAAGGCGATAAACGCCGTAGGTCTTGACGAACGAGGAGCCCTCGCCGTCACGGTGCTCCGCCAGACGCTTCTGCAGCGAATTGGTCACCCCGATATACAGGGTCCCGTGACGCCGGCTCGCGAGAATGTAGACGTAGTACATGCCCGAAGTCTCTATCAGCCCCCGTCGTCCCTGCGAAAGCAGGGACCCCCGCGTGAGCGCGATTGCGCTCATCGCGTCGCCGTGTCGCCCGTTGTGAAAAACGCTGTTCGCAGGCTTTCGCGCAACAACGAACCCCGGTGGTTATGGGTCCCTGCTTTCGCAGGGACGACGGGAGTTGGGTGCCAAGCGCCTACTTCCGCTCCCCGCTCGCCGTCACCGCGCGCACCGGGTCGCCCTCGCGCAGCAGCGCGCCGGCGCGGGCCACCACGACGTCGCCTTCGTTCAGCCCGCCGCGGATTTCGACCTGGCCGCCCGCCATCAGCCCGACCTCGACCTGCCGGGTTTCGACGCGCTGGCGCCGCACCACCTGCACCACGGTGCCGGCCGAGCCGTAGAGCACCGCGGTCAGCGGCACCGAGACGTTGCTGCAGCTCTGCCCGGTCTTGATCATCGCGCGCCCGGAGGAATTCACCAGCAGGCGCCGGTTGGTGGTGATGCCGACAAAAGCCTGGCCGAGCTGGCTGTTGGGTTCGATCGTCGGCGCGATCCGGCGCACCTTGCCGTCGACCTCGCCGGCGCCGGGGATCTTGATCCGCGCGGTCTGGCCGACCTGGAGCTTGCCGATGTCCTCCACCGGCACCAGGCCGACCAGGTCGAATTCGCTGCGCGCGATGATCGAGAACAGCGCCTCGCCCTTGCCCGAGGCGACCGCGCCGATCACGGCCGAAGACGCCTCGACCAGCCCGGCCACCGGCGACTGCACCTGGGCGATGCCGCCTTCGGGCAGCAACAGCCGCGCCAGCGTCTGGCCGGCGGTGACGGTATCGCCGGCCTCGGCCAGGATTTCCGCAACCTTCAGCCCCGGCCGCTCGGGGCGCACCATGGTCTCCTCGCGCGCGATGATGAGGCCGGAGACCTCGACGATATCCCCGAAACAGGATTTCGCCGCCGTCAGCACCGTGACCGCCGCGCCCCTGGGGGCGTCAGCCTCCTCGGCGGCGAGGCAGGGGGAGGCGAGGGCGAGGAGGAGGACGGCGGGGGCGAGGCAGTTTCGCGAAAGGGCGCGCGGGGGGAAAGAAGGCATCGCAGTTCCTGTTCCGGTGTTCGAGCGCCATAGATATCGGGCGGGGGGCAGGCGCGCCAAGCGCCCTCGTAGTTAGACCAGTCCGCCGTGCTTTGGTTCAATGCTCCGCGATCAGCGCGAAGGTCGTCAAGCCCGGGCATGACGATTGATCGAGGCCGCGCACCAAAGCTACGCAGCTTCGAAGATCGGGTATAGTGATATCAGAGGATCGGGCAAATTCGGACAAAACAGCTTAGTCAATAAGTCAGTTCCGACCTCTAACGCAGAGTGGACTTAGCCCTAAACAACTTCGGCCTCAACGCAGTGTGAGGGTATGGCTGACGAAGAGAAGATCGGAAAACCGTGGAACGATGATGAGCTCGACGCCATTGTCGTCGACTATTTTTCGATGTTGAACGCTGAACTTTCCCGGCAGCCATATATTAAATCTCACCATAGCGCTGTGCTGATGAAACAGATCGGGCGAACGCACCGATCTGTTGAGTTCAAACACCAAAACATATCCGCCGTTCTAGAGGAAATGGGATTGCCTTGGATCGCCGGCTACAAACCCAAACGAAATTATCAGGCGTCGATTTTTGGTGCGATTGACCGATATCTCTCGTCGAACGAAGAGCTAGTCTATCATCAGCTACCACCGAAAGTACTCGCAGTTGCCGAGGATGCCGGCACCTTCGTGGACGTTCCGAAATTGGGTTTTCAGTCCGACAGGCCGTGGCAGCTTGAGCGTTTGGTTCGGAAGTTCGATGCCGTGGAACGGGACCTCCGCAACCGATCGTTGGGACGAGCAGGTGAAGAATTTGTCTTGGAGATAGAAAGAAAGAAACTCGAAAAATTCCAGCGGCCTGACCTTTCGAAAAAAATAAGATGGGTATCGTCGGAAGAGGGTGATGGCGCAGGATACGATATCCTTTCCTTCCAGCCGGACGGTCGAGAGCTTCTAATAGAAGTCAAAACGACGAATGGAGCAGCTAGAACACCGTTCTTCATTTCTGAAAATGAATGCCAAAGGGCTGCAGCATCAGCCGAGTCATGGCGTTTGTATCGCGTGCATCTATTCGCGCAGAATCCGCGTATCTTTCAAATAGCTCCTCCTCTGAATGAAGCGCTAAACTTGCGTCCCGATATTTGGCGCGCGTCGTTTTCTTGATCGTCGTCGCTGACTAGCGCATCTGGCTGGCGATCTGAGAGCTGACTCCGTAGCAGAAGGGAGCCGCGAACAATCACCAGAAATTCTTCTTCCCAGCGCTGTGGGATAGCTGGCTGATCTAACCCGACGGGCAAATCACCTACACCCCTGTCCAGCCCCCTCCGCAAAAATATTTCCTCTTCCCGTTT
>NZ_JADGRI010000362.1 GCF_017881085.1 Bradyrhizobium sp.
TGCCGGATGCGGTTCTCATGCACAAAACATTGCGCCAGCGACAGCCCGCGGCCGATCTCGCCGAACAACGCATCCTCCAGCACGAATACGTCGGTAAAGCTGACGCGCGGGTGATCGGTCGGCATGTTGAAGGTCCACATATATTCCTCGACCTTCACGCCCTTGGCTTTTGCCGGCACCAGGAAGCAGGTGATGCCGCGGGCGTCGCCGTCGTTGCCCGAGGTGCGGGCAAACAGCGCGCAATGGGTGGCGACATGCATGCCAGTGGTCCACATCTTCTCGCCGTTGATCACCCACCCCTTGACGCCCTCTCGCGTGGCCTCGACGGCGCGGGTTTCCATGTGAGTCGCGTCCGAGCCGTGCTCGGGCTCGGTGAGGCCGAAGGTGATGCGGTATTTGCCCGTGATCGAGCCCTCGATCATCGCCTTCTGGTCGTCGCGGCCGTAGCGGTCGAGCATGGTGACCAGCGGCAGATTGCCGACGATGGAATGCTCGTTCTGCAGGTCGTTGTGCAGGCCAAGGCCCCTGGACGCAAAATGCTCGCGGATGACAGCCATCCAGAGATTGGAGCCGTCCTTGCCGCCATAACGTTTTGGTATCGCAAAGCGCAGATGGCCGGCGCTGTCGGCGAGATTTTTCACGCGCCGCAGCAGCGCCTCCCATTCATGCCGCGGCAGGCCGCCGTTGTCGAAATCGGTACGCGCCCATTCGCGGCGATGATCGAAGAAGCGGATGTTGTCGTCGGCCGCCTCGATCGGCTTGATCTCGCGCGCGATGAAAAGGTCGAGTTCGTCGAGATAGGCGACCAGATCGGCCGGCAGATTGAAATCCAAGGCGGTCTCTCCCGGAAATATTGTTATTGTCGATTTGCGTTAAGGCGCTACGAGGCGCTGCAGCCTGGATCGATTAAGGTGAGAACGGAAGACCGAGTCAAGCAATGCGATGGGCTTGTGGCGCGCGGGGCCCTTGCGTAATTGGGTAGCGTCCAGCGCCGCGTGCACGCTAGTATCCTCGGCAATATTCCTCGCCGCAGAAAAAAATCACGGGAGCAAACATGGACCTGAAATTCTCCAAGGTAACGCGCAAGGGCCCGGTCACGATCGTGACGCTGTCGCGCCCGGAAGTGTACAACGCGCTGCATACGGATGCGCATTTCGAGCTGGACAAGGTGTTCGACGACTTCTCCGCCGATCCGGAGCAGTGGGTCGCGATCGTCACCGGTGCCGGCGACAAGGCGTTCTGCGCCGGCAACGACCTGAAATGGCAGGCGGCCGGAGGAAAACGCGGCTGGGACAAGGGCGGGTTTGCCGGCCTGACCTCGCGCTTCGACTGCGACAAGCCGATCATCGCCGCGGTCAACGGCGTCGCCATGGGCGGCGGTTTTGAAATTGCGCTGGCCTGCGACCTCATTATTGCCTCGGAGAATGCGACCTTCGCGCTGCCCGAACCGCGCGTGGGGCTCGCGGCGCTCGCCGGCGGATTACACCGGCTGCCGCGGCAGATCGGGCTGAAGCGTGCCATGGGCATGATCCTCACCGCGCGCCACGTCTCGGCCAAGGAAGGTCTCGAGCTCGGTTTTGTCAACGAGGTGGTGCCGCAAGGCGAAGCCCTGGCGGCGGCGGAGCGCTGGGCCGAGACGATCTGCAAGAATAGCCCGATGTCGATCCGCGCCTCCAAGCAGACCATCCAGAGAGGCCTTGCGGTCTCGCTGGAGCAGGCGATATCAGAGCAGCGGGAATATCCCGCGGTAAAGGCGATGGCGGCGTCGCAGGATTACATCGAGGGGCCGAAGGCGTTTTCCGAGAAGCGCCCGCCGAAATGGGTTGGGAAGTGACGCTTCGTCATTCCGGGGCGATGCGAAGCATCGAACTACGATGTGCAATCGCACATCGGAGAATCTCGAGATTCCGAGTCTGCGCCTGACGGCGCATCCCGGAATGACGTTGCCCTAGCCGCCCTTGCTTCCCAACTCCCGCTTGTACGCCGCATAATTCGGCTGATCGACCGCGAGCTTGTCCATCGTGGTCTGCCACAGATGCTCCGACAGACCGGGCGTCGTCAGATCTAGCTCACCCTTCCCGATTCGGTCAGCGAGTTCGCGGTTCAGGTCAAAGAGCGAACCCTGCATGCCCAGAAGTTGCGCGAGCCGCGCGGATTCCGCGGCGTCGCTGCCCTGCTGCTGCGTCAATTGCCGGGTGACGAGGTCGAGCATGTTGATCGCGACCCGCAGCTTGAAGGCGTTATGCCCGGAGATCATGGGCGTGATGTCATGGCGCAGGAAATCCGCGACCGCTTTTGTCAGCTCGACGGGTGTCGGTTCGTCCTGCATCTCACTTCTCCCGTGGCGCGAGTAACCGCAGCAAGTCGATCTCGGCCTCCGACGAGCGCCGCCCGATCATGGCGCGTTCCATCGAATGGTCGGGGCCCTGGCGGAACCGCTGCATCATGCCGCAGCACATCACGCCCCAGCGCAGCGTGCCCATTACTTCCCAGAATTTGACCCGCTCGGGATCGGCGCGCCGGCCCGCCGCCTCGTAGCCCGCGAACAGCTCCTCGCGGGTGCCAAAGCCGCCGACGGGTTTGTCGATCTCGCCGAAG
Source organism: Bradyrhizobium sp. (assembly GCF_017881085.1). Lineage (GTDB taxonomy): Bacteria > Pseudomonadota > Alphaproteobacteria > Rhizobiales > Xanthobacteraceae > Bradyrhizobium. The sequence goes on from NZ_JADGRI010000362.1 coordinate 2,599, forward strand.
CGCCAGGAATTGACGCAGACCCAGCCCAGATCCTCCATGGGGTCGCCGAGATGAGCCAGTTCCCAGTCCAGCACCGCGCGCACGCCGTCGGGGCCGATGATGAGATTGCCGTGGCGGAAATCGCCGTGCACCAGCGTCACCTCCGCGGATGGCCCGGGATCATGATCGCGCAGCCAGCGCAGCGCCAGCTCGAACACCGGCCGCGGCCACCCAAAGCTGCGGTATTCGCGATCGAGGTCGGCGATCTCTTTGGTTGATGTCATTTGCCGAAGTTTTGGTAACTTCGTCACGTCCAGCCCATGAATGCCGGCCGCTATTCCACCGACCTGACGTGCCAGCATGGGACGTGCCTTGGCAAACTGCTCATCGCGCAGGATCTTGCGCGCGATGGTTTCGCCTTCGACACGCTGCATGATGAAACCGGTGCCGAGATCGTCTTCGGGCGTCAGTACATGCAGCACGCGCGGCGACGGCAGGCCGGCATCATGCGCGAGCTGCATCAACGTGGCTTCGGCATCCAACCCGGCCGCCCGCCCCGGCGAAGCACCATAGCCGGGCGGCGCGCGGCGCAGGATCGCGCCGATGGGGCCATCGGGATGCACGATATCGAACGTCCAGGTCTCCTGGCTGGCGCCGCCGGAGAGTTTTGCGGCGCCAGTGACGCCGGTCGCGCCCGGACACCAGGCGGCGACGCAGCGACCGAGTTGAGCCTCGATCATTTGCCTTTGAACTTCGCCGGGCGCTTCTCCAGGAACGCGGTGACGCCTTCCTTGAAATCCTCGGCCCTGCCCGCGATCCGCTGCGACTCGAATTCGAGATTGAGCTGGTCCTCGAACGAATTTTCCGAACTGTCCCAGTACAGCTTGCGGATCAAGGACAGCGCGATGGTCGGACCGTTTGCCAGCTCATGCGCGAGCTTCATGGTCTCCTCCGTCAAGGCCGCGTCGTCGTAAACCCGGTTAACGAGGCCCCATTCCAGCGCCTTCTCGGCCGGAAGCCGCTCGCCCATCAGGGACAGTTCCACCGAACGGGCTTTTCCGATCAGCCGTGGCAACAGCCAGGTCGATCCGCAGTCCGGCACCAGACCGATGCGGCGGAAGGCCTGCAGGAAATACGCTGAGCGCGCGCACAGGATCATGTCGCCCATCAGCGCGAAGCTCATGCCGGCGCCCGCGGCCGGACCATTGACCGAGGTGACGATCGGGCAATGCAGGTTGCGCAAACGGCGCAGGAACGGGTGGAACGCGGTTTCCAGCGCGGCCCCGGCATTGCTCTTGCCTGGCTTCTGGTTGTTGCGGCCCTGCAAATTGGCGCCGGTGCAGAACGCTCGCCCTGCGCCGGTGAGGACCAGACAGCGGACTTCGGCCTTCTTGTCGTCGATGACGTCGAGCGCCTCGGCGAGACCGCCCAGCATGTCGATCGACACCGCGTTCATCACCTCCTGGTGGTCGAGCTTCAGGATGGCCACCGGACCGTCGAACTCGAGCGTGACGTGCTTGAACTGCATTTGTTTCCTCAGGGGTTGTGGTCCCGCGTTATTTCGTCCCGCGGTACAAAGGGTTGTTGCGACCTCAGGCCCATATTTGATTTTCTGGGCGGCCTTGTCCATGGTTGTCGGGGACCATCAGCCCGCCACCGGGCGCAACGCGCAGAACGCGCGCCAAACCACACTGGAAACGCTCATGGGTATTTTCGACCTCACCGGCCGCGTGGCCGTCATCACCGGCGGCAATGGCGGCATCGGCCTCGGCATCGCGCAGGCGCTGGCGGCGGCCGGGTGCGACGTCTCGATCTGGGGCCGCAACGCCGAGAAGAACAGAAACGCCGCCGCGACCATGGCCGGCTCTCCCGGCAAGATCGATACCCGCATCTGCGACGTCAGCGATTCCGCTTCCGTAAACGCCGCGATGAAGGCGACGCTGGATGCCTTCGGCCGGGTCGACGGCTGCTTTGCCAACGCCGGCATCGGCGGCGGCGGACGGCGCGCCTTCATCGACCGTACCGAGGAGGAATGGCGCAAGATGTTCGCGACCAATCTCGACGGCGTCTTTCACGCGTTTCAGGCCGCGGCGCGCCACATGACCGAGCGCGCCGAGGCAGGCGACCGCTTCGGCCGGCTGGTGGCGACCTCGAGCCTTGCCTCGCTGTTCGGTACCGCGCGCAACGAGCACTACGCCGCGACCAAGGCCGCGATCAATGCGCTGGTCCGTGCCCTCGCCGTCGAACTGGCGCGCCAGGGCGTCACCGCAAACGCCATCCTGCCCGGCTGGATCAAGAGCGAGATGACCGCCGGCATCATGGCCAATGAGAAATTCGTGGCCAATGTGATGCCGCGGATTCCGGTGCGACGGTTCGGCGAGCCGGAGGATTTCGGCGGCATCGCGGTTTATCTGATGAGCAAGGCGTCGTCCTATCATACCGCCGACTGCTTTGTGATCGACGGCGGCTATACGGCGTTTTGACAGC
>NZ_JADGRI010000363.1 GCF_017881085.1 Bradyrhizobium sp.
CCCGCCCAACGCCCGCCGCGCATCTGGAAATTCTGGGGCACCGCCCTGTGGGGCTTGTTCATCTTCGCCGCGATGTTCGTCGGACAAATCGCCGTCGTGGCCTGGTTTGTCGTGCGGCGAGAGGGGCCGATCGATATGGCCGCCGCGATCCATGTCGTCGGCAGCGGCCTGACGATATCGCTTTCCGTGATCATGGGTCTGCCCGCCGTGCTCGCCGCGCTGTGGATCGCCATACGCCGGTCGCGCACGTCGTTTGCCGATTATCTCGCGCTGCGCGGGACCTCCTGGGTCCATTTCGTCATCGGCGCGGTGGCGCTGGGCGTGCTGGTGATGGGGTGGGACGCGGTGTCGCGCGCGTTGGGGCGCGAAGTGACGCCCGGTTTCATGGGCGATGTGCTGCAGTCGGCGCGCGGCGACGGCGCGTTGTGGCTGCTGGTGCTGGCGTTCTGCGTCGCAGCCCCGATTTCGGAGGAATTGTTCGCGCGCGGCTTTCTCTACCGCGGCTGGTCGGAGTCGTTTCTCGGCGCCCCCGGCGCCATCCTGCTGTCGTCGATGGTGTGGACCGCGCTGCATCTGCAGTATGACTGGTTCTTCTTCGGCGAGGTGTTCTCGATCGGGCTACTGCTCGGATATCTGCGCTACCGCTTCCGCTCGACCTGGCTGACGATCTTCGTGCATGGCCTCAACAACTCGGCCGCGGTGCTGCAGACCTTCCTGCTGACGGGGCACGGATGAGGGGGCCGGACGGCGTCAGCGCGTTTCGCGCAAATTGGCCAGCCGGTCGAGCGCGCCCTGCAGGATGAAGATCGCGGCGTGCTCGTCGATCACCTCGGCGCGCCGGGCGCGGCTCATGTCCATGCCGATCAGTTCGCGCTCCACCGCCGCGGTCGAGAGCCGCTCGTCCCACAGTGCGATCGGCAGATCGGTGAGTCTGGAGAAATTGCGGGCGAAGGCGCGGGTGGATTGCGCGCGCGGTCCCTCGCTGGCGTCCATGTTGATGGGCAGGCCGAGCACGAAGCCGACGGCGTTGCGCTCGGCGGCGATGGCGAGCAGGCGCCCGGCGTCGGCCTTGAAGGCCTTGCGCTGGATGGTCTCGACCCCGGTCGCCAGCCGGCGGTCGGGGTCGGAGACAGCGACCCCGATGGTCTTGGTGCCGAGGTCGAGCCCGACCAGCGCGCCGCGCGGAGGCCAGTGCGCGGCGGCTTCGATCAGCGGAAGGATGAGGGCAGGCATCGCGCTCGCATACCACGCGGCGTGCGATCCATGCAAAGTAAGAGACGGGATCGCGCTGCAGCGCGTGAACCTCTGGCTGCGCCCGAATGCATAACTATTTCGGCTCGCGGGGTGTTAATCTTGGAGAGGCCACCGGCAACGACGCCAGCGCCAATCCCCCATTCACCGGAATCGACAGATCATGTGGCCAGACCGCCGAGTTATCGAGCTTTTCAAGACGGAGTTTCCCATCGTTCTCGCGCCGATGGCCGGCATCATGGATGCCGATTTGGTGATCGCGGCAGCGCAGGGCGGCGCGCTCGGCTCGCTGCCCTGTGCGATGCTGTCGGTGGAGAAGGCGCGCGAGCAGGTCAACATCATCCGCCAGCGCGCCTCGGTGCCGGTCAACATGAACTTCTTCTGCCACGAGCCGGTCGATGCCGATCCAAGGCGCGAGGCCCAATGGAGGCAGCGGCTTGCGCCGTACTATAAAGAGTTCGGGGTCGACCCCGCGGCGCCGGTCAACGCCGCCAACCGTGCGCCTTTCGATGCCGCGATGTGCGAACTCGTCGAGGAGCTGAAGCCTGAAGTGGTGAGTTTCCATTTCGGCCTGCCGGCTCCGGCGCTATTGAAACGCGTCAAGGCGGCCGGCTGCATCGTGATGTCGTCGGCGACCATCGTGAGGGAGGCGATCTGGCTCGAGGAAAACGGCGCCGACGTCATCATCGCGCAGGGAGCGGAAGCCGGCGGCCATCGCGGCATGTTCCTGACCGACAATATCGCCGAGCAACCCGGCACCTTTGCGCTGGTGCCGCAGGTGGTCGATGCGGTGAAAGTGCCCGTGATCGCCGCGGGCGGCATCGCCGACGGGCGGGGCATCGCGGCGGCGTTCGCGCTGGGCGCGGCCGGTGTCCAGATCGGTACCGCCTATCTGCGCTGTCCGGAGTCGAAGGTGACGGCGCAGGCGCGCCTGGCGCTGGCCCAGGCGCTGGATGATTCCACCGTCATCACCAACGTCATGACCGGCCGTCCGGCGCGCGGGGTCCCTAACCGCGCCATGCGCGAGGTCGGCCCGATTAGCCCTGACGCGCCGGCCTTTCCCCATGCCGCGACCGGCCTGGCGCCGCTGAAGGCGGCAGCCGAAAAGCTCGGCAGGGTCGATTTCACCAATCTTTGGGCCGGGCAGGCGGTGCGGCTGGGGCGTGAAATGCCCGCCGCCGAGCTGACCCGGGCGCTGGCGGGTGCTGCTTTGGCGCGGATGAGCCAGATGGCGGGCTGATAACGCCCGGGGCGCGGTTGCGGCGCAAAAGCCCCCTCTGCTATACGGCGGACTGAATTTTGCCGTTAGAGGCCATATATAATGTCCGTTGATGCCGCCACCGTTCGCCGTATTGCGCATCTTGCGCGCATCGCGGTCGCCGAATCCGAGGTTTCGCATCTGCAGGGCGAACTGAACGCCATGCTGGCGTTCGTCGAGCAGCTGTCAGAAGTCAATGTCGAGGGCGTCGAACCGATGACCTCGGTGACCCCGATGGAAATGAAGAAGCGCCCCGACGTGGTCAATGACGGCGAGATCGCCGACGACATCGTCAGGAACGCCCCGGCCACCGAAGATCATTTCTTTCTGGTGCCGAAAGTTGTCGAATAGGTCAAAGCGCGGGTAATGCGCGCGCAACAAGAGAGTCTTCGAGACGGGAAATCCGATGTGTCTGCTCTGCGACGATGAAAAGGCCTATGCGGCCTATATGAACTATCTCGACGCGATGGAGCGGCAGGGTAAGGCCGCCGATCCCGACAAGGCCGTCGACGCCGTGCTGGATGCGCTCGAAGCGGCCGACAAGGCGAACGCCAAGACGCGGCGCGACGATCCGGCCAACGACAAGACGCTGTCTCCGTTCTTCTGCAGCCCGGTTGATAAATGACCGATTTGACATCGCTGACGCTTGCCGAGGCCAGGGATGGCCTCGCGAGCAAATCCATTACCTCGCTTGAACTAACCGACGCGCATCTCAAGGCGATCGAGTCCGCGCGCGTGCTCAATGCCTTTGTGCTGGAAACCCCGGACCAGGCGCGGACCATGGCGCGCGAGATCGATGCGAAAATCGCAAAAGGCGAGGGCGGTCCGCTCGCCGGCATTCCGCTCGGCATCAAGGATCTGTTCGCCACCAAGGACGTGCGCACCACCGCGTGTTCGAAGATCCTCGCCAATTTCGTGCCGCCTTACGAATCCACCGTCACCGCGCAGCTCTGGCGCGACGGCGCTGTGATGCTCGGCAAGCTCAACAATGACGAGTTTGCGATGGGCTCGTCGAACGAGACCTCGTGCTTCGGTCCCGTGGTCAACCCGTGGCGGCGCGACGGCGCCAACACCACGCTGGTGCCGGGCGGCTCGTCCGGCGGCTCGGCCTCGGCGGTGGCGGCCTTGTTGTGCATGGGCGCGACCGCGACCGACACCGGCGGTTCGATCCGCCAGCCGGCGGCGTTCACCGCGACCGTCGGCCTGAAGCCGACCTATGGCCGCTGCTCGCGCTGGGGCATCGTCGCCTTCGCATCCTCGCTCGACCAGGCCGGCCCGATCGCGCGCACGGTGCGCGACACCGCGATCCTGCTGCGCTCGATGGCCGGCCACGATCCCAAGGACACCACGTCAGTCGATCGCCCGGTGCCGGACTACGAGGCCGCGATCGGAAAGTCGGTCAAGGGCATGAAGATCGGCATTCCCAGGGAATACCGCCTCGACGGCATGCCCGCGGAAATCGAAAAGCTCTGGAGCGAGGGCGCGGGCTGGCTGAAGGCCGCCGGCGCCGAACTGGTCGAGGTGTCGCTGCCGCACACCAAATACGCGCTGCCGGCCTATTACATCGTCGCACCGGCGGAAGCCTCCTCGAATCTCGCGCGCTATGACGGCGTGCGCTACGGCCTGCGCGTGCCCGGCGGCTCGATCGGCGACATGTATGAGGCCACCCGCGCCGAGGGTTTTGGCGCCGAGGTCCGTCGCCGCGTCATGATCGGCACCTATGTGCTCTCGGCCGGCTATTACGACGCCTATTATCTGCGCGCGCAAAAAGTCCGCACCCTGATCAAGAGGGATTTCGAGGACTGCTTTGCCAAGGGCGTCAATGCGATCCTGACGCCGGCGACGCCGTCGGCGGCGTTCGGCATCGGCGAGAAGGGCGGCGCCGACCCGGTCGAGATGTATCTCAATGACATCTTCACGGTGACGGTGAACATGGCGGGACTGCCCGGCATCGCGGTTCCCGCCGGCAAGGATGCGCAGGGCTTGCCGCTCGGCCTGCAACTGATCGGCCGGCCGTTCGACGAGGAGGCGCTGTTCTCGCTCGGCGAGGTGGTCGAGCAGGCCGCCGGGCGGTTCACGCCGGCGAGGTGGTGGTGACCATGGCGGAATTCAAAGCGAGCCTGTCGGGCGCCGCACCCGCGCCGCAATTGGACGCGCCGCTGGCGGCGCTATGGTGGGCGGCAAAGGGCGGCTGGGATCAGGCACACAGGATCGTGCAGGACGAACCAACCGCTGATGCGGCCTGGGTTCATGCCTATCTGCATCGAGTGGAGGGCGATTCCGGCAATGCCGGCTATTGGTACCGGCGCGCGGCCAGGCCGGTGGGGGGCGGTTCGCTCGAGGCCGAATGGGAGCGGATGGTATCCGCGCTGCTTGGGGCTGGACGAGCATGAGTGCGATGAGCGCAAGACTGATCAAGGGCGCCACCGGCGACTGGGAGATGGTGATCGGGCTGGAAGTCCATGCCCAGGTCACCTCGAAGTCAAAACTGTTTTCCGGCGCCTCGACCGAATTCGGCGGCGAGCCGAACAGCCATGTCTCGCTGGTCGACGCG
>NZ_JADGRI010000118.1 GCF_017881085.1 Bradyrhizobium sp.
TGGTCAATAAAATCCGGGCTTCGACGTGAAGCGAGACTATTGCCGGGCGATGCGACATTTTTGCAGCGCCTGCTCACGGGCTGGAACTGATCGAGAGGCTTGAATTTGGTTCCGTTCAGCGAGAAGGAACGGACAGATGTTTACGGCTCGACGCCGGTCGCCCGTCCTTGGCCACAGCAATTATCTCGGAGGTCGGCGCTCAAGGTTAGTTCTCAGCGAGCACATGGCGGTCGAGGGTTTTACCTTGTCACCTTGCTATTGCGGCAGATCGCAAAGCGTCGGGGCCACCTGAAAAGTGACGATCAGATTTGCTTGGGCGTCTCGGTAAGATGGAGCGGCGCTGCGATAATGCGCGTGGCTGCCGAGGGTCCAGCAGCCTTAACCCGCCTATCGTAGTTCGCTGCGAGGTCAAGCAATCGTCGCTTGGTAAATTCGTCGGCACTCTCCGCGAGGCTGCGGCAGCGTTCGGCATGAGCCTTCAAAAAGTTCGTGTCCACGGCAATCCCCCACTCAACAACACATTCAATTTTGCACAGCTCGACGGTTCAATCTACTGGGACCCGCACTTTTAATACTTTGTTAACCATTACCTTTTGGGGGACCTATCAGCGCGGCACACGTCTCGCGCGCGCGAGACGGGGGGCCCTGTCCATGCTCCCCGGGGGATAGGATTTTCGCCCGCCAGCCTGACGCCCAACAGAGACCCTTGCCCAACGCGGCTATGGCGCGCGGCCGACCTTGGCCGCGTCAGCCATAACAGCGAGGCAGGCGATGAAACGTGATCTCTACGCTGAGGTATCAGCGCGCATAATAACAGAGTTAGAAGCCGGTGCCGCCCCTTGGGTTAAACCATTGTCCGCAACCCCCGGCGCGAATACGCCCTGCAATGCCGTAAGCAACCGGCCCTACTCGGGCTGTAACGTCGTCCTGTTGTGGATGGCGAAGGCGGCCGGCTATCGCACGCCGCGCTTTCTCACATTCAAGCAGGCTCTGGAGTTGGGCGGCAATGTCCGCAAGGGCGAGCACGGCACCAAGGTCTATTTCGTGAAGCAACTGCAGGTTCGCGACCACGGCGCGGACGATAACTCCGCAACGCGCCTGATCCCGATGATGCGCGAGTATACGGTTTTCAATGTAGATCAGTGCGACAACCTTCCCGAGAGCATCACCACAGGGAAGCCGACCCGCGTTCGTAATCCCGACGCTCGCGACGGGCTTGCCGACGCCTTCCTGCACTCAACTGGCGCGGACATCCGGGAGGGCCACGGCGAAGCCTGCTATGTACCCAGCCGAGATTTTATCTCGATGCCGGCATTCGCCGGGTTCAAGGGCGCGGATCACTTCTACAACGTGGCATTCCACGAGTTGACGCATTGGTCGGGCCATAAGTCGCGCCTCGATCGTGACTTGAAGAACCGTTTCGGCTCCCACAACTACGCGGCCGAGGAACTCATTGCGGAGTTGGGCGCCGCGTTCCTGTGTGCGGAATTTGGCTTTGACGGGGACGTCCGGAACGCGGGCTACATTGCCAACTGGATCGAGCTGTTAAAGGCCGACAAACGGGCATTTTTTACAGCCTGTAGTCAAGCGTCCAAGGCGGCTGACTACCTGCGCGGCTTGGCCCTTGCCGGGCCGTCGGAGAGGGCGGCGTGATGGCACCGCACACCACCCAACGTGCACGCCATGAGCCGCTCTATGACGTCCACCCGACGACCGGCGCGAGCATTGAGGTGTTCTATGCCGATCGCGCTCTGGAAACATTCGGCAGGGGCGGCGCTGGTTGGTTTTGGTGGTGTCGCCGACGCGGGTCTTCGCCAGACAGTCCGGCGGCTGGTCCGTTTGCTACGAGCTACGCAGCGTATCGGCACGCGATGATTACGCCGGCGCCGATGCTTCGGCGTTGACCTCAGAACGCAATAGCCGGCCCACAGCGTTAATGCGGACACAGCGCGGACATAGCGATTTTTGAAATGGCGTCGGTGCTGGCTAAATCATTGATTTTAATGGTGCCCAGGGGCGGGATCGAACCACCGACACTGCGATTTTCAGTCGCATGCTCTACCAACTGAGCTACCTGGGCATTTCCCAAGCCACAGGGGGTTGGGAGCGGGGGTTTATAGTCAGGCCGGGCGGTCATGTCCACCACGCTTCGCCCCTTGGCTTCGCGTGGCGCAGCCATGCGGACGGGTTACCGACCAAAGGACGCTAACAGCGCGAAAATACAAGAATCTCGCTAATCCGCGTCTTCGTCCGCCTCGGGACGGCCGGGGATGGCGTAGGAATTCGACAGCCAGCGGTTCAGATCGACGTCCCGGCAGCGTTCGGAACAAAAGGGGTGCGAGGCCTCGGTGGCTGGCTTGCCGCAGATCGGGCACAGCTTTGCCGATCCCTTGGCCGAACCTTTGGAAGATCCCCTGGCCGGGCCTCCAGGTTCCTTGGCATGGCCTTCGGCCGATCCTTGGCGCGATCCTTGGCCCGATCCTTGGGCCGATCCTTGGGCCAATCCGGGCTTTTCTGGTGGCTTAACTGGCATTCAACCAACCGAAGCGGATGGGGAAACCTTCGCCGCCGAGCAGCGAAATCGATTCGTACAGCGGCAGGCCCACGACATTGGTGTAGGAGCCCACCAGCTTGACCACGAACGACCCGGCGATGCCCTGGATCGCGTAGCCGCCGGCCTTGCCGCGCCACTCGCCGGAGCCGATGTAGGCTTGGATGTCGTCCTCGCTGAGGCGCTTGAAGCGCACCCGGGTCTCGACCAGGCGCTGGCGAAAGGCCTCCTTCGGCGTCACCACGCAGATCGCGGTGTAGACGCGGTGGTTGCGCCCCGACAACAGCCGCAGGCATTGCGAGGCCTCCTCGACCAGATTCGCTTTCGGCAGGATGCGGCGGCCGACCGCTACCACGGTGTCGGCGGCGAGAATGAAGGCGCCGCGCAACTCGTCATCAAGCTGCACCGATTTCAGCGCAGCGTCGGCCTTGGCCCGCGCCAGCCGGTTGGCGCAGGCGCGCGGCAATTCGCCCCGCTTCGGGGTTTCGTCGACATCGGCGGGACGCAGCGCATCCGGCTCGATGCCGGCCTGGTTGAGCAGAGCGAGGCGACGCGGCGAACCGGAAGCAAGTACGAATTTGGGACGGCCTAGCATGCGGGCTTTTGTCGGCGGGAGGGAGGGGTACGAACGCGCGCGGAACCTATCGGAAGGGATTGGTCGAGACAACCGGCTAACACATTATCGTCGCCGCCGCGAACCCATCGTCGCCCCCGGCGAAAGCGGCGGCCCATACGCCACGGCCCGCGGCCTTCGCAGGAACGACACAAAAGATTCATCCGCCGCTGACCGGGCGAATCTTCACACGCTCACCGAGCCGGCCTTGGAAAACCGCCGGCGGATCCGCATCGACAAGGCATCGCAGACCTCGCGATAGGCAGCCAGCTTCTGCTCGCGGTTTCCTTCCGCGCCGGTCGGATCCTGCGTCGGCCAGTATTCGACCTCGGCCGCATGCGTGCGCGTCAGTTCCAGCGCCTTGTGGTGCGCCTCCGGGGACAGCGTGATGATGAGGTCGAAATTCAACCCTTCCCAGTCGTCGAGTTCCTCGAACGTCATCGGCTTGTGGCCTGAAATGTCCTGGCCCAGTTCCGCCATCACCGCGACCGCGAACGGATCGAGCTCGCCCTTGCGGACGCCGGCGGATTTGACGTACAGCGCCTTCGGAAACATGTGCTGCAGCAGGCTTTCGGCCATCGGAGAACGCACGCTGTTCAGGCCGCATGCAAACAGCACGGCCTGCGGGGTGCGCGCACGCGAAGGCGCTTCCATGGATCAGGATCTTCTTTTCTTGCGCATGATCCGATCCGAAAACCGGTGCCCACCTTGCGCTAACGCGGCCCTTCGGGTCGGGATCATGCGTCTTTTTCTGCGCATGATCTGATCCGAAAACCGGTGCCCACTTTTCGGGATCATGCGCTAACCCTTCCAGTGCAGCACGCAGATCAGCGTGAACAGCCGGCGGGCGGTTTCGAAATCGACCCGCACCTTGCCCTTCAAACGCTCCTGCAGCGTCCGCGAGCCTTCGTCGTGGATGCCGCGGCGGCCCATGTCGATGGCCTCGATCTTGTCCGGCGTCGCGGTGCGGATGGCCTGATAATAGCTGTCGCAGATCATGAAATAGTCTTTGACGATGCCCCGGAACGGCGTCAGCGACAGCAGGTGCACCACCACCGGCGTGCTGTCCTCCTTTCGGATATCGAACATCAGCCGGTTGCCGGTGATGCCGATATGCAGCGTGAACGGTCCCTCCGCGACGCCTTCCGGCGCGAACAGGTTCTCCTCGATCAGGTCGTAGATCGCGATCGCGCGCTCGTGCTCGATGTCGGGGCCGGACCGCCCGATCGATTCCTCATCGAGCGTTACCGCGACGATGCGGTTGTTGGCGTCCTCGTCTCGTGGCGGTTTGGTCATGTCAGGTTGAGGCGCAATCCGACCGAGCGCGCATGCGCATCGAGGCCTTCGGCCTTGCCCAGCGTCATTGCCGCTCCTCCCAGCGCGCGCAGCTGGTCGGGACCGCATTTCAGGATCGAGGTCCGTTTCATGAAATCGAGCACGCCAAGCCCGGAGGAGAACCGCGCCGAGCGCGCGGTCGGCAGCACGTGGTTGGAGCCGCCGACATAGTCGCCGATCGCCTCGGGGGTGTGCGGGCCGATGAAGATCGCGCCGGCATTGCGGATCCCCGCGGAAAACGCCTCCGCATCGGCGGTCATGATCTCCAGATGTTCCGCGGCAATCGCATTCGCCAGCGGCACGGCGTCGTCAAGGCTTTTCACGACGATGATCCCGCCGAAATCGTTCCACGAGGCCCGTGCGATTTGCGCGCGAGGCAAGGTTGCGAGCTGGGATTCCACCGCGCGTTCGACCTCACCGGCCAGCCGCTCGCTGTCCGTGATCAGGATCGACTGCGCGTTGACGTCATGTTCGGCCTGCGCCAGCAGATCGGCGGCGATCCAGCCGGCATTGCCGCTGTCGTCGGCGATCACGAGCACTTCGGAAGGGCCCGCGATCATGTCGATGCCGACCTTGCCGAACACCAGCCGTTTTGCCGCGGCGACATAGGCGTTGCCGGGGCCGACGATCTTTGCCACCGGCGCGATGGTCGCGGTGCCATAGGCAAGGGCCGCTACCGCCTGCGCGCCGCCGACGCGGTAGATTTCGGAAACGCCGCCGAACTGCGCCGCCGCCAGCACCAGCGGGTTGAGCTTGCCGTCCGGCGACGGCACCACCATCACCACGCGGCCGACGCCGGCGACCCTGGCCGGCACCGCGTTCATCAGCACCGAGGACGGATAGGCGGCGGTGCCGCCGGGAACATAGAGCCCGACCGCCTCGATCGCGCTCCAGCGCCAGCCGAGTTCGACGCCGAGCGCGTCGGTGAAGCGATCGTCCTTCGGCAGTTGCCGCTGATGAAAGACTTCGATCCGGTCGCGGGCGAATTTCAGGGCATCGACAGTTTCGACGTCGCAGGCCTTCACCGCGGCGTCGATTTCGGCCGGTGTGACGCGCAGGCCCTTCGCCGTCAGGTCGAGCCGGTCGAATTTCCGCGTCGCCTCGATCAGCGCCGCGTCGCCCCGCGCCGCCACGTCGTCGACAATGGCGCGGGTCGCAAGCTCGATATCGGCCGATACCTCGCGCTTCATCGCGAGAAAATCAGCAAATCGTTTGGCGAAATCGGCGCTGCTGCGGTCGAGGCGAACGGGCATGATGGCTTTCCGGGCGAGGGTCTCTGTGCGAAGCCCCTCTGCTCAATGGCGCGGCGGCAATTTGCCGTCAACCCTTTGCTTTGATGGATCAAGTTAATCGTGGCAGAGCAGGGCATCCGTCGTTCCGGGATGGTCCGAAGGACCAGACCCGGAATCTCGAGATTCCGGGTTCGCGTCTTCGACGCGCCCCGGAATGACGGTTCTATATCAAATGCTCGCGGCAACGTCGAAGTCACCGGGCGTGGTCACGCCCCCAGCCCCGACGATTCGGCGTCTTCGCCCATGTCGCTGGTGCCGAGATCGTCGGCGCCGAGGTCGGTCAGCTGGCATTCCAGGCACTCGACGTCCAGCCGCAGCGCCCCGCCATGGTTGAACAGCAGCACCGCGCTGCCGCTCGGGGCTTCGCCGGGATGAAACTCGATTCCCACCAGTTCCAGCGCGGTGTCGGGAGTCCCCAGATCGATATTGCGCGACTTGCACGACAACACCCGGTCGAACCTTAGTGCCGCGATCAGGCGACGCGGCGCAGTTTGCCCCGCCAGCGTCTGTTCCCAGTCCAGCCGGCTCATGCCGACCACCAGCCGCTTTTCGCCCTGCCGCCAGATGATGTCGGCGGTCCGCACCCTGGCGTCCTGGACATGCGCCGAGATGACGGCCAGATCGTCGGCATCAAGCGCGATCAATTTGAGCTGGGCCGTCATCGCTCACCCCTGGTTTGCGGTATTCTACAACGGATTGACTTTTATTCGAATCGTCATCCCGTTCTATCTTTGTTTGCGCATGATCTTTTCGGAAAACCGGTTCCCACTTTTCCGGATCATGCGCTATCCGCTGATGCGCTCGATGGTAGCGCCGCAGGCCGACAATTTGTCCTCGAGCCGCTCAAAGCCCCGGTCGAGATGGTAGACGCGGTTGACCATGGTTTCGCCTTCGGCGGCAAGCCCAGCGATGACAAGCGACACCGAGGCGCGCAGATCGGTCGCCATCACGGGCGCGCCGCGCAATTGCGCGATGCCGTCGATGGTCGCGGTTTCGCCGTCGAGGCTTATCCGCGCCCCGAACCGCGCCAGTTCCTGCACATGCATGAAGCGGTTCTCAAAAATCGTCTCGGTGATGTGCGAGCTTCCCTTGGCGCAGGCCATCAGCGCCATCAGCTGCGCCTGCAGATCGGTCGGAAAGCCCGGAAACGGCGCGGTCGAGACTTGTACCGGATTGATGCCGGCGCCATTGCGGCTAACCCGAATGCCCTCGTTGTTGGGGGTGATGATCGCGCCGGCCTGGGTCAGCACGTCGAGCGCCGATTGCAGCAGTTCGGGGCGCGCGCCGGCCAGCTGCACCTCGCCGCCGGTCATCGCCACCGCCATCGCATAGGTGCCGGTCTCGATTCGATCGGGGAGCACGGTGTGCCGCGCGCCATGAAGTTTTGTCACGCCTTCGACCGTAATGCGGGGGGTGCCGGCGCCGGAGATACGCGCGCCCATCTTGTTGAGGCAGTCGGCGACGTCGTGGATTTCCGGCTCGCAGGCGGCGTTGGTGATGATGGTCGTGCCTTTTGCCAATGTCGCCGCCATCAGCGCGACATGGGTGCCGCTGACCGTGACCTTGGGAAAGTCGATCGACCCGCCCTTGAGGCCGCCGGGCGCCTTCGCCACGACATAGCCGCCATCGATGGTGAGTTCGGCGCCGAGCTTCTCCAGCGCCATGATCAGGAGATCGACCGGCCTTGTGCCGATGGCGCAGCCACCGGGCAGCGACACTCTTGCTTCATGCATCCGCGCCAGAAGCGGCGCGATCACCCAGAACGAAGCGCGCATCCGCGACACCAGTTCGTAAGGCGCCGTGGTGTCGATGATGTTGGCCGCCGAAATGTGCAGGGTCTGGCCCTGATATTCACTGTCGCCGGGCCGCTTGCCCACTGAGGTGATGTCGACGCCGTGATTGCCGAGAATGCGCTGCAGTTGGGCGACGTCGGCGAGCCGCGGCACGTTATCGAGGATCAGGGTTTCCTCGGTCAAGAGCGCCGCGATCATCAGAGGCAGTGCGGCATTCTTCGCGCCCGAGATCGGAATGGTGCCATTGAGCTTGCTGCCGCCCACGATGCGAATGCGATCCATGCCGATCCCCGATTTTGGCTGAGCATAAAGTATAGAGCGAATGCGCCCCATATGGCAAAAGCGTGAAATTTGCGGCTATTTGATGGGGTGACGGCCAGTTGGCCGAAGACGGCTAGAGCTTGTTGATATCCTCGCTCTCCAGCACCGGCCGGGGAAAACCGTCCCGCGCCACCTTGATCATGGCGCGGCCGACCTGCTCGGTCGTGGTCATATATTTCGGCGCCACGCGGTTGAGCAGCGACAGCAACGGCGCGGCACCGACATAGATCGCCTGCACCCAGGCCGTCTTCGAGCGGATGCCGTGCAGCGGCTGGATGCCGGCAGGGCGAAACATATAGGCCGCCTTGAACGGCAGCTCGAGCAGGTCGTTCTCCGTCTTGCCCTTGACCCGCGCCCACATCAGGCTGCCTTTTTCGGTTGAGTCGGTCCCGCGGCCGGTGACGTAGACGAACACCATCTGCGGATTTAGTCTGGCAAGCGTTCGCGCCGCGGCGAGCGTGATGTCATAGGTCAGATGACGGTAACGTTCCTCGTTCATTCCGACCGAGGAGACGCCGAGGCAGAAGAAGCAGGCATCGTAGCCCGCGAGCCCGGACTCGATCGCCGAATAATCCAGGAAATCGTCGTGGACGATTTCGCGCAGTTTTGCGTGGCGCTGCCCGGTCGGACTGCGTCCAACTACGAGTACGCTTTCGACGCCCCCGTCCAGCAGGCACTCGCGCAAGACGCCCTGCCCGACCATGCCGGTGGCGCCGAACAGGATGACTTTCATGGCCGGGCGAACTCCGCTCACCCCTTGATGAACGCGAGCAGGTCGGCGTTGATGGTCGCCGCTTCGGTGGTGGGCATGCCGTGCGGAAAGCCCTTGTAGGTCTTCAGCGTCCCGTTCTTCAACAGCCTCGCCGACAAAGGCCCGGCGTCGGCGTAGGGAACGATCTGATCGTCTTCGCTATGCATCACCAGCACCGGCACCGTGATCTTCTTGAGGTCTTCGGTGAAATCGGTCTGCGAGAAGGCGACGATGCCGTCGTAATGCGCCTTGGCGCCGCCCATCATGCCCTGGCGCCACCAATTCTGGATGACGGCCTCGGAGGCCTTGGCGCCCGGCTTGTTGTAATTATAGAACGGACCCGCCGCAACGTCGCGATAGAATTGCGAGCGGTTGGCGGCGAGTTGTCTCTGAAAATCGTCAAAGACGTCCTTGGGGAGACCGCCGGGGTTGGCCGCCGTCTTCACCATCAACGGCGGCACCGCACTGATGATGGCCGCCTTCGCCACCCGGCTCTCGCCGTGCCGCGCCAGATAGTGCACCACCTCGCCACCGCCGGTGGAATGGCCGACGTGAACGGCGTTCTTGAGATCGAGATGCGCCGTCACCGCCGCGAGGTCGTCCGCGTAGTGATCCATGTCATGGCCGTCGCCGGTCTGGCTGGACCGGCCGTGGCCGCGGCGGTCATGGGCGATGACCCGATAGCCGTGATTCAGGAAGAACAGCATCTGCGTATCCCAGTCATCGGCCGAGAGCGGCCAGCCATGCGAGAACACCATCGGCTGACCGCTGCCCCAGTCCTTGTAGTAGATCTCGATGCCGTCTTTGGTCTTGATCGTGGCCATGCCGGGACTCCTTTATGAGACTAGATCGTCATTCCGGGACATGCGTCAGCGTGGACCCGGAATCCGAATGTTGGTTGAGCGAGATTCCGGGCTCGGCGCTTCGCGCCGCCCAGAAATGGCGTGTTATCAGGCGTAAGCGGGCATCGGGCGGTAGCGCCGCATCGCGCCGATGATCACGACGACGAAGAACAGGAGCACGATGCCCTGGATGACGGCGAACGCCGGCCCGGACGGCGGGTTGCCCGGCGCCAGCGCAGTCAGCGCCGGTATCTTGAGGAAGCTCTGGATCACCAGCACGAACACGTTGAGATAGAGCGAGATCATCGCGGTCAGCACATAGATCCAGCGCCATGCGCCGGAAAGCTTCATGCCGTAGAGCGCGATGCAGGCAATCGCCAGCAGTACCAGCGAGAGAATGGCGATGATATGCGACGGCAGCAATTTCTCGAACGGAAACAGGAAGCCGGTGGCGCTGGTCAGAATCGTGAACAGCAGGAAGATGGCCGTCAGCGCGGGCATCCGGCTGGAGCCGAGCAGTCCGAACATCACGATGACGCCCGAAACGATCGCAATCAAACTGATGATCACGTGGACGGTGGTGAACATCGACAAACTCATGCCAAGGATCATGACACATTCCCCCTATTGAACCAGCGCGGATGCTACGACCCTCGATCGGAAATTTCCATTCACGCATCTGTGCAAACATAGTGCACATGGCGCCTGAATAGCTTTTCCGTTCCGCAGGATTCTTGTCGAATCGCCCGGTCGGCGCATGATTCAACTCAGTTGAATCATGCTCGTCGTCCATCCTCTTGTTCGAGCATGGTCTTTTCGGAAGACCGGTACCCACTTGGCGCTAGCGCCACCCTTCGGGTCCGGATCAAGCTCTAGCGATTGAGAAATTCGACCAGTTTCGGGATCACCTGGTCCGGCGCTTCTTCCATCAGCCAGTGCCCCGATCCCTTGACGAGTACGCCCTCGACATTGATCGCGACCATCTTGCCCTGCTCGATCAGAAATGGACCGCCGGCCTTCTCGCCCGACAGCACGAGCAACGGCATCGTCAGCTTGGTCTTTGCAAATCGCGCGAAATCCTCGGCATCCCCGGGAAAAGCGCCGAAGACTTCCATTCCCGCCGCCATGTGCCCGGGCTGGGCATAGGCCTTCGCATAAAATTCGCGATCTCGCTCCGGCAGCGATTTCTTCGGGTCGGCGGCGAAATCATTCCAGAAATGATCGAGATAAATCCGCTCTCGCCCCGTCACCAGCGCCAGCGGCGTCTTGCCGTAGAAGTGGAAATGCCAGAGATCGCGCAACAGGAAGACGCTGTTCCAGTCGCCGACGCCGGGCAGGAAAGCTTCCATCAACACCAGCCGATCGACTTCGCCCGGATATTGCGCCGCATAGGCGTAGGCGACCATCAGCCCGATATCGTGCCCGACCAGCCGGATATGGTCGTATCCGAGTTTCCTGACCAGGGCATGGATGTCCTGCGCCATCGCCGCCTTGGCGTAGCCGTCCGGCGGCGCGGACGACTGGCCGAAGCCGCGCAAATCCGGCGCGATCACGGTGTGTTTGTCGGCCAATTTTGCGATCAACGGCAGCCACATATGTCCGGTTTCCGCATAACCATGCAGCAGCACGACCGGGTCGCCCTTGCCGCTGATGAGATAATGCAGCCGGACACCGTTGACGTTGGCGAATTTGCTTTGCGGGGCCTCGGCGAATGCCTTGCCCGGACCGAGCAAGGCAACCGCCAGGAATGCGGCCAAGGTGACGGAACGAACGATTCCGTATCGCATCCATGGTTCCTTCGCTATCAAAACCGGGGTCTAGTAGTAGCGCGGGATCGGACCGTTGTGCGGGGTTTTTCGGTCCGACAGATCGAACAGCACTTCGTCGACATAGCACCAGCCCCAGCCCTCCGGCGGATCGTAGCCCTCGATGACCGGATGCTGCGTGGCATGGAAATGCTTGGTGGCGTGCCGGTTGGGTGAATCGTCGCAGCAGCCGATGTGACCACAGGCGCGGCAGATCCGCAGATGCAGCCACTCGCTGCCGCTCTTCAGGCATTCCTCGCAGCCGAGCGCGCTCGGCTGCACATTTCGGATACCCGCAATATGGGTACAGCTCTTCGCCATGCCGGTTCACACGTCCTTGGCGTCGAAGATCAGGATGTCGGCGCCGCCCGATGCAAAGTTCGGCACATCGGCTGCCGTCGCCTTGCCCTCGGCGCTTCCGAAGGCGGCCTGGACCGCGGCCACGCTGTCGAAGGTGAGGGTTGCGATCAGATGGATGCCGGACGGCCCGGCAGGAGTCCCAACGGGTCCCTGGCTGACCTGGTATTTTCGCAGGCCCGGCATTTTCTTGGCGAGCGGAATATGGGTCGAGGCATAATATTTGTCGAAAGCAGCCGGATCCTTTGGCGTCTTGTAAAGCACGACGACGTCAGCCATTGCGTTTCTCCCTTTTGCAGTAACCAGCCTTATTATAACCTGCTTATTATAACGCCGGTTTCGCGGCATCGCCGAGAAAACCGTGCAGCGCCGCCACCACCTGCGCGCCCTCGCCGATCGCGCCGCCGACGCGCTTGACCGAGCCCGAGCGCACGTCGCCGACCGCGAATACGCCGGGCACCGAGGTTTCCAGCGGCGCCACAAGCCGGCCCTGATTCTGTTCGGACTGCGCGCCGGTCACCACGAAGCCGCCGCGATCGACCGTGACGCCGCAGCCGTTGAGCCAGTCGGTGGCGGGATCGGCGCCGACGAACAGGAACAGGTTGCGGATTTCGGCGCGGTGATCTTCACCGCCCAGACGGCTGCGCCATCGCACGCGCTCGAGCGATCCGTCATCCCTGCCTTCCAGCGCGACCACCTCGGTGTTGAAGATCAATTCGATGTTCGGCGTGGCCTCGATGCGCTCGATCAGATAGCGCGACATGCTGGCGCCGAGGCCGCCGCCGCGGATGATCATGTAAATCTTGCGGGCGTGGCCCGACAGAAACACCGCGGCTTGCCCCGCGGAGTTGCCGCCGCCGACCAGCACGACCTCCTGCTCCGCGCAAAGCCGCGCCTCGATCGGCGAGGCCCAGTACCAGACGCCGCGGCCTTCGAATCGATCGAGGTTCTCGATCTCCGGCCGCCGGTAGCGCGCGCCGCTCGCGACCACCACGGAACGCGCGCGCAGCCTGTCGCCGCCATCGAGCGTCAGCGCGAAGGCGCCATCGGTGCGGGTGCAATCGAGCGCCTTCGCTGCCATCGGAATCATGATATCGGCGCCGAACTTCTGGGCTTGGGAGAAGGCGCGGCCGGCCAGCGCCTGACCCGAGATTCCCGTCGGAAAGCCGAGGTAGTTCTCGATCCGCGCGCTGGCGCCGGCCTGGCCGCCATAGGCGCGGGTATCCAGCACCACCACCGAGAGCCCTTCCGAGGCGGCATAGACCGCGGTCGCAAGCCCTGCAGGACCGCAGCCGACGATGGCCGCATCGTAGATCCTGTCGCCGGCCGGGCCGCCGATCATGCCGAGCGCCCGCGCGAGTTCGGATTCAGAGGGATTGCGAAGCACCGAGCCATCGACGGTGACCACCAGCGGCCAATCCGAGGGCGACGGCGAATAACGCGCGATCAGTTCGGCGGCGTCGCTATCCCTGTCCTTGTCGAGCAGGTGATGCGGAATGCCGTTGCGGGTCAGGAAGCTCTGCAGGCGGATGACGCCGCTGGAATCCTGCGGCCCGATCAGCACCGGACCGCCGACCCCGCCCTGGATCAGGCTGACCCGGCGCAGGATCAGCGCGCGCATGATGCGTTCGCCGAGATCGGCTTCGGCGACCAGCAGCGCGCGCAATCGCTCCGGCGGAATCAAGAGCGTTTGGACGTCGCCTTCGGCATGGCCATCGACCAGCGCGACGCGGCCCGAGAGCTGGCCGATCTCGGCGAGAAACTGCCCTGGCCCCTGATCGATGACCGGCGTGACGTGGCCGAGGCCGTCGCGCTGGGTGATCGCCACATGGCCGGACAGCACCACGAACATGCCCGGCCCGGGCTTGCCGGTCTCGAACAGCATTTCGCCGTTCTTGTAACGGCGCACCTCGCCGAACCGGCGCATGCGCGCCATCTCTTGCGGCGTCAGGGTGGGAAAGGTCTGCTCCAGACGGGGAAACACGCTTGCCGGCAACGCGCTGCCATTGGTCTCGCTTCCGGTCGCGGGGGTCACAGCCATCTCCGTCTCACATTACAGGAAGCTAGCAAAACCTGCCGCGGGCCCAACCCGGTTATTCGCCCGGCTTTTCTCCGCCGCCGTCATGTGGTGCGGCGGCATCGCCATGGGAAGGTGCAGGCGCGATGTCGTTTCGTCCCCGCGCCTGCGATTTTCGCCGCTTGAGGTTTTCGCGCAACGCCTGTTTCAACCGATCCCGTCTTGCATCTTCTTTCGCCCGGTGGCCTTCCCGCCCCCCGCCTTTATCCCTGTCATCCGTCATCATGGACCCGTTCGACTGCGGCGCGGCTCAACGAAGGCCGCTGTTGGCAGAATATATATTGTGTTTCGCTCGACGATCGTGCAAATCGCGGATCGCCGGGGCGGGCCAAATTCGAGGTCATCCTCCCGATCCAGGCGACGGCGGGGAAATCGGGAACCGCAACTGATCCCGATGAAGCCGGCACCCCAAGCCTCCCGCGCTGATTTTGGCCGTTTTTGATGGCCGGACAGCCCCTTCGCGCGCTTGCGCCAGCGGGGGCCTTGTGGCAAGGATCGGCCCGCCTGTAGG
The DNA here is from genome assembly GCF_017881085.1 of Bradyrhizobium sp. Lineage (GTDB taxonomy): Bacteria > Pseudomonadota > Alphaproteobacteria > Rhizobiales > Xanthobacteraceae > Bradyrhizobium. Next base: position 14,249 of record NZ_JADGRI010000118.1, read on the forward strand.
GGCCGTTTCGGCCGATTCTCGTACCGGGCATGCTGCCGTAGCTCAGTGGTAGAGCACTCCATTGGTAATGGAGAGGTCGACAGTTCAATCCTGT
>NZ_JADGRI010000119.1 GCF_017881085.1 Bradyrhizobium sp.
TACCCGAGAAATCTCATTGCATCTTGAATTTCCCAATGCACTCAATGGGGAAGACGAGTTGGCTTTGTCGGGGTTTAAGACCGTAGCGGTCTCCCGCTACCACAAATGGCTGAGCTCGGCCTTCGCGTCCCCGCCAACCCCACATGCCCGCCAACCCCACATTCCGGCCGACTGCTTCCGGCGTAACCGCGGACCTGCGGATCCGCGCAACTATTGCATGCGCGGCAGTCGAGAACTCAGGTCCGTTGTGGAGTCGGCAGATAAAGGGCGATGGTGGTGTCTCGTGGTGATGTCTGCTCGATCCGGGCCGAGCCTCCGAGCGATCGGGCGAACGCTACGACCATCGCCAGGCCCAATCCCGTTCCGGCGGCCGCGTCCTTCGTGCTGAATAGGGCTCGAAATACTTCGCCGCGACGTCGGGCTCCATTCCCATAGCCGTGTCATGAATGCGGATTATCGCGCCGCCAACGGCAGTGAGCCTGGCATGTACAACTCTCCGGATACCCCGCTCAACAACGTCAGTTTGTGACGAGCGGACCGGTATTCCAAGAACGCACGTCCAATAGCCATGAATCGAACGGTAGATACCAAGGTATGATGTGCCTAGCCATCGATATACTTATTCAAAACGCCCGTAGAATAGAGCATGCGGCCTCGTTCGTTATTCTGCAGACGCACAAGCCGGAACGGGTCGACGAGAAGGAATGCGATCACGATTGCGGAAATGGGCGGCCCGGAACGGGCCGTGGACCTCCGGCTTCGTTCGCACCCTGCTTCTGAAAGCGTCCGGCATCCGGTCAGTACAATGACGTACAATGACAAGGGAACCTGGACCATGCCGCAGCAGTCGCTAATCCCACGAGGCAACAACGGTAGTTCGGTAGATCGCGCGACGGTCTATGAGAGGACCGCGTCCCGCCCGGATGCAACCGGTATCGCTCCGGTCACCGCCTACCTCGATGATTTCAATGACTGGGAATCCGCGTCTCGCGGGCCTCTTTTCGTTGAAGACGGGATGACGCTCGCCTTTCAGCACCTCGACGTTGTGCTCGCAATTGCGGCGCGGGGGGTCGGTCCAGGCGCTTCCGCCGAGGTCAACGCGCTACTGAACGCCCGGTGCATGCGCGATGAATTCGCGCAGCAGGAGGAAGGTGGCGCTTGCCTGCGCGTGGCGGACGCGCGCGGTCACGCTGAGGGCGTGCGCAGCGTTCCTGCCGCCGCGAAGCCTGAGGACCCCGTCATCAAGCGCCTGTCCGATGCGCTTGCGGCAACCGAGCGCTCGGACGATCGCCATACCGGGATTTGCGCCGATGCCCTGCGTCTTGCCATCGTCACCCGGCTGCTCGGCCTGCAATCGGAAACGCAGCTTCCCAGCGAGCGAACCGACAAGCCCAATGAAGGCTGCGCCGAACGGCAAATGCGAGCGCTGCAGAAATGGCGGCTCAAACGAGTCGTCGAATATGTGGACCGCCATCTCTCGGGCAAAATCACGCTTCTCGATCTGGCAGCGGTCGCGGGACTGAGCCGAATGCACTTCGCTTCCCAGTTCCGGGCGGCGACGGGTTTCCGGCCCCATGAGTATCTTCTGCGGCGGCGAATCCAGCGTGCCGAGGAATTGCTGAGTCAGTCCACCATGACGCTTGTCGAGATCGCGCTGACCGTCGGTTTCCAGACGCAAGCGCATTTCACCACGGTGTTCAAGCGATTCGTGGGGGACACGCCGTTTCAATGGCGTAACGCCCACTGCTCGAATGGCCGGCGCGCCAAATAGCAGTCGACGGGACCGTTTGCCTTTGTGGCACCAACGCAGCTTGCGAGCATTGGGCGAATACGGGGGTACGCTGTCCCTGCCGGCCATCCTCGGCCGGGAAGGGGTACTCCGGACGCTGTTTCGCCGGATGAGCGATAGGGTTTGCTGCGCAGCGTCGACAGCTGAAGGCGGCGCTCGGCCGGATAAAGATATCCGAACTGCAGCCGTCCTGGATTTCTCTGGCCCTGGCGTCAAGCGCGCGGCGTCCTAGCGATGCAGGCACGAATAAAGGCGGATGAGATCGCGACCGGCGTCGGAAGCCGCACGGACGGCTTCTTCGTTTGCCGTTGCCGTGGCGCAGGACAACCAGAAATAATTTCCGGCCGGATCGATCACGAGCCGGTTCGGCGTGAAGTTTGCGAGCACCACCGACAGATATGGCGTGGTCGAGAACCACGACAGCCGGTTCAACTCGGCGGCGATCCGGTCCGACGAGACGAAATGCGGATCGCCGAGCGCCGGATCGGATGCGTCGCCGACCGCGAGAGCCGCGACCGCGGCCCGGTAGTGCGCCCATCCCGCGACGAATTTTCCGGTCTCGACCACGTGCACCAGCGTCAGGAGCATGAACGTCGCTGCAAGTGGCATGGCTGCCCGGTCCCGCAGTGCGCTCATCACCCGTACCATGCCCGGTAACCGAAAGGTGAGCCGGTCGTCTCCGGACACGGCGCCTAGCGCCGCCAATGCGCCGAACATCGGCGTGACGATCACCAATGCCGTTCTCAGATAATAGCGGCTGCTCGCGTGTATCGCGTGATCAAACCGCAACCAGTATATCAGGAGCATTACTGCAACGATGGCGGCGGCGTAGAGATATGCCCTTTCCGGCGCCAGCCGCGAAAGCAACAGGAAGATAACGCCGTATCCGCCGAGCACCGCGAACAGCAGCACGACGATGCGGACCTGAAAGATAGTGAAATCGAAGAAGTGCAGGGCGGCTCGCAGGAGCACGCCGGCATAATATTCGTCGGGCGGAAGCATGATCTTCACGGCGGCCGCCATCGCCAGGACCACGACCAGGATCACCGCCGCGCGCAGAAAAGAGGCGTCGCGCAAGCCGCGCGCGGCCAGTGTCGCGACGATGGCGAATGCCAGCACCAGCGCGCCCTCATGGCTGAAGGCGAGCGTGAGCATCAGGACGAAGACGAGGGCCGTCCCGGCGGCGGTTCGCTTTGCATAATGGCTGACGGCGAGCGCTGGCCAGAACACGGCATGCGCCAACCACATCTCGGTCGGAAAGCCGAAGATCAGCGGGCAGAGCAGGGCGGTCGAACAACAGGCGTAGACGAAGATGATGCGGCCGCGGGAGCGGTCGGCGGCGAAAGTGCCGATCAGCCCCGCGAGCGGCGCGAGATAGAACAAGAGCCCGTAGACGACGATTCCGGCGCCGGGGTTTCCGGTCAGCCCGACCAGGGTCTCCGCCGGCAAGAGACTGAGGAAAAAGACCGACATGCGGCCGGAGATGTTGTGCCAATGGAACGCCCAGACGTCCTGCACCGCGACGGCATAGGAAAACATGGCCCCGTCGGCGTAAAGCTCCAGCCCATAGCCCAGTGCCACGGCGATGAATGCGACCGACCAGCATAGACCCGTTCCGATCGCGAGCGCGCGCAGCAGGTCGGCGCCGGAGCGGAAGGTGGGCCACGACATGCTGCCGACGTCTCCTGTCACCGCGCGGGGGATGCGGGAGCCTGTTGTCGCCTAGGACGGAGTGGCCAGCAAGGCCGTCAGGCGATCGAAGCGGTGTCCCGAACGTACCGCCTTTGCGATCATATAGCGGCGGTTGTCGGCATTGATCGGCGCCTCGAGCGGCATCCGGCCGGCGATTTCGATGCCGGCGCTGGTGAGTCCGTCGAGTTTGGCGGGATTGTTGGTGAGTAGCACGATGCGCGTGCAGTTCAGCATCCCGAGCATGCGCGCGGCAACGCCGTATTCGCGCTCATCGTCATCGAAGCCGAGCGTGGTATTGGCGTCGAAGGTGTCGAGGCCGTCGTCCTGCAACTGATATGTCCGCATCTTGTTGGCAAGACCAAGGCCGCGGCCTTCCTGCGCCAGATACAGAATGACGCCGCCCCCGAGGTCTTCGAGCCGCGTCAGAGCCAGCCGAAGCTGGTCGCCGCAGTCGCAGCGCCGCGAACCGAACACATCTCCGGTCAGGCAGGCGGAATGCAGCCGCACCGGAACGGCCGCGGCGAAATCAGGCTTCCCGACGATGATGGCGACCGGACTGCCCCCCATGGCGTCACGAAATACGACAAACCGGGTGGACGTGCCCGAGGTGAGCGGCACCGCGGCTTCGCTTGCGACACCGAGAGAGGCGATGGCATCATCGGCGAAACGGCCTACCGCATCTGCTTCAACCCTGACGATGCTCTGTTCGCACGCGACGGCGTGGCCAGCCACGTCTGCCGCCAGCACCGCCGGCAGGCTTTGCGATATCTTGACGAGTTGAATCGCGGCGGCCGCCGCCCGGCTCGCTGGTTGGGCCAGCAGCACGCGATCGGCGGTCGCGTCGGTGACGAGCGAGAGAATCGTTTTCGCGTCGTCGCCCGCCGAGAGCGACAAGGCCATCGGCGTTGACGCATCAAGGTCGAGCGCGCTCGCGCGCCGCTCCGTGATAATGAGCCGCGGCACAACCGGACCGCAGAGCGCGGTGAATTCGCGGAACCGCTGCTCGTCAAGGCCCTCGACCGGCAACGCGAGCATCGCTTCGCCCGTCGCGGTGATGAGAATTGGACGCCGGCCGTGGAATTCACCGAGGCCGCGGCTAACGCTGGTGTGCCCCCCTCTGCCGAATAATGCCGAGCTTGCGCCGGTCTGCACGTCACTCATTCCCTGACTTTCCATTTGATGGCCGTGATCGTAGAACACCACGCGACCGGCATCATTCCAGTCGCAAATCGATGATTTTTGTGGGATGATGGCAGATAGTCGCATTGTTGACTCAACCCCGCAGTGTTCTTGATTTCCGCGTGCACACCAGAAATTTCCCAAAGAGCAAAGCTGCGTCTTCCGATCCCTGGGAAGATTTCAGCCAGCTATTCCGCGAAGGACAGCAGCCGCTTCCGCGGGCCTGGGCGGATGTGTTCGGCCCCCTGCGAAAGGGCACCGTGGACGATCTCGTGATCGTGGGCCAGATCGGCCAGTCACTCGACGGCCGGATCGCAACGGAATCCGGGCATTCGAAATACATCAATGGGCCGGCGGGACTGGAGCATCTGCACCGGCTGCGGGCGCTGGTGGACGCCGTCGTCGTCGGCGTCGGCACCGCCATCGCCGACGATCCGCAATTGACCGTGCGGCGGGTCGCAGGGCCTCAGCCGGCGCGAATCGTCATCGATCCAAAGGGCCGGCTTGGTGCCGATGCCAGGATGTTCGCCGACAACGGTGTCCGGCGCCTGCTGATCACGGCGCAGGGTACGTGCTGTGCGCCCCCATCCGGCGTGGAGGTCGTAGCCTTGCCGATGGTCGACGGAGCAATCGCCCCGCCGGCGATCCTCGCCGCGCTCGCCGGCTGCGGCATGCGCCGTGTGCTGATCGAAGGCGGCGCCAACACGGTATCGCGCTTTCTTGCCGCCGGTTGTCTCGACCGCCTGCACGTGATGGTCGCGCCGATCGTGCTGGGCGCCGGAGCCCCTGGCCTGATCGTGCCGCCGATCGAGCGCGCCGATCAGGCGCTTCGCATGCCTATCCGCGTGCATCAGATCGGCGACGATGTGCTGTTCGACTGCGATCTGTCGGCTCAGCGCGTGGCGCTCGGTATTGCCAGAAAATCGACGTGACCGACAATGAGCGAGGAAACTCCCCCGGCAACGGCGTGGCGGCGGCGCGAAAGCCAGGCCGTGGTCTCGGCAAGCGATAGCGTGCCGATATCGCGAGCGGCGCTCGCCCAGCCGGCCAGTAGTTCGGCCTGGATGTCGGCGTCATCAGGTCCCAACGTCCAGTCGGACGCGCCGTGTGCCACCGAATAGCCGAGCGCTTCGAAGCGCGCGATGGCGAAGGCGGCTGCCGTTGGCCCTAGCGCCGGCCCAAATCCCTTGTCCGTGCGCTGATGCGCGTTCACCGCGGCGGCGATCGCCGCATCCAGCGGATCTGATGGTGTGAGCGCAATCCGCCCGTCATAGCTTAGCGCCGCGTAAAGCGGAATAGAGCGCGCGGCGATCTCGACCGCGAGCCGATCCAGCCAGGTCTCGGAGACGAGATCGAGCAAGGCCGAGGTTGCGACCAGATCGACCGGACCGTCGAGTGCGGCTTCGAGATCGCGGTTGAGATCGAGCAGGACGGCGGTAACGGTGGCATGTTTGGCGAGTTCTGTGGCCTTGGCGCGCGCCAGCAAACCGAGATCGTTATCGATCAGCTTCCAGTTCTGCCGCGCCGGTAGAAGCGGGCTCAGCGCGCGCAAGGTCGAGCCGGTGCCGCAGGCGAGGTCGACGAGTCGCACTGAGGAAAGCGGACCGAGAGAGGCCGCGACCGCGTCGAGAACCTCGGGATTGCGCGCGCGCAAATCGTGGGGCTCGCGCAGCGTCAGCCAGTCGGCGGAGAAGCCGGTCATGCCAGCGTCTCCAGGGCGCGCGCAAAGATCTCCGCGGATTGCCGCCAGGTTGGGAGCTGCGGGGCCGCCGCGCGCGCGGCGCTGGCCAGACGCCGCCGCAGATCGGCATCGCCGATGACGCGGCGCAGCGCGTGCGCCAATGCACGAACATCGCCTGGATCGACCAGCAAGCCGGCGTCCGGCGGCACCGTGTCCGGGATGGCGCCGGCATTGCTGCCGATGACGGGGAGGCCGTGCGCGACCGCCTCGGCATAGGCCATGCCGTAGCCTTCGAAACGGGAGGCGAGCACAAACATGTCAGCCCCCGCGTAAAGTGAAGCGAGCCGCTGTGCTGATACCGCGCCGAATGCTTCTATTCGATCCCCCAGCGCGTAACGCGCAATGTCGGCATCAAGCTGCGCGGCGGCGTCGCGGTCGCGGGTGAGGTCGCCGGCAATCGTCAGCCGCCATGGAAGATCGGTGAGCGTTGCCAGCGCCGGGATCAGCACGTCAAAACCCTTGCGCGGCACTACGGCGCCGACCGATAGCAGCCGCACCACGCCGTCATGGCTTCCCAGCGCCGGCGGCGCCGGATCGCTGCCCGGCCTCGCGATGGTGATGCGCCCGGCCGGCACGCCGCAATCGGAAGCGACCAGCTTTGCCGTGGCAGCGCTGGTGACGACAACGCCTTCAACTGACGCGAGCGCGACTCGCTCGCTCGCGCGCAGTGCTTCGGCCTGCTCCATCGACAGTCCCCATTCCAGCGCCAGCGGATGATGCACCAGCGCCAGCAACGGATTGCGGCGGGCAAGCTGTAATGCTGCCTCCGGCAAGACGCCGAGCGCCAGTCCATCGATGACGATTGTGCGGCCGGCGGGCACGGCGAGCAGCCCCGTCGCTGCGGTCGTGCGCGTCGTCTCACTGGGCCAGGGAAAACCTTCGCCGAGGTCGAGGAGATCGATCTGCCAGCCGAGATGGCCGAGTTCGGCGATCATCCGCCGGTCGTAGCCATAGCCGCCGGTCGGGGTCGCAAGATCGCCTGGCACAGCAAAGACAAAACGTCCTACCACAAATCCGCCTCGTACCACGCGCGGGCGACATGCGACTCCGACAGGGTGACGCGTATCGCCTTGAGTTCCCTGCCGTTGCGGCCGAGTTCACCGGCGCGGGCGTCCTTGGCGAGAGCATCGTAGATATGCTTGGTGAGAAATTCGGTGGTGGTGTTGCTGCCCTTGAATTGGGGCACCTCGTCGAGGTTGTGATAGTTCAGCGCCGCCAGCACCGTTTTCAGCGCCTCATGCGCGCGACCGATGTCGATGACGATACCGTTGGCATCGAGCGTCTCGGCGATGAAGGCGGCGTCGACGACGAAGGTCGCGCCGTGCAGCGCCTGCGCCGGCCCGAATACGGCGCCGCGGAACGAATGGGCGATCATGATGTGGTCGCGAACTTCAACAGCGAACAAGGGACCTCCTTTAGGGATAGGCAATGGGCTGGCAGAGTATGCCGCTTCCGGCGTCGAGAATTTCGGGCAGCCGCCGCGCCAGATCGTGAAACGAGATCGCCGGCGCCAGCAGCGCGTCCAGCCGTGCATCGGCGAGCAAAGCGAGCGCCGCTGCGAGCCGTCGTCCATGCGTCCAGCGCGGCCGGTGCGACGGCGCGATCCGCCCCACCTGGCTCGACACCAGCTTAAGCCGGCGGCTGTGGAAGGCGCCGCCGAGCGGTGCTGTCACCGGCGCGTCGCCGTACCAGCTCATTTCGAGCACGGTTGCCTCCTCACCGGCGAGCGCGAGCGCCGTGCCAAGTCCGAGTCCATGGCCGCTCGCATGCACGACGAGGTCGCAGTCGCCCTTGGCCGTTTCGGCGCTAGCAAAGCTAACCCCGAGGGCTTCCGCTAATTCCGCGCGTTCCGGATTGATGTCGATCAGCGTCACCTCCGTGCCCGGGAGCCTCCCGCACAGATACCCAACCAGAGCGCCGACCACGCCGGCGCCGACAACGGCGATGCGGTCAGCCGGGCCGGGCGCCGCATCCCAGACCGCGTTGAGCGCGGTCTCCATATTGGCGGCCAGCACCGCACGTTGCGGCGGCAGGTTGTCCGGCAGCACGATGGCGGCACCGGCCGGGAAGTTGAACAGATTTTGGTGCGGATGGAGCGTGAAGACCGTGCGCCCGAGCAGGGCTTCCGTACCGTCTTCGACCAGGCCGACCGTGGCATAGCCATATTTCACCGGAAACGGAAATTGGCCGGCCATGAAGGGCGCGCGCATACGTTCGAATTCGCTCTCGGGCACGCGCCCGGCGAGCACCAGCGCCTCGGTGCCGCGGCTGATCGCGCCATAGAGCGCCCGCACGCGCACTTCGTCCGCGCCTGGCGGTGCGAGCGTTTCCGGGCGGATCTCCGCTCGTCCGGGCCGGCTATACCAGAGCGCCTCGGCACTGTCGTCGGTCCGGCTGATCGCCAATTTCTTTAATCCCCGGATTGGAATTCCTGGACGGTTGTCGTGTTATATCGTTCAGTCTGCATTGTCTGCTGTGGGATTAGAAGTCGCAACCTCTGTGTTAGAACGCTCCCCAACCCGAGCCATTGAGGCCGAGGCCCCCGGAAATGATCTTTTCGGCCGGCGGCTGCTGTTCGTTGCTCTGTTCGCCGCCACCATGGCCGGATCGCTGGCGATCGCCGCGCTGGCGCTGTCACCGGGCGGCTTCGGCATCGTCGATATCGCGCTGCTGCTGCTGTTCGCGGTGACGCTGCCATGGATGGTGGCGGGATTCTGGAACGCGGTAGTCGGGTTTCTGATCATGCGTTTTGCCGCCGATCCGATCGCGGCGATCATGCCGGTGGCCGCGCGCATCCGTGGCGATGAGCCGGTAACGGCCTCGACCGCGATCCTGTTGTGCATCCGCAACGAGCTGCCCGAGCGGATGATCCGCAATCTCGAGCCGATGCTGGCGGGCCTCGACGCCGCCGGCTGCGGTGCACGTTTCCATCTTTACGTCCTCAGCGATACCAGCGACGCCCAGATCGCGGCCAGCGAGGAGGCGTGCTTCGCGGCATTGACCACGCGCTGGCGCGGCCGAGTAGGGATCACCTACCGGCGCCGCGCAGTCAACGCGGCCTACAAGGCCGGCAATATCCGTGAATTCTGCGAGCGCTGGGGCAGCCGGCACGAATTCGCGGTGACGCTCGACGCCGACAGTTTCATGACCGCCGACGCCGTTCTCCGTCTCGTTCGTATCATACAGGCGGATCCCAGACTTGGCATTCTGCAGGGGCTGATCGTAGGCTTGCCGTCGACCAGCGCCTTCGCGCGAATCTTTCAGTTCGGCATGCGGCTTGGAATGCGCTCCTACACCATCGGCAGCGCCTGGTGGCAGGGCGATTGCGGACCCTATTGGGGCCACAACGCGGTGCTGCGGCTCGAACCGTTCATCGCGCATTGCGCCTTGCCGGTCCTGTCCACGGACGGCGCGGAGGATCGCCATATCCTCAGCCATGACCAGATCGAAGCGGTGCTGATGCGGGCCGCCGGCTACGACGTCCGCGTGTTGCCGGAGGAAGATCTGGGCTGGGAGGAAAACCCACCCACCTTGCTCGAATTCATCCGCCGCGATCTGCGCTGGTGCCAGGGGAACATGCAATATTGGCGGTTTCTCGGGCTAGCCGGCCTCAAGCCTGTGAGCCGCTATCAGCTGGTGCTGGCGATCCTGATGTTCATCGGCTCGCCGGCCTGGATCGGGCTGCTCGTTCTCGGCACCCTCGCCGTCGCGTGCGCCGAGACGCCGGCAAGCTTCATTCGCGCCGATGCTGGCTTGGCATTGTTCGTCTGTGTGATGGTGATGTGGTTCGCGCCGAAGATCGCCAGCGCCATCGACATCCTGCTGCACCCAAAACTTCGCCACGGATTTGGCGGCGCCGGACTCTTCATTATCAACTTCGTCATCGAGACCGTCTACTCGATCGTGCTTTGCCCGATCCTCTGGTTCGGCCATACGATCTTTCTCACCGGACTGTTGTTCGGCCGCGAAATCGGCTGGATCGGACAGACTCGCGACGATCACGCCGTGCCGTTCACGCTGGCGCTGCGCAATCTGTGGCCGCACACGCTGCTCGGATGTGCCGCGCTCGGCCTCCTGGCGATGACGCAACCGGCGGCCATTCTCTATGCGCTGTTTCTCGCCGGCGGCCCGGCCTTGGCGATCCCGTTTGCCGTGATCACCGCGCGGCCCTGGCTCGGCAGTCTTTCCGCCCGGATCGGCATCGGCCGGCTGCCCGAGGAAACCGAGAGGCCCGCGGCGCTGTTGCTCCTGGCGCTGCCCGCGATCGAAGCCGCGGCGCCATCGCTCCAGCCAAGCGCGGTCTGAGGCGGTGTTCGAAGGCTTCAGGACCGCGCGCGGAATTCTCCGGTCGCTTCGCATCTATTACGGCGACAGGTCGCGCGCCGCGGCGATGGACCGGCTCCATGGCGGCTTCGTGCGCCGCGGCGATCTGGTGCTCGATATCGGCGCCCATGTCGGCGACCGCGTGGCTTCGTTCCGAAGGCTCGGCGCGCGGGTCGTCGCGGTCGAGCCGCAGCCCGCGTTGGTCAGGGTGCTAAGGCTGTTGCATGGGCGCAGCGCCGATGTCGCGATCGAGGCTGTAGCCGTCGGCCGCGCGGTTGGTGTGGCCAGCCTGATGGTCAACGTCGATAACCCCACGGTTTCGACGGCGTCACCGGCGTTCGTCAGTGCCGCACGCGATGCGCCGGGCTGGGACAGGCAGCGCTGGACCCGGTCAGTGGAGGTTCCGGTAACGACGCTGGATGCGCTGATCGGCAACCACGGCGAGCCCGCCTTCATCAAGATCGACGTCGAAGGCTTCGAGGCCGAAGCGCTGCAGGGTCTGTCGCGCGCGGTCAAGGCGCTGTCATTCGAGTTCACGACCATCCAGCGCGATGTCGCGCTTGCCTGCATCGAACGCTGCATCGTGCTGGGTTATGCGAGGTTCAACGCCGCGCTCGGAGAGAGCCAGACGCTTGTGCACCGTGACTGGGTCGACGGCGAAGAGATCGCCCGCTGGCTGAGCGGGCTGCCGCACGTGGCCAATTCCGGGGACATCTATGCCGCTCTCGCCTGATCGCCAACAGCTGTTGCGGCGTTTGCGCGTTGCCGTCGCCGCGCTGATCGCCGCGGGCTACGGCCTGACGCTATGGATCTTCTATCCCGGCATCATGACCTTCGACGCGAAATTCGTTTATGAGGACATCGGCAAAGGGGTACTCGGGGACTGGCAATCCCCTGTCATGACCGTGTTGTGGGGCATGATCGATCCGGTCGCGCCGGGCGCGGCCAGCATGTTCCTGCTGACCGCGACCGCGTATTGGCTCGCCTTTGGCATCTTGGCATTCGCGCTGGCGCGACGCGGCAGCCGGCTCGCTTTGTTGCTGCCGCTGCTCGCGCTGTTGCCGCCGGCCTTCGTCTTTGTCGGGGTAATCTGGCGCGATGTGCTGTTCGCGACCATCTGGCTGCTCGCGGCGGCGATCGCTTTCGCTGCCGCCGGGCGCGACGCGCGCCTTCGCGTGCCGGCGCAAGCCCTGGCGCTTGCGCTGTGCGCCTTCGGCGTCCTGCTGCGTCCGAACGCGCTGATCGCCGCGCCGATCCTCGCCGCTTATGTCGTATGGCCGACGCAAATACGCCTGAAGCGCACGGCGATCCTGTTCATCCCGGCGATGGCGGGATTTTTCGCGCTGGTGCAGGTAGTTTATTACGGCGCGCTCGGCGCGACCCGGCAACATCCGCTGCAGTCGATCATGGTGTTCGACCTCGGCGCCATCAGCCACTTCGCCAGGGAGAACCAGTTTCCGGTGAGCTGGAGCGAGCAAGACACCGCGTTGCTCCTGAACGGCTGTTACCAGCCGACCCAGTGGGATATCTATTGGCGGCTCGAGCCCTGCGATTTCGTGATGCGCAAGATCGAACGGGAGCAAAAGCTGTTCGGGACGCCTGTTATCACCGAAGCGTGGTTACGCGCGGTGATGCACCATCCCTTGGCCTATCTCCGCCATCGCGCGGCATTCATGTGGAATTTCCTCGGCGGCAACAACCTCACAATGTGGGTGGCAGACGTCGAACATCCGTCGGAGAACGTGTTTGCGGACCGGCCGGCCTTCGTCGCGCTGGTTTCGGTGCATGACATGCTCAAGCCGACGCCGCTGTTCCGGGCCGGTGCATGGCTGCTGGTTTGTGCCATCGTGTGCGGCTTCGGCTGGCGGCGGCGCGAAACGTCAGAGGGCGCCTTTGCGCTGGGTGCTTGCGGATCGGCCGCGGTCTATGTGTTGACCTTCTTTGCCGTGGGCGTCGCGTCGGACTTTCGCTACGGCTATTGGGCGGTTCTCGCCGGCATCGCCGGAGGCGTCGTCGTCGCATCGGGCCGGCCCGGGCCCAAAGCTGAGTTGCGCTCAATGTGACGGTTGTGCCGTCCAGGTCTTGTAATCGGCCTCCGAGACACCCGGCAATTTCTTCAGGAATGCGACGATCGACCAGATCTCATCGTCCTTGGCGCCGGCCTGTGCGAAGCTGGGCATGCCCGTCATGTTGATGCCGTTCTTGATGACAAAGAACAACTGCGCCGGAGAGAGCTCCCCGACGACGTCCTTCAGATCCGGCGGGTCGGGATGCAGTCCTTCCGAATACTTGGCCCACTTGACGCCTGGGGCGCCGTGACAGTTGACGCAGCCATGTTCGGCGAATTCCTTGGCGCCGGCCTGCACGCTCGCAGCGTCGTTGAGGTTGATCGAGGCGGGCGGCTGGTCGTCGGCATGACGATTGATCGACGCCGTGCGCACCCGGGTCAGCGCCCAAGTGACGACGGCCGGGTCCTCGGCAGTCCCCGCGACGCTGTAAAAGCCCCCGAAAAAGAATACCGCAGCACCGATGCCGACCAGGATCGCCAGCGCGCCAATCACCGCAAGGATACGCATGTGAGCCTCCAACGCGTTCGTCTGCCAGACACCCGGAAATAATACACCGGCTAGGAAATAATACATCTGCCAAAGGGTTGTGTACGTTACGATGCCGTGACCGGGTTCACCGTGCCGGCGCGACGTTGTGCGACGCGGGATTGAGGAGCCGAATGACAGCGGACCGGGCGCCAGGGCATGTGAAAGAGTTCGTCGGGCAAGGCCATCGCTAGGCATGTCGTCCATCGCAGCCATTTTGTTCGATCGTCTCAGGCCTGCTGAGGCAACTTCCCGCCGCGATGGAATTGTGCTTGGCCTGGTCGCAACGCTTCATTTGGTCGCGCTGATCATCATGGCCGCGACCGAAGCCGATCTGCTGGACGAAGCCGCGTTCCTGCTGGTCTGGGCTGCGCTCAATTGTTTCTGGCTTGCACTGGTTCGCCGGCCGGCCGTGGCGGCGCTGATATCGCTCGAACTCGTCGTCGCGCTCACGCTGCTGTCGCGATTCAAATACGGCAAACTCTGGATGACGGTCGACTTCGTCGACCTGATGATCATCGACCGGGACACGTCGGCCTTTCTGCTCGCGGCCTTTCCTGCGCTGCGAGCATGGATCGGGCTCGCCGCGATCGCCACGGCCGCGGTTCTGATCGCGGCCTGGCGGTTTGATCGCTATCGCGCGAACATGCGCGCCAGCCTTGCCGGCGCTTCGCTGTGTATGGCCGCGCTCGTTACCCTGTCGCTGTCGTTTCCGACCGACCTCCATGAGGATTTCATCGGCCAGAACTATGTTTCGAAATTCGCGCGGACCGGCGTGGAAGCAATCCGTGAATTTGCCGGCCATGGATTTCTGGAGGCGGACGCAAGCGCGACCGGAAGCCTGGGCGCAGCGCCGGTTTCCTGCCATCCATCACGCAAACTGCCGCACATCATCCTGTTGCACGATGAGTCCAGTTTCGACATCACGGCCGCGCCCGGAATAAAGGTG
>NZ_JADGRI010000120.1 GCF_017881085.1 Bradyrhizobium sp.
CATCAGGCTGAATCCGGACTACGCGGAAGCGTACTACAATCGGGCGACCGTGCTGCAGCAGCAGCAAAGAGCGGAGGAAGCGCTGGCGGCCTACGGCCGGGCTATCGAGCTTCGCAACGATTATCCCGATGCGATCAACAATGCCGGCATCGTGCTTCAGGAACTGGGGCGCGCTGGTGAGGCGATTGATCTCTACCGACGGCTCCTCGGACAAACGCCGGCGCACGCCGATGCCTGCAACAATATGGGGACCTCGTTACTCGCGGAAGGGCGCGCCGACGAAGCGCGGGTAGCGTTCGAGCAGGCGCTGACACACAAGCCCGATTTTCCCGAGGCATTTTACAACCTCGGAAATGCCCTGCGGGAACGCAGCGATCTCTCGGGCGCGATCGCCGCCTATCGAAACGCCTTGCGTCTCAGGCCTGATTACGCCGATGCGTTCAGCCAGTTCGTGTATCACCGCGCACTGGCCTGCGACTGGGACCATTACGAAGCGGACCAGAAAAAGCTTGTCGACATGGTGCGGCGGGGGGACCGTGTTCCGCCCTTCTATTTGCTTTCGACGCCCGCCTCCGCATCCGATCAACTGCGCTGCGCTCGGCAATGGATCGGCCCGATCAGGCCGCCGCCGAAGAACGTCTTTGATCATCAACCCATCGCCGGAGGGAAACGCATTCGTCTTGGCTACCTGTCCGGCGATTTTCACCAGCATGCCACCGCGCAGCTGATGGCCGAATTGTTCGAGCGCCATGACCGTAACCGCTTCGAGGTATCAGCCTATTCCTTCGGCCCCGATGACCATAGCCCGATGCGCGCGCGGCTTGCTTCCGCGTTCGACCGTTTGGTCGACATTCGCGCCCTGTCGCACCGCGAGGCGGCACGAACAATTCACGCGGACAAGGTCGACATCCTGATTGATCTCAAGGGCTACACCCATCACGCCCGGGCCGCCATCCCGGCCTACCGGCCGGCTCCGGTGCAGGTGAGCTATCTCGGATTTCCCGCCACCATGGGGGCGGATTTCATCGACTACATCATTGTCGATCCGTTCGTCGTCCCCGGCAGCCAGCAACCTTTTTTCTCCGAGAGGCTGGTTCACCTTCCCGTTAGCTATCAGGTCAACGACCGACAGCGCGAGGTGGCGGGCACGGGCATGTCGCGACAGGATTGGGGGCTGCCAGCCGGCGCGCTGGTGTTTTGCAGTTTCAACAACAGTTACAAGATATCGCCGGCAATTTTCGATATCTGGATACGCCTGCTTCGATCGGTGCCTGGCAGCGTCCTGTGGTTGCTCGAGACGAACGATCTGGTCAAAGACAATTTGCGGGCGGAAGCCGCAAAGCGTGGTGTCGAAGCCGGCCGGTTGATATTTGCGCCCATCGTTTCGTCAGCGGAGCATCTCGGACGCCACCGACATGCCGACCTGTTTCTCGACACCCTGCCCTGTAATGCGCACACCACGGCCAGCGATGCGCTATGGGCCGGACTGCCGGTCCTCACCTGCAGCGGAGAAACGTTTGCAGGCCGCGTGGCGGGCAGTCTGCTGACGGCGATCGGCATGCCCGAACTGGTCACGGGATCGCTTGAAGACTATGCGCGGACGGCCCTCGCCCTGGCGCGCGACCCGGGACGCCTGAGCACGTTGCGGCAAAAACTGGCTGCAAACCGTGACGCCAGTGCCCTCTTCGATCTGCCAAAGTCGACCGCAAATATTGAAGCGGCCTACGCGCGGATGTGGCAAACTTGGCTTTCCGGGGGGAAGCCGGCCGCATTTTCAATCGAAAGCGCTTGAGAGGATGGAAACCATGCTGATGCGATTTATCGTCGCTTTCGCCTCCGTTCTGGCATTCGGCACCGGCAACGGATTTGCCGACGTCCATAAGGCACGAAGGCATCACCACCCCGCCTACGTCGTCCGGGCCGAGCCGCCGGCGCCATATGACGGTCCAACCCTCGTGTTGCATCCCGCCTCGAACATCGCGTGTGATACGCCGTTTCGCGCTACGCGGGCGCTGCCGTGCGATCAGCCCGTCTGGGTCTACGGAAGCCCATGCGAGGTGGATCTGGGTCTCGGACGCTATCGGTCATGCGACCGGCGCTAGAGCGGGGAGCGGTCGTTTTCGAGATATCGCCATGAATGCCGGGGGCCGTTCCGAGCAGACGCTTGCGGCGGCGATGGCTCATCATCGCGCCGGGCGCCTGGTCGAGGCCGAGCGCCTGTACCGGCTTGTCTGCGACAACGATCCGAAGAATGCCCGCGCATTCCACCTCTGGGGCGTGGTGGCCCATCAGCTCAGGCGTCCGGAGGCGGCATCGCTCGTCGGCCGAGCCGTGACGCTCGTTCCGGACTTCGCCGAGGCCCACAACGACAGAGGCGTGATCCTCGCGGCCAACGGATCGTTTACCGATGCAGTAGCCTGCTTCGAGCGGGCCGTGCGGCTTAGTCCCGGGTATCATGAAGCTCGCAACAATCTGGCGCGGGGATTGCGGTCACTTGGCCGCTTCGATGAAGCCCTGGTGCAGTTTGAACAGGTCCTGAAGACCGCCCCGGAGTCTCCGGTTGCGCATTTCAATCTGGCATCAGCGTTCGAATTGGCCGGCCGAAAGCCCGACGCAGAGAGCCGTTACCGCAGCGCCATCTCACTACGTCCCGATTTTGTCGATGCGCATATCCATCTCGCCTCGCTGCTTCAGGATATGAATCGATTGTCCGAAGCGCTCGCCCATGCGGAACGTGCGGTCGCACTGCGTCCGGACAGTGCCGGCGCGCGCAATAATCTTGGCAATATTCTCAGGGCCATGGGCCGGCGTGATGAAGCGATCGCACAATACGAGGCGGCGATCGGGATCGATGCGGGCTCTTTCATGGTTCATTACAACTGTGGCGTGGCGCTGCGTGGCGAGGCGAGAATCGCGGAAGCGAGACGGCATTTCGCGCAAGCATTGGCGCTCAGGCCAAACTTTCTTGAGGCCGAACTGGCCTTATGCATGGCGGAGCTCCCGGCGCTTTACATCGACGAACCGGAGATCGCCGAGCGGCGCAACGCCTACGCAGCCAGGCTGGCCAAGCTGAGCGCAGACGCAACAAGTGCGGTGGCACCTGCGGCGCTGGCGGAGGCGATCGGCTCACACCAGCCATTTTATCTGCCCTATCAGGGCCGCAATGATCGAGAGCTTCAAACTCTGTACGGCTCGATGGTTTGCGCAGTGATGGCTGCGCGATACCCTGCGCCCGTCTTGCCCAACCCTCCGGGCCCGGGGGAGCCGATCCGCCTCGGCATCGTCAGCGGGTTCTTCAGACAGCACTCAAATTGGAAGATCCCGATCAAGGGATGGCTCAAGCAGCTGGACCGAACTCGATTCCATGTGTCCGGCTATTACACGAACGGTGAGCGGGATGAGCAGACAGAGCTGGCGGCGACATTGTGCGGACGTTTCGTACAGGGCCCGCTGTCGCTCGATGACTGGCGGCACGCCATCCTGGACGATGCGCCCCATGTCCTGATCTTTCCTGAAATCGGAATGGACAAGGTGTCGGCCCAACTGGCGGCGCAACGCCTCGCGGCGATTCAATGCGCTTCCTGGGGACATCCCGTCACCAGCGGTTTTCCGACGATCGATTGTTTCATCAGCAGCGATCTCATGGAGCCCGCGAGAGCGGCGGCTCACTATTCCGAGCAGTTGATCCGGCTGCCGAATCTCTCGATCTACTACGAACCATCGGACGTTCCGGCTCATGCCATTGACCGGACGCAGCTGGGTTTGCGGGCGGGTGCCGTGGTCTTCTGGTGCTGTCAGTCCTTGCCGAAATACCTGCCGCAGTTTGACGAGGTGTTTGCACGCATAGCGGCCGAGGTTCCCGGCTGCCAGTTTACGTTTATCGAATTCGCAGGTGGCAGAGGTGTTACGGAAATGTTTCAAGAACGCCTTGATCGCGCGTTCCAGGCGGTCGGCCTGAAGGCCGCCGATTACTGCGTTTTCCTGCCACGACTGGCAGCGGATCGTTTTGTTGCTGCAATCGGCCAATGTGACATCGTGCTGGACAGCATTGGATGGTCAGGCTGCAATTCGATTTTGGAGAGCCTGGTTCACAATCTCCCCATCGTTACCCTGGCTGGCGACGTGATGCGCGCCCGGCATACGGCCGCAATCCTGGAGATGATGGGGATACCCGAGATGACGGCGCGGAC
Organism: Bradyrhizobium sp.; assembly: GCF_017881085.1. GTDB lineage: Bacteria > Pseudomonadota > Alphaproteobacteria > Rhizobiales > Xanthobacteraceae > Bradyrhizobium. The sequence goes on from NZ_JADGRI010000120.1 coordinate 4,191, forward strand.
CCTCGACGACTACGTCTCGATCGCAGCTTCTCTCGGCCGACATGCGGAAAAGCGGGCTGAGTTTTCCGCCCGAATCGCAGACCGCAAGCGGCTCGTTTACCGCGACCGCGACTGCATTGAGGCCCTAGAGGCATTCTTGGAAAGCGCCGTTCGCCCCGCCCCACGTTAGGAGCAAAACGTGATCGTGACCGCCTACTTCGCCGCCTCGGCCCGCGTCAATCCGATGATCCGCGGCAGCGAGCCGGTGGTGGCGACGGGGTCGGCACCCTCGACTCCCGGCGGCAGCGGCGCGCGCGCGGTTGCGTCCGGGAAGCGCGACTTCATCTCGCGCAGGAAGCCGTCGAGCGTGTCGACCTTCGCGGCCATCTTGGCAATCTCGGAGAATTCGGCGCTGTTGGCCGACGCCGGTTTGCTCGCGATATCGAAGGCGGTGCGGTCGGCCTCGCCGCTCATCAACGGCGCATATTTTTCGCGAAACCGCACCAGCCCGATGGCATCCTCGGCCAGCGCGTATCCGACCACGGCGCGGACCACGTCGCCCTTCTCGGAGGAGTTCAGGGGCCTGAAGTCGCGCCAGCGGTCGCCATAGTACAATTCGATCTGTTCGGACGCCTCGCGCCAGCGCCGCGCCGCCCAGTAGATATCGGAGCGCAGCCGGATCGCTTCGCGGCCGGAGATGTTGGAGATGATGTCGAGCGCGAGGTCGTGGCGCCCGACGTCGCTCTGCGCACGCGCCTCCAGCAGCAACCGCTGCTGACGCAGTTCGCCGGAGAGATCGGCGATGCGCGTGGTGCGAAGCGCGGAGATCGCGCGATCCGGCTTGCGGTTGGTCAGGTAGACCATGGCGAGCTTTGCGGCGACCTGGGCGCGCGCCGCGCCCTCCAGCCGCTTGTCGACCTGATATTGCAGCAGTTCGGCGGCCTGATCGAGCAGGTCGACCGCGACCAGCCGGTCCGCGAGGCGGCGGATCATTTCGTCGCCACGCCGCCCGATCGGCGTCAGCTCGCGATTTTCGTAGAACATACCGAGCGCGTCGATCGGCTGGAGATCGTCGCCCTTCGGACCGAGAAACAGCTGCACGAACAGCGCGGAAGCCGCGTCCTGACACTGCCGCGCGGCCTCCGAATTGGGTTGCAGCCTGGTCGCGATCCTGGCGGCCGTGAAGGCTTCCCCGTAGCGCCCGCTGTCGGCGTAGATGCGCTCCAGCATCTGCTGCGTCCTCACCTCGATGCCGTCGCCTCGCCACGTCGCCTGCAGCGTTTCGAGTTCGCGCAATGCGTCGGGCTGGCTGATTTCGTCGCGCCTCTGCTTGAGCGCGATGTCGCGCAGTTTGCCCTCGGCCGCCGCGGCCCGGTCCGGCGATTCCACGGCAAGCTTGTATTGGTCCACCGCGTCCTTGTCGTGTCCGAGCCCTTCGGCGAGCCAGCCGCGCAGCACCGCGATCGTGGCCTTCATGTCGGGTGGAACGCCAAGCACGTCCAGCTCGCTGCTGCGCTTCGACGCCCCTGGGAAATCCTTGACCTCGAGCGACGCACGCATGGCCTCGGCCAGCACGATGCGCTGCAGATCGGTCGGCAGCGAAGGGATCACGACTTCGGAGTTCTTGAATTTCTCCCGCGCGTCCGCCCACTTCTCCTGGCGCGCATAAGCCAGCGCTTTCCACAACTGCGAATCGTAATTGCCGCCGACCACCGGGTTGTTGAGGTCCTTCAGCGCTTTGTCGGGCCGCCCGATCAGGCTGTTGACGACCGAGCGCATGACCAGCGCGTTGGGGTCCTCGAGACCGGCCTTGGCCCTGAAGAGCACGAGATCGAGAACGCCCTTGGCTTCGTGGTACATCGCGCGTGACATATAGAAACGGGCGAGATCGAGGTTGGCCGCGATGCGCCGGTCGGACTCGGCTGCCCCGGCCGCGACGATCAGATCGTCCAGCCGCGGGATGAAGTTCCCCTCCTGGCCCTTGCTCCACTCGATCGGGTCGAAAACCGGGCGAGCCGCCGATGTCGCGCGCTGCGCGCCAACCTCGGCCGATGACAGCGTCAGGCCGCCGGGCCGGCCGAGCAGGACCTTGTCCGATGTGATTTCGACGGTGATGTCGTCGGAGTTCGGACGGACAGCGACGCCGTGGACGGATTCGAGCAGCGATAGTTCGACGAAATCCTGCCGCTTGATGAAGCCGCGAACCGGAGCCGCCGCCGTCACCACCATGATGGTATCGCCGGCGTCCGGATCGAGCAGCCTATGCAGGCGGCCGGCTTTGGCCAGAGGCACCGTGACGTTGGCCAGCGAGGGGTCGGCGATGTTGCGGATCGCCACCAAGGGCTGGCTCGGCGTTCGCAGCATGTCGGAAAAGTTGACGGTCCAGCTCTTGCTGCCCGTCTCGTCCTCGCTGGTCAGCGACGGCAGTTGCGGGCGGTTGAGGCGAATGCGGATCGCCTGGCCGTTATCAAGCGCAAATGCGCTGACGTCCGATATGATCGACCCGCCCCTGCTGCGGATCGGCTCGACATCGATCGGCTTCGGGGAATCGAACACCAGCCATACCGCGTCGGCGCGGCGAAACATGGCCGCCGGCGTCGCCGAAGCAAACGAAAACGTCAGGTTCAGGCCTTCGCTGCTTCGCGTGGCCACGACCGCGGTTGCGCCGCCGCTGGCTCCGATCGCCGCAGCCGGCTTGGCCTCGGCCGCCGGTTCCACGGCTGCGGCCGGCAATTTTTGCGGCGGCTCGGCGACAGCGGCCGGGGCCTCATTCGCCGCGGCCTCTTGCATCGGCGGTTCGGATTTTGGCGCTTCAGCCTTTGGCGTTTCAGCCTTCGGCGGCTCGGAGACCGGCGCTGTCGCCGGCGCCGTCTCGGGCTTGACCTCGATATTGGCCTCCCTGGCGATCGTCTCCGAAGTCGGCGGCACGATTGCAGCGGGCTGCCGGGGTTTTGCCGGTGGCTCGGCGAGCTTCGCCATCGGCACGGCTGGCGCGGCCGCGACCGGCGCGGCTTGAGCTGGCGCAGCGGTCTCATGGCCCGCTGGCACTGTCGCGGCGTGCGCCGCGGCGGCCGGTGCCGGAGCGGCTGTCGCCGGAGCAGCTGTCGCCGGTGCATGCGAGGCATCCGCCGCGGGCAAAATTGGCGCCGGCGGCTTCAGCACCTGCTGGAAGGCGACGTCGATGACGTAGTTCTTCTCCTCGCGGAAGGAGTGGACGTCGACATCGCCGATCATCGTCATTTCCACCGCCGTCGCGTCGCCTTCGATCTTCTGGCTGATCGAGGCGACGTTCGGCGGCGCCGCCTCCTTGGCGTCGGCCAGATCGAAGGTGAGCGGCGCGTTGAACTTCAGCATGAGTTTCTGCTCGTTCAGCACCGAGGACACGCCGACTCCGTCCTGCATCTCGAACACGAACCGCACGAAGGTCGGCTGCACCGAGGTGCGCACGCGGATGGTCGGGCGCCGCTTCGCTTCCGCCTCCGCGCGCTGCAGGCGAAGCGCGCGCTCGGCGGCGCGCGCCCGCTCGGCGAGTTCGCGCACCACCTCTTGCGGCAGGCTGGGCGGCGGACCGTTCCAGGAGTCGGGCAGCAGATCGACGAACACCCGTTCCCCGGCGGTCATGGTGTTGACGGTCACCCGGCGCGCCAGTGACAGCCGGATCGCCGAGCCGTCGGGATCGCGCCTGGCGGAATTGACATAATCGGCCGCGTACTCCGGCAGTTTATCGACCGCAATATCCACCGGCTGCGCGAAGCGGATCACCAGGATCGAGCCTGCGGTGGTCACGTCGGACGGGACATCCCTGGCGAGCTTCAGGATCAGCCGCGCGTAACCGCCGGACGCGGAAAGCATCGCCTCGCCCTTGACCGGATCCGCCGCCCGGCAGGCGCCGGAATAGCTCAGCCCGATCAGGACCAGCGCTGCGGCAAGCGATGAGGTGCGGGAAAGGCAACGCTGCGCCGCCCGCACGCAGGCGCGGGCTTGCGACCAAAATCCAGCGGCAGCCTTTCGCGCCATTCCAAGGGGTCTTTCAGGTCGAAGGATCGCTTGCCGCGGGACGCCCTCGCACCCCGCGCTTCGAATCCTAGAATTGGCGAATTAAGGTCCTGTTAAATATCCCGCTAATTGGTCTTCTGCGGCATCATCTTGCCTTCGATTTTGGGCAGATCGGCCGAGGACGCGGAAGCGGATTGATCCGATCCGGCGCGCCGGGCCATTTCGACGGTGAGCCGCTCGGCCGCCTCGGTCGTCATCAGGCCGAGGATATCCGACATCTTGCGCGGCGCGATCTGGGTGGCGATTTCGATCAGCACCGGCATTTCGAGATGGTCGAACACCTTGGCGGCGTCCTTCGGCTTCATGCCTTCATACATGGTGATGATGCCCTTGAAGCGGGCGGCATCGGTTTCGGTTTTCTGCTGGGTCGCGGTGGTCATGCGGGACTCCACCGCCTTCAATTCATCGGCCCGCGATTCGATCCGTTTCTCGGCGGCCTTGAGCAGGCTTTCGCGAATGTCGATTTCGCGCGCGCGCTGTTCGAGTTCCTGACGCCGCGACTGCAGCCGCTCGAGGATCGCGCGCTCCGACGCCGACACCGGCGCGGTCTGCTCGGGATAGATCACCGTGCCCTCGGGCGGCTTCGCCACTTCCGGCGCGGCGGCGGCCGGCTTGGCCTCCTCCTTCGGCTTTTCGTGGATCGAACCGGTGATGTCGGCGGGATCGCCTTTGCTTCCGCCACCCGGGAAGTTGAAGTTTTCCTGCGCCCATGACGTCTTGGGCGATTGCGGCTGATAATCGAACACGTAGCCGCCGTCGATCACGAGGCCGGCGATCTTGAGCACCGCAAGACCCGCGATCGCGCACAGCACGACCGGAATGACGCGAATATCACGAAGCGATTTCATGCGGCGAGGCCGTTAGACCTTCTGCGGTCGGAGAACGCCTCGGCAGCCGCGGCGACGGCCTTGGCGGTCGACGCCCTGGGTGCCTCGGGCGGCTCCTCGGCCGTCGCGGGCCGCGCGGCGATCGCGATCCTGGACAGCCTGCGGAACACATTGTCGCCTTCCGCGAGCTGCTTCTTCAGCTGCTGCGACATCTGCTCCGCCAGGGTCAGCTGGCTGCCGAGATGCTCGTTGACGTCGCGGACGGTGTGCTTGAGGCCGCCGATCGCGCGCTCGGCGATTTCGGTCGCCGTGATCAGTTCGGCGATCGTCGCCTTCAGCGAATGCTCATCCGCCTTCAGCCGCTTCAGCCGCGTGTTCAGCAGCATGCAGTAGCCGATCGTCACCATCAGCAACGCTGCCACGAGACTCTCGATTGCAATTCCGAGGGTGTGACTCATTGGACCTCCAGTGCCTTGTTTTGCTCATCGGCCTTCTCGAACATCGCGAAGGTAGTATTCGGTTTGCGCAGCTGCTTGGTGACGCGGATCGCGACGCGGTCGCCCACGCGCCCCATCCGGCCTTCGGTCAGGGTGACGCTGCCGCAGCGGACCGACACCAGCGCGTCGGCGCGCATCTCGAGCGGCAGGGTGTCGCCGACCTTGAGTTTCATCAGTTGCTTGAGAGGAATATCGGCCTCGTAGAGCACGGCATCGACCGAGATCTGGGCCTGCGCCACTTCGGTCGCGAAGTGACCTTCCCAGATCGGATCGCGGCCGAATTTTTCGCCCATGAACATCTGCAGGAGCACGGGGCGAATCGGCTCGATGGTCGCATAGGGCAGCAGCAGCTCGATATTGCCGCCGCGGTCCTCCATGTCGATGTGCAGCCGCACCAGAATGGCGGCGTTGGCGGGGCGGCTGATGGCGGCGAAGCGCGGATTGGTCTCCAGCCGGTCGATGGTGAAGGTCACCGGCGACAGCGGCCGGAACGCCTGCTCGGCGTCGGCCAGCACCACTTCGACCAGCCGCTTGACGAGGTTGGTTTCGATCGTGGTGTAGGGCCGGCCTTCGATGCGCAGCGAGGTCTGGCCGCGGCGGCCGCCGAGCAGCACGTCGATCATCGAATAGATCAGGCTGGAATCAACCGTGGCGAGGCCGAAATTCTCCCATTCCTCGGCCTTGAACACGCTGAGCACGGCCGGCAGCGGGATCGAATTCATGTAGTCGCCGAACCGCACCGATGTGATGCGGTCGAGCGAGACTTCGACGTTGTCGGAGGTGAAATTGCGCAAGCTGGTGGTCATCAGCCGCACCAGTCGGTCGAAGACGATTTCGAGCATCGGCAGACGCTCGTAGGACACCATCGCCGAATCGATGATGGCGCGGATGCCGGAATGATCGTCGAGATTGACCTCGCCGGCGGAGAAGCCGAGCAGGTTGTCGATTTCCTCCTGGGAAAGAACCCGCTCGCCGCCGTTCTTGCCGCCGCCGAAATCGCGGCTGCCGTCTTCGACCATGGCGGCCCACTGCAGCGCCATGGTTTCGGAGAGTTCATTGGCCGCGGCCGCTTCCGCGGCCTCCGCGGGATCCTCGGAATCGAGCGAGGCTTCCCATTGGGCTGCAATTGCATCCTGGTCGACTGGATCGTTGCCCGCCATGTTGTCAGATCCGTCCGGTCATTGAACGACGACTTCCTTGAACAACACGGCGCCGATCTGGTTCGGCGCGACCGCGACGTTGACCCGCTTGGTCAGTTCTTCCTTCAGCCGGAACAGCCCCGCCGAACCGTTGAGGTCGGACGGGCGCAATTCGCGCAGGTAGCTCTGGAAGATGTCGGTGACGCGCGGCATCGACGGCTTGATCGCCTCGATCAGCTTCTCGTCCTTGACCTCGAGCACGAGCTTGACCTTGAGATACTGCACGCGCTCGCCGGGGGAGCCGACCAGATTGACCATCAGTTCCGGCACATCGACAAAGGACGGCGGTTTCGGCGGCGGCGCCTCGGCGTGCACTTCATCCCCGCCGTGGCGGAAGAACAGGAACCAGGTCGCCGCACCGCCGCCGAGGATGACGAGCACGCCTACGGCCGCGACCACCAGCTTGAATTTGCCCTTGGGCGCAGGTGCGGCTTCGGTGCCTTCGGCCGCGCCGTCCGCCTGTTCGTTGTCTGCCATCGCCCCGCCCGGTCCGGTCTTGCGAAAAATGAACTCGATGACGCGAGGCAGGCCATGACGCGATACAAATGCCACCAGCGCACACGCGCTCTTGATGGTGACGCTAAGGTAACAATGGTTAATGGAACCTTTCTTTTGCCCGCGAGGTAGGAAAAAGTTGCCGGGCAAACATGGTCAACAACACCTTTCTGCCGCCCTTGGCCGACTCCGACGATACAACTAACCCATTATAAAATCAGCGATTTATCACTTGGCACGGCTTTCGCTGTACTGAACAGCGAACCGCGGCTTGGGAGAGCTTCTGGTTCGAACGATCCGCAGGGAAGCTTGGGAGAGCTGACAGCGGTTCATCAAAGGGGAGAACCACCGATGGAGAATGCCCTTCTCGTCGGACTTTCGCGGCAGATGGTCTTGGAACGGCAGATGGATGTCGTCGCCAACAACCTTGCGAACGTCAACACCAACGGTTTCAAGACCGACGCGTCGCTGTTTCAGGAATACCTGAAGACCGGCGCGCATGAAGACAATTTCATCGGCTCCGACCGCGCCGTCAGCTACGTCCAGGACAGCGGCACCTATCGCGATCCTTCGCAAGGCGCGCTGCAGGCGACCAATAACCCGCTGGATCTCGCGATCGACGGCAACGCCTTCCTGGTGGTGCAGACCGCCGGCGGCGAGCGCTACACCCGCGACGGCGGCCTGCAGCTCAACAATGTCGGCCAGTTGGTGACGGTCGCCGGCGATCCCGTGCTGGGCGCCAGCGGGCCGATCATATTGCAGCCAACCGACCACGACATCAACGTTTCGCCTGACGGCACCATCACCGTGCTCGAAGGCAACGGCAGGACCGATGCGATCCGCGGCAAACTTCGCCTCGTCAGCTTCACCAACGCGCAGAGGATGCTGAAGGAAGGCTCGAACCTCTATTCCGCCGGCGCAGGCGGCGCCGCACAGCCCGACGTCAAGTCCCAGGTCCGCCAGGGTTTCATCGAGAAGTCCAACGTCAACTCGGTGGCGGAGATGAGCCGCATGATCGAGGTGACGCGCGCCTATACCCAAATCGCGACGCTGCTCCAGCAGCAGAGCGATCTGCACAAGACCGCGATCCAGCAACTCGCCGACGTTCCCGCGTAACCGCCATCCAGGAGACTACCCATGCAAGCTCTTCATACCGCTGCGACGGGAATGGCGGCCCAGGAACTCAACGTTCAGGTCATCTCCAACAACATCGCGAACCTGCGCACAACCGGTTACAAGAAACAGACCGCCGCATTCCAGGATCTGATCTACGAGCACATCCGCCGGGTCGGCGCGCAGGCGTCCGATCAGGGCACCATCCTGCCGATCGGCATCGATATCGGCGGCGGCGTGAAGACCGTCGGCACGCCTCGATCGATGACGCAGGGCACGCTTTCGCAGACCGGCAACGATCTCGACCTCGCCATCACCGGCGAGGGATTCTTCAAGATCCAGATGCCGGACGGCACCTATCAATATACCCGCGACGGCACCTTCCAGATGGACAACCAGGGCCGCATCGTCAACGCCCAGGGCAACCTGGTGCAGCCCGCGATCACGGTCCCGCAGAATGCGTCCGGCCTCACGGTCAACGCCCAGGGCCAGGTCTCGGTGACGCTGCCGGGCTCGACCACATCGACCATCATCGGCCAGATCGGCCTGACGCGCTTCATCAACAAGGCCGGCCTGCAGCCGGTCGGAAACAACCTGTTCACCGACACGCCGTCATCCGGTCCGCCGCAGGACGGCGTCGCCAACGCCGAGGGGTACGGCAGCCTGACGCAAGGAAGCCTGGAGCAGGCCAATGTCGACGTGGTTTCGGAAATGTCCGACCTCATCGCCGCGCAGCGCGCCTACGAGATGAACGCGAAGGTGGTCAGCGCCGCTGACCAGATGCTGCAAACCACTTCCGCGATGTTCCGCTGAGGGAGCTGATGATGACGATACGCAAGGTTCTCGCAGCAGTCGCCCTGCTCGCCGCCGCCGCCACGCCGGCCATGGCTCAGACCCGCGACGAAATTATCGCGGCGCCGGCGCTGCGGGCCAGCGTCATCGTCACCGGCGACGTGGTGCGGATCGGCGACGTCATCGACAACGCCGGCCCGGCGGCGCAGATCGCGATCTATCGCGCGCCCGATCTCGGCACCACCGGCTCGCTGCCGACCGAGCAGGTGCTCACCGCGCTGCGCGCGCATCAGGTGATCGGCGTCGATACCCGGGATCTCAAGGCGATCTCGGTGACGCGCGCGGCGCGGACGCTGGACAGCAAGGACATCGAACTTCAGGTCGCCCGCGCGCTGGAGCACCGCAACGGCCTCGGCGCCGCCGCCAGTCTCAGCCTGACCTTCGACCGGGACGTGCAGGATCTGAAGCTGGACGCCTCCAACACCGGCGCGATGCAGCCGGTCGCGTCCCGCTTCGACCCGCGCAGCGGCCGCTTCGACGTCAGCTTCGAGGTCGGCAACGATGCCGGCACCAATCCGACGAAACTGCGCTTTACCGGCACCGCGGTCGAAACCGTGGAAGCCGCGGTGCTGGCGCGCGACGTCGAGCGCAACGAGGTCCTTAAATCCTCCGACGTGGTGACCGAACGGCGGCCGAAAGCCGTCGTGGGCAGCGACGCCGCCGTTCGCGACCGCGCGGTCGGCATGCAGATGCGAAAGCAGCTTCGCGCCGGCCAGGCGCTGCGGACCGCCGACCTTGCCAAGCCCGATCTGGTGCAGCGCGACCAGAGCGTCACCCTGATCTTCCAGTCCACCGGCCTCTATCTCACGGTTGCCGGCAAGGCGATGGAGAACGGCACCGAGGGCGACGTGGTCAATGTCCTCAATCTGCAATCGAAACGCACCGTGATCGGCACCGTGACCGGCCGCGGCCAGGTCGCGGTCTCGGTCTCGACGCCGCACTTTCCCGCCACCGCGGATGCCGCCTCGTCG
>NZ_JADGRI010000121.1 GCF_017881085.1 Bradyrhizobium sp.
AACCCGGCAGGCCCAGGGCCATCGCGGCACCGAGAGCGCGGCTCCGCACAAGGAGGGCGCGCATGGCTGAACATGATAACGATCAGCCGCTTTTGGTGGCGGATCACCTGGGCAAAGACTACGGTCGGCTGACCGCCTGCCGCGACGTGTCCTTTGCACTTTATCCCGGCGAGGTGCTGGCGATCGTCGGCGAATCCGGTTCGGGCAAGACCACGCTGCTGCAGCTGTTGTCGGCGCAGCTCGGGCCGAGCGCGGGAAAAGTGTCGTACCGGATGCGCGACGGGGTGTTGCGCGATCTCGCAGCACTCGGCGAAGCCGAGCGGCGCTTGTTGTTTCGCACCGACTGGGGCTATGTGCACCAGGACCCCGCGCAGGGGCTGCGGATGGCGGTGTCGGCCGGCGCCAATGTCGGCGAGCGGCTGATGGCGGTGGGCTGGAACCATTACGGCCGGATCAGGGACACCGCGTCGTCCTGGCTGGAGCGGGTCGAGATCGATATCGGCCGCATCGACGACGCGCCGCGCACCTATTCCGGGGGCATGCGGCAGCGGCTGCAGATCGCGCGCAACCTGGTCACCGAGCCGCGGCTGGTGTTCATGGATGAGCCGACCGGCGGCCTCGACGTGTCGGTGCAGGCGCGGCTGCTCGATCTCCTGCGCAATCTGGTCAGCGAACTCGGCCTCGCCGCGATCGTCGTCACGCACGATCTCGCGGTGGCGCGGCTGCTGTCGCACCGGGTGATGGTGATGAAGGGCGGACGCGTCATCGAGACCGGGCTGACCGACCAGGTGCTCGACGATCCCCGCGAGCCCTATACGCAATTGCTCGTCTCTTCGATCTTGCCGGCATGAGGCCTAAACCAATGACTGCGATGATCGAGATCGAAAACGCCGCAAAGACCTTCATCATGCATTTGCAGGGCGGGGTGGAACTGCCCGTGGTGCGCGGCGTGTCCTTTCAGGTCAGGGCCGGCGAATGCGTGGTGCTGTCCGGTCCCTCCGGCGCCGGCAAATCCTCGATCCTGAAAATGATCTTTGGAAACTACCGCTGCGACGGCGGTCGCATCCGAATCCGTCACGAGGGCACCGTGATCGATCTCGCCACCGCCGAGCCGCGGCAGGTGCTCAGCGTGCGCCGTGCCACCATCGGCTATGTCAGCCAGTTCCTGCGCGCGGTGCCGCGGGTTGCGACCATCGATGTCGTCGCCGAGCCGCTGATCGCGGGCGGGGTGGCGCGGGCCGAGGCGCGCGAGCGGGCAGGCGCGCTGCTCCGCCGTCTCAACATTCCCGAGCGGCTGTGGGCGCTGCCGCCCTCGACCTTCTCCGGCGGCGAGCAGCAGCGCGTCAACATCGCCCGCGGCTTCATCCCGGACCTGCCGATCCTGCTGCTGGACGAGCCGACCGCCTCGCTCGATGCCGTCAATCGGAGTGTGGTGGTAGAGTTGATCGACGAAAAGAAACGCGCCGGCGTCGCCATGGTGGCGATTGTCCATGACGACGAGATCCGCCATCTGATCGCCGACCGGATTGTCGACGTGACCTCGTTTGCGGTAGCCGCATAGGAAAGATGTTGAGATGACTTCGACTGGGAACGAGACCGTGCTTGGCAACGCCAGGATCGTTCTGGCGGATCGCATGATCGAGCGCGGCTGGATTGCTTTCGCCGATGGCCGCATCGCCGAATTCGGCGAAGGAAGAGCGCCCTCTGGGGCCGAGGATGCCGGTGGCGACCTGATCATGCCCGGCCTGATCGAGCTGCACACCGATCACCTCGAGGCACATTACGTGCCGCGCCCAAAGGTGTTCTGGGATCCGATCGCCGCCGTCGTTTCTTACGACGGACAATTGGCGATTTCAGGTATCACCACGGTGCTGGATTCCTTGCGGGTCTGGCGCGAGGACGGCGCCGAGGAGGTCGATGGCCGGGCGGGCGTGCTGGCCGAAGCGATCGCGTCGGCGCGGGAGGCCAATCTGCTGCGATCAGACCACTTCCTGCATCTGCGCTGCGAAATCCCGATGCCAAGCGTGGTCGAGGAGGCCAAGGAACTGATCGGCCGTCCGGACGTGCGGCTGATGTCGCTGATGGACCACACCCCGGGACAGCGCCAGTTTCGCGACGAGGGCAAGCTGCGCGATTATTACCGCGGCAAGGGCGCCGGCATGACCGACGCCGAGCTCGACGTGCTGTTCGAGCGGCGCTTCGCCTATCAGAAGGCCTATGCCGCCACCAATATGCGCGAGATCGTGGCGCTGGCGCATCATTACGAAATTCCGCTCGCCAGTCACGACGACACCACCGACGAGAACGTCACCGATGCGATTCGGGACCGGGTTTCAGTGGCGGAGTTTCCGACCACGATCGAGGCCGCGCGCGGCTTGCACCGGGCCGGCATCGGCATTCTGATGGGCGCGCCGAACGTGGTGCGCGGCGGTTCGCATTCCGGCAACATCGCTGCCGTCGATCTCGCCCGCGAGGGGCTGTTGGATATTCTGTCGTCAGATTACATTCCCTCGAGCCTGCTGATGGCGGCGCTGCAATTGCCGCAGCGCGTGCCCGACATCGATCTGGCCTCCGCCATCCGCACCGTCACCAAGACGCCGGCCGAGGCGGTTGGTCTCCCCGACCGCGGCGAGATCGCGCCCGGCAAGCGCGCCGACCTTATCCGCGTCCATGTGGCGCGCGATTGTCCTGTCGTGCGAAGCGTCTGGCGCGAAGGACACCGCGTGGCGTGAGCGAAACCCCCGCCATATCGGATATTCCTCCGGCTGCGATCGGGCCGGGCCGGCTCGTCCTGGTGGTCGGTCCGAGCGGCGCCGGCAAGGATACGCTGATCGGCCTGGCGCGCGCCGCCTGCGCTGGCGACGTCCATATGGTTTTTCCCCGCCGCGTGGTGACGCGGGAGGCCACGGCCTTCGAAGACAATGCGCAGGTGAGTTTTGAAGCCTTCCGGGAGGCGCGAAACAATGGCGAGTTCGCCGTGCACTGGGAAGCGCACGGCCATGGCTACGCATTGCCGCGCGCGATCGATGACGAACTCCGCGCCGGCCGCACGGTGGTCGCCAACGTATCGCGCACCGTGATCGAGGCGACGCGCCGCGTGTATGCCGATGTCATGGTGGTTTCGATCACGGCGCCGGCTGAAGTCCTGAGCCAGCGGCTGGCGGCGCGCGCGCGCAGCAGCGACGGGCAGATCGCGGACCGGCTCGGCCGCGCTGTCGACAATGCGGCCGCCGCGCCTGACGTGACCATCAGCAACGTCGGCAGCGCCGAGCACCATGCGCAGGAGCTGCTGCGGATCATCAGGCGCGGTTGATACACCCCGCCGGCAGTATTGGGAGAACGGCGATGCCGATCATTGCGACGATCGAACAGCTCGAGGCGATCTATGGCCAGCCGGGCGAGGCCTCCACCGTCAAGGTCGCGAACCGGATCACGCCGCCCTACCGCGTGCTGATCGACAAGTCGCCCTTCGCGGCGCTGGCGACCTGCGGGCCGGAAGGACTGGATTGCTCGCCGCGCGGCGATCGGCCTGGTTTCGTCCGGGTCCACGACGAAAGGACGCTGATGATGCCCGATCGCCGCGGCAACAACCGCGTCGATTCGCTGCGCAATATCGTCAGGGATTCCCGCGTCGCGCTGTTGTTTCTGATCCCGGGCTCCGGCTCCACGCTGCGCGTCAACGGCCGCGCGCAGGTTTCCGCCGATGCGGACTTGCTGGCGTCGTTCAAAATGGATGGCAAGGCGCCGCGCACGGTCATTGTCATGACCGTGGAGGAAATCTATTTTCAGTGTGCGCGCGCCATTGTGCGCTCGGACCTGTGGAATCCCGACAAGCGGGTCGATCCCAAAACCTTGCCGACGCCGGGCCAGATCCTCGCCGACATGAGCGAGAACCGCGTCGGCGGCGAGGAATACGACAGGGCATGGCCGGAGCGGGCGCGACAATCGCTGTGGTGATCGCTAACCCCTTGGTTTGCCGTGCTGCGTTGCGATATCTGCCAGCTTTGTCGACAGTTCCCACACAGCAAATTGCGAGACTCCTGTCCGCACTCTGCTAGAGTGTGGGTGCAACTTGGCTTCACACGGGAGTGGAGTTCATGAAAAAGCTCGTTGAAATTCGTGGCCAGGAGTTGATGTGCCGAGAGCGCGCCATGCTGGATTCCGAGCGCAAGATTTTCTGGCTGGCACAGGCCGAAGAGTGGGAGCAGCGCGCCCTCGATGAGATCGCGTACCACTTCAGGGAATGCAATCTCGACCGCATCGAGTCGCAAGCCACTTCTCACTAGAGCGCGGATACCAGAAATTTGGTTGGTGGGTTAGCTGGCTGCGGTCGCAGCCGCTAGCCGCTTGCTCAGGAATGATCGAGCGTCGGGGAGGCGGCCCTCAGCACGATCGGGCCGCCACCGCGTCAATGCGGTCGTTCCGGCCTTGTGATGGTCTGCCTGACTTCGGCGCCGCAGTCCGAACATTCATAGATGAAGTCGATCTTCGCCATGCTCCAATGGGGCTCGACTTCCCTGACATACATGGGGAGCAATCCTGCGCAGCGGGGACACACGATCGAGCCGTTGTCGATTGGCGCGTTCTCGATTTCGCGATGCTGGATGTAGGCTGGCATATCGGTCTCCTTCGCAACGGAAGCAACCTCAACCCCGCCCGCAACCTAGCGCGCGTCGCGGGACGCCCCATCATCAACTCTTTCGAACGTAGGAGGAACGGACCCATATTGTCCGTGGGTGTGGCATTCCTGTAACATCCTGTTTCGCAAAGGGCGCTTCGATTAGGTATGCATGTTCATGTGCTTAGCGCTTTTAATGGAAAACAAAAAAGCGCTGGAGAGGCCTCAATGATCGGATTTTCAGTGCAGGCGATCGGCGGCAGGCTCGATGGACCGCGCCTGGGTCGACGCCACGATCAGGCAGTTGGGATGCAAATTGCCGGGGTGACTTGCTACCGCGGCGCGAACCTGTAGCGGAAGGTGCAGCTCGGCGCGCCCTGCATGATGGTCTGGGCGCGGTCCAGGCTGACCGCCCCTTCGCCGACCGATGCGATGTCGAAATCCGCCTCGCAGATCAACAGCGCGCCGAGCTCGGGCTCGCCCAGCGCGCGGAAGAACTCGGCGAAGCGGCAGCGCGTCACGTCCATGTCCAGCGCCTCCCGGTCGTGGCGCAGGATTTCGACTTCGACCTCTCGGCCCGAGATCTCGCCGAACACGGTATTGATGGCCGCCCATTTGCGCCGCGGGCCGCCCTCGATGCGGTCGCCGATCGCGGCGAACAACTGCTTCGACCAATCGCGCAGCGCCTGCTTGACGATGGCGTCGGCCTTGTCCTTGCCGAGCTCGGCCCGCAGCGCGCGAAGCACCGGCAGCAGGACCTGGGCCTGCATGCGCGTCTTGTCCAGCAGGGATACCTTGGGATCCACCAGATAGTCGTCGATGACGCTGCCCATTTTGTCCTCGCTGGCGAACGTCGCAAGTCTAACGGCTTGCAATCGTACGGGCAACGCGACCGTACTTTCCGCCGCGAGGCAGGGCGGATACGGCGCTCGCCGCGTTTCAGCGCGCTTTCATCGGAAGGATAAAGACCTGGCCGGGATAAATGCGATTTGGATCCCGGATATGGTCTCGGTTCGCCTTGTAAACGACCGCGTATTGTGTGCCGACACCGTAGGTGAGACGGCTGATGCGCCAGAGGCTGTCGCCACGGGAGACGACCGCCGTCGCGACCCGGGGCCCGGCCACGGCGGACGTCGGACCTCCATCCGGCAGCGTGGAGGCGGTAGCCGTGTGCGGTAGCTTTGAAATCGCAACATCCTGCCGCAACCGGCTGGTCAGCGTTGTCTCGGGAACATTGAACGGTAGTTCGGCGTGCGATTGGAGCGCGGTGGAGTTTGGCTCTGCCGCGTCCAGCGCGACCGCCACCTCTTTGGACGTCATCGTCGTGCCATCAGGCAATTCGGACCTCAGCGTCAGCGGGTAACTCCCGGCAGGAAGGCGGGGAGGAACCATGACGAATTGTCCGGATTGATCGGCGACCGCGCGATCAAGGCGCTCGCCGTTGCGCAGCAGTTCCACCGTCGCGCCGGGCGCAGCCCTTCCGGCAATGACCGCGTCGCCATTTTGCTCGATGCGGGCAATGTCGAAGGTGGGCGCGAACTCATGAGGGTCCGGCGAGCGGGGAGGCGTGACAACCGCAGTTGCCAAGGCATTTGCTTGGGCCTGTGCCATTGCGAGCACGGCCGCGCCGGCATCTCGGGTATCCGATGCGTGCGGCGAGACCGCTGACGCGGCGGCTGCGGCATGGCTTTCAGGCGGCGGCTCTCGCCGCAGGTGCGTGATACCGAAGAAAAGCGCTGCGCCACATGCCGCAACAAGCGACACGGACGGCACGACTACTCGGCTTATCGATGCAACCGTCATTGACACGCGACCGTTCGCCACCACTACCAAGCTAATGTTGCGCCGACTTGCGCAGGTTTTCAAGTCCACGTAACGGGGTACCTCATTGGTCGCCCATCGAGGTGACGGGATCGCTCCGAGCCAGACCTAAGCGGAACCGGCGCCCGGGCCGCAAAATCGCCTTCAAATGCGCTGACTCAGGGCAGCCAAATCGGTATCCTGCGATGCGGCCCCGTCGGGAGGGGTGCATGCGGGTCCGGGGCACACTTCAGGAAGGTTATATTCGAATGCTTCTCGCGCGCCGGTTGGCTGCTGCTGCGACGGCATGGTCGCTGATCGCAGGCGGATTGTATGTCGTGCTCCTCGCGGCAGTGCAGTCGCCGGCGCAAGCGGCGTCCGACACCTGCGGCGACGCGGCCGAACTGACCGTATTGCCGTCGCCGATCGCGCCGTGGAAGGGCGCACCGCTACGCGTCATGGTGGTTTCCGAAAAGCCGGTCGAGGGCGTGCTGTCGCTGATCGCGCCCGATGGCAGTGTGGCGGCCAAATCGTCCGACCGGCATGGCGCGTCGCCTTATTCCTGGTTCGCCGAGGTCGCCACGCCGGCCGCGGGGACGTGGCACGCGAGCCTGACGCGTGACCGGGCGCCCGCGGGATGCAGCCCGATGACGCGCGACATCGTCGTCAGCGCGCAAAAGCCGGAACCGCTGCGCACGCCGTCGGGAAGCTTCTGGCAGGTGCGCAACGGCTGGAACAGCACCAACGAAGCCTTGTTCTCGGCATGGATCGAGAAGCTGTTCGATGCGCCGCCCGACCAGGATCTGTCCTGGAAGGTGTGGCATGAAGTGCTGCGCGACCGCTCGCGCAATTTCCTGTTCAACTATCTCGGGCGCGACGAAGACAGTGTGAAGAACGGCCTTCGCCCGGACTGCGCCGACTTCGTCTACTTCCTGCGCGCCTATTTCGCCTACAAGATGGGGCTGCCGTTCGGTTATTCGAATTGCTCGCGCGGCTTCGCCGGCAAGCCCCCCAGGTGCTATCAGTGGTTCGACATCGAGCATCCCGAGGTCACGCGTCCGGCCCCGCCGCCCGAACAGGAGGTTGCGGCAGTTACCCCCGCGGCCGCCACGCCGCCGGCGCCGAAGCCGGGTTTGTTGGGGCTGTTTTCCCGTTCCCAGCCGCCGGCCGAGGCGAGCGCAGATCCGGCGGAAAATCCGCCTGCCACCCCGCCACCGCCGAAGCCGAAGCGGCCGGCCACGTTCAGCGAATACTTGCGCGACGTCGGCGACGTCGTCCACACCGGCGCGGTGCGGGTGTCGGCGAACGACGACAACACCGATTTCTACACCGTCCCGCTGACCAAACAGGCGCTGCGCCCGGGAACGGTGTACGCCGATCCCTACGGCCACGTGCTGATGCTGGTGCATCTCGTGCCGGAGGCGAACGGCACGCCGGGCGTCTTCCTCGCCGTCGATGCGGAGCCCGACGGCTCGATCACGCGCAAGCGCTTCTGGCGCGGCAATTTCCTGTTCGTGCACGAGGCCTCGCTCGGCAGCCCCGGCTTCAAGCACTTCCGGCCGATCATGCGCGAGAAAAACGGTCCGCTGCGGCGGCTGAGCAACGGCGAGATCGGCAAAAATCCGAACTACGGCGATTTTTCGCTGGAGCAGTCGCAGATCAGCGCCGAGGATTTCTACGATCGCATGGACGACCTGATGTCGCCCGAGCCGCTCGATCCCGTCCGCGCGATGACCGACGCCATCACGAGCCTCAACGAGCAGGTGAGGACGCGCGTCACGTCGGTCGAGAACGGACGAAAATATCAGGAGAAGCAAAGCGGCGACACCGCCATGCCGGACGGCGCCTCGATCTTCGAGACTACCGGCGCCTGGGAGGATTACTCCACGCCGGCGCGCGATTTCCGCCTGTTGATCGCGATCGACGTGGTGCGGGGCTTTCCCGATCACGTCGCGCGGCGGGCGGAGCGGTTCGCGATCCCGTCCGGCAAGAGCGCTGCCGACATGAAGAGCGAATTGCAGGGTGTGCTGGCTTCCGAGCTCGCCTCGCGCAAACTGTCCTATACGCGCAGCGATGGTTCGCAGTGGACGCTGTCGCTCAAGGACGTCGTCGACCGGGCGGCGAATTTCGAGATGGCCTACAACCCGAACGACTGCGTCGAGCTGCGGTGGGGCGCGCCTGACAACAGCGCGGAGGCGTCGACCTGCAAGCGTCATGCGCCGCAAGCGCAGCGCGCCAAGATGTCGGACTACCGCACCTGGTTCCGGGAACGGCACTGGCCGACCCACGCGTAAGCCGCGGGGGTTGCCGTCGCGCACGCTCGAGCGCCGGAGCGTTGCCAAGCGTGCGCAATCCGGAAACCATGAATCTGCCTGCGTCAGCCGTGGCAGGGGAGCGTTTCATTCTTACCCGAACCCAGCACCAAGCCCTTTCGCGGCTCGCCTTGTGATGCCGGATTCGAGGCGACTTGGCTGAGAGTGTTGGCTTGTAAGGCCCGGCTTGTCCCGGACCGACCCCTGTCGGCACCGACCAAAGCGCGCTCGCCGTCATCCGCCATCGCCGCGCAAGCACCCGCCGCACACATATTCTTGTCGTGACTGGCCGCGATCCGTGACAGTATTGTTACGATCAGATTTGTGACAGTTTTACGACGATGAAATATCAGTTCGGTTACATGCGGAGCGGTCGATGAGTCTGGAATGGCGGGCGCGGTCGAGTTCCCTGGCCTGGTCAAATCCCCTGGCCTGGTGGTGGGGTCTGTTGACCACGGTCAGCGGCGCAAATATCGCGGTTTGGTTCTTGCTGTACGGCCAGCTCCGCGAACAGCCGGCCGGCGGTCTCGGCGGCACGTCCGGCATCGGGCTCATGCTGCTGCTCTGTGCGGCCTACGTGTTCGGCTGCGCCTTCAGGTCGTTGCTGCCGCGCGCGGATGTTCAGCGGATCTGCCTGTTCGACACCTGGCTGTCGAGCGTTGTCGTCGGCCGCTCGGTGGCAACCGTGGCCGAGGTCTGCTTCGCGGCGCAGTGGGCGATCATCCTGCACCAGCTGGGCACGATCACGGGAGCGGAAACCACCCTGAACGCCGCGTGGGTGATCGTGCCGTTGATCCTCATCGCGGAATGTTTCTCATGGTATGGCGTGCTGACCACCCACTATCTGGGCAACGCCATCGAGAATTCGATATGGGCCGTTGCCTTCTTCATCGTCGGGATCGGCCTTTGCCGGTTGCTGCCGGAGTTCGATGGCGAGGCGCGCGTGATCCTCGTCGTCTCGATCATCGGGATCGCGGGCTATCTGGCGTTTCTCATGACGGTCGATGTGCCGATGTATCTGAGCCGATGGCGGGCCGGGCGTGCCGATGGCACCAAGCTGATGCGACCGCTCGAGGGTCTCCGTGACGCGAGCACGCGCTGGGTCGTGACGCACGACCTCGCCGAGTGGAAGGACGAGATCGCCTGGATGTCGCTCTATTTCAGTGCGGCGGTCTGGGCCAGCCTCGCACTGTGTGTTTGCTACTCGCTCGAGGATCATCTGCCGCGCTATCGTCCCGAAGCAACGGTTGCAAGCTGGTCAAGGGACGCGCCGGCGGCGGCCGGCAGGCAGCATGCGGCAATGGCGCGCCAGGCCTACGATAGCCATGAGGCCGGCCTCGGTACTTTAGGAGACCACGATGAGGTGTCTACGTATCTACGCGACGCCGGATGGCGAGTCCCATTTCGATGAGATCGATATCCCAACGATCAAGCGGCGGATTTTCCCGTTTGCCGGATTGCGAGTCGGGCGACGCGGGGACGAAATCGGTCCTCACGAAGCCGATTTGAGGCGCCGCGCGCTGAGCAGCCAGGCGTGGACGACTTGCCACTTGTCCCGGCCCCTCGTTTGAAAATCCAGCAGCGGGGATCGCGCATCCTGCAGCTCCAGAAAGAATTTCAGCGAATCCCGGCCGGTCGCCCCACCGGAATCGATGGGCTGCGTCCGGACCCATCGGTCCCACTCCCGGATAATCAGCTGCTTCGCTTCTTCCTGTTTCATTCAATCCGGACCGGACGGCATAGAGCGCCGGATCTGCCGTAACGGTTGAATGATTACGAAACCGTTGTTTCCGATCAGAAAAGGCGGGCATATCTTGCGAAGATTATGGGGAACCGCCAAACAAAAAGACCGCCCCGTAAGGCGGTCTCTCTGTAGACTGATAGAGTACTCAAAATCAGCTACGAACGCGCCGTTCCTCCGCCGATCATGACCCAGCCGCCCCGACGTTCACTTTATGCGGCACAGCGGGGCGCTGTGGAGCAAAAAAATCCGTTCCGTCGGAAAAATCATGTCATTGTTGCCGATGCGACACACGACGGCGCCACGCGACTGCCTGCTGGTCTCTCCTCAACTTACATTTTCTCTAATGTGTGCCCTTGCTCGACGAATCCATGAAACAAAATCGCGTCGCCGCCGTCATGAAATAACAGGTGGCCTGGTTGCTTCCGCCTGATCAGGGGGCGGCGGGCCATGTGCGAGAAGTGCGTCGAGATCGACAAGACCATTGAGCGGTATCGAAGAATATTGCTCTCGATAAGCGATCAGCTCACGGTCGACAGGACCAGGCAATTGATTGCCGATTTGCAGGCCAAAAAGGCTGCGCTGCACCCGGAGCAGGCGGGCTGAGGCGCCGCGCCTTGCGCCTCCAGGACATTTTTCAGGACATTCCAACTGAGTTTTCGCAACCGTAGACCGTCCGGTTTCCGACACAGGAACGAACGCCAGCACGACGCATTATTCGATCTGAAAAAATCGGAGGTGTGTCATGAAGCCAATGCCCGACGCCGACGCGCACCGCCGCCTTGGGAAAGTCGAAGCAGAGAAAGCGCGCAAGCTTCCGCCCGGAAGAGATAAAGAAGTTCATTTGCAAAACGCCCGGGACCACGAATCCAGCGCGCACGCGAAAGACTGGCGGGATTCGAATCTTCGCGCGCCGGAGTAAGCCAATGGCTTGCGTGATCGCACGCGATCGGCTGCTGGCGGAGGTCAGTCTTAAGGGTGCTGGTTTCAAGTATGACCGTCGAAGCCACCATGCGACCCATCGACTTGGCCATCATTCTGGCTCGGTCCAAAGTTGCGGTTATTCCGATCCGGTGGCACCTTCGTCCCCTGACGAAATGCAAAGCCAATGAACCCGAGGAGGGGCGGCTAGACAGATAAGCGGGACAAGCCAGTTCGGCATATTCTGGTCTTCCAGTAAGAGCGCATCAGACTATGGACCGCAGCGGTTGAGTCGCCTCGTCTCGGACAATTATACGGATCAGGGGCGGCTTATCTGAAGCGCACTCGCGCTGGGTCGCATTGCTGACCGGCTGACCATCAACAATATCCCACCGATCTGCGGCAGCATCGCCAGCAGGACAAGGCGAAGCATGGCGAAGTCGTCGCCGGATGGCCGAAGCACGCCATGGGTGACCCATGCGACGAGCTTGATCGCGGCGTCGTTTTGGGGGTCCGCCGTGTACCCGACCGATGCCATAGCGGTGTCGAGGATCTGGCGACGTTCGGCGACAGTCGCTTCGCGTTCCCTGCAGAATTTGCCAACACCGTGCAAGCACTCCCGGTCCCTCGCAGACATGGCGTCACTCAACGCCGATTGGGCCGCCGTCACGGCGGGCGTTAGGCGCGCCGCCCGCGCAGCCGTAACATCGGTGATGTTGACCGACGCGAAGCCGATGCCGGCGGTGACCGCAAAGGCAAAGGTCATCATCCATGCGGCCCATCCTGCAAGAGAGGTAGCGCGCTGGCCGGTGTGCCAAAGCGCTGCTGCACATGACGGCAAGACCAGCGCGGCGAGATCGGTAGCTACGCCGATAGCCAGGAACAGCCATCCAGCGATGTCGCTCGACCCAAGCGAGCGTGCGAACCAACCGTTGGTGGTGACGCCGACGCCGGCGAGCGCTAACGCCGCGGCCGCCAGGAGAATGGAGGCGACGCGGTGTGACGGTGCGACGGCGCGCAACGTGACGGTCGGGGGCGGCGTGACGGGCAATTCGGCAAATGCCGGATTCGCCGACGAGAACTCTGCCGGTATCAGTAATTCGGAAGATTGGGATTCGGCTTCTGGCGAGGGAGCCGCCTTTGCCTTTTGCCGTTTGCGCGGCCGGTACGCGCGGGCGCGTTGGGCAGCGGTCTTGGCCCTTTTGGGTTGATGCAGGGCGATAATCGAAGCAATAGCGTCGTCAGCCATTGGAACCGCTCCATTCGGTTGCGGTGGTTAGGCGCGGCAGCGTGGTGCAAACACCACGTCGCGCCGACTCGATTCATGTGCGTGTGCTGTTGACCGGACAACGGTGACATCGTTCACCCACGGAATCAAATCGCAGGAGCGAGCTTCATGGGGATAAAAGCCGGCGGAATCAAGAAAGGCGCGGATGGCCGGGACAAGCCCGGCCATGGCGGAAAATAGAATCAGTTTCAAACTGTCAGCCAAAGCTCCGGGTACTGGCATTTAGCCAACCTCGGCGTCCTGGGCCCTCCAGAGATTCCATCTCGGGGCGCATAGCGTACGGGTGGAGGTGCCTGTCTGTGTGATGGAATTACCCACAGTTCAGACGAACGAACACGTCTCAAGCAACCCGTCCGCGTCAAACAGCGTCTTTAACAACCTTCAGCGGTGACGCCTTGACCGACTTGCTGGCTGGCTTGGCCGCGAACTCCATAGGCTCTTTCGTGAAAGGATTTACCCCGCTGCGGGCTTCAGTAGCAGGCTTGTTCACGACCGACATTTTGGCGAAGCCAGGAATGACGAACTCGCCGGATTCGTTCAGTTCCTTATAGCCTACAGTCGCCATCTGCTCGATGACGGCCTTCACGTCTCCTTTGGAAACCTGCGTTCCCTCTGCAATTGCATCAATCAACTGATTCTTGGTCATCTTGGCCATGATGGATTCCTTTAGGGAGGATCAGAATAATCTAAGGCGCGCGAGCTGCGCGGGGTGCGTCACTCTGTTCAAAACGCGGCAAAGCCACGCGGTTCGCTTCTCGTTCATGCCTATGGTCATGAAGTCACCGGGCTTAAAACCTATTGAGGCCCAAAACGCAAGGAGCAGTCGTGGTGTTCTCGTGGATCGCCTACCAGTCGCGAGAGGATCGCGATCGCGTCGTTGGCGCTGTCATGAGCGACTCACGCATGGGAATGGATCCGCAGGCAACGCCGTTCGACGGCAAGCGGATGTTTTGGGGCGGGTTCAAGGTCCTCCTTGCAATGTGAAAACTACCGCACAGGACGGCGTCTACTTGCGGCGGCGATTTTTACTTAAAGGCCGCTTTGCGCCAAGACCGGACGGCGGCACTTGACCGGAGACACAATCAACCCGACGGGCAAATCAGGTGGCTGTTTTGCGAGTGGCCTGTCCAGCTCCCTTTGCAAAAATATTTCTGTTCTCACCCGATCCAAATCACTTTCATATCCCGGCCATCCTGTCCCGGGAGAGGGGCGTTGGCCATCGTCACGAACGTTGGGGCGGGATGCGGTGGACGCGCGCGGCGCTAAAGACGAAAGCGCCGACGTTGCGGACGGAGAAGTCGTGTGGTCCTGACGCCTCGACGCTGGCGTCAAGTTCTTGAGAAGCAAGCTTCTCAGGGATGACGGTGACAAAAAAGCCCGATCGCCGGGGAGCAACTGTATTTTGAAGTAGCCCTGCGAGCGGCTGGCCTCAAGGCTGGCGCTGCGCGCCACCGCCTCCGGCGGCTGCCGGCCTTGACCCCAG
>NZ_JADGRI010000364.1 GCF_017881085.1 Bradyrhizobium sp.
TCGACGGTGTTGCCGCCGACATTGATGTTGGAATTGCCGACGGCCTGCAGCAGCTGCGGCAGCGTCAGGCCGTTGGCGACGAGCTTGTTGAAGTCGACCTGCAGTTCGTAGGTCTTGGTCTTGCCGCCCCAGCCGGTGACGTCGATCACGCCGGGCACGGCGCGAAAGCGGCGCTGCAAGACCCAGTCCTGCAGCGTTTTCAAGTCGAGCACGCTGTAGTTCGGCGGCCCGACCAGCCGGTAGCGGTAGATTTCGCCGATGGCGCTGAGCGGCGAAATCCCCGGCTGCACGTTGCCGGGCAGCGGCGCCAGTTGCGACAGCCGGTTCAACACCTGCTGCAGCGCTTCATCATAGGTGTAGTCGAACGAGAATTGCAGCTTGACGTCGGACAATCCGTACAGCGAAATGGTCCGGATCGTCTGCAGGTTCTTGATGCCCGCGACCTGGGTCTCGATCGGAATGGTGATGTAGCGCTCGATCTCTTCCGACGACAAGCCCGGACTTTGCGTCACCACGTCGACCATTGGCGGCGTCGGGTCCGGATAGGCTTCGATATTGAGCTGCTTGAAAGCGATCAGGCCGCCGATCATCACGACGGCGAACAGGCCCACCATCAGATAGCGGCGGCCGACGGCAATGGCGACGAGGCGATCCATTCAGATCGAGACTTTCAATGGGCTGCGTTCACGTTAGCTGCCGGATGCCGCGCGGTCGATGAACAGGCTGCCCTTGGTAACGATTCGCTCGCCGGGTTTCAAATTGCCCTCGATCTCGACGAGGTCGCCATTGGTCAGCCCGGTCTTGATCTGGCGCAGCTCGATCGACTTGTCGTCATGCGCGACCCAGACGCGGACCTGATTGCCCTCGTAGATCAAGGCCTGCTTCGGTACGCCCAGCGCAGGGTGATCGCCAGCCGAGTAGATGGTGACGTTGGCGAACATCTCCGGCTTCAACGCGCCGTCCTTGTTGTCGATGGTGGCGCGGACCAGGAGCCGGCGCGTGGCCGGATCGATTGCCGCGGCTACATAGTTGATGCGCGCCGACAAGGTCCGGCCCGGCAACGCCAGAACATTGATGGCGATCTCCTGCCCTATCGAAACCTTGGACGCATCGGTCTCGCGGACGAAGGCGGTGAGCCAGACCGTGGTGAGATCGCCGATCACGAAGACCGGATCGCTGGCGCCGGAGTTCACATACTGGCCCGGACCGACCTTCCGCTGCACGACCGTGCCTGATATCGGCGAGTAGATGGTGGTACTCGGATCGATGCGGCCCTTTTCCTGAAAGGTTGTGATGGCCTCGTCAGTCAGCCCAAGGATCCGCAATTTGTTGCGCGCCGCCTCCAGCGCCGTTTGCGACGAGCGCATGTCGTTCTGCGCCTGGATCAAATTGGCCTGGCTCTGCTGGTAATCCTTGAGCGGAACGGCCTTGCCCTCGAACAGATCCCTGGCGCGCGTGTCCTGGATCTGCGCGAGAGCGAGCGCCGACTTCGCCTTGTTCAGGGCGGTCATGGCCGAGATGAAATCGTTCTGCGCCTGCACGGTGTCGGCGGCTTCGATCACGAACAGCGGCTGCCCCTGGGTGACGTTGTCGCCCGGCCGGACCATGAGTTTCATGACGCGGCCCGCATAGGGCGAAAACACCGGGGTCGAACGGTCCTCGTCGACCGCGACCTTGCCTTCGGTCACGGTTTCGGCCCGGAAGGTTCGCTCGGTAACGGGCTCGATGGTCAGGGTGGCCCATTCCGCCGGAGTCGGGGTATAGCGCTGCGATCCCTTGCGGGATTGGCTCGACACCTCGGAAGATTCGTGGCTGGCCCCGCCGATATGCGTGACCCCATAGAGAGCCGCCCCGGCCAACACCAAAAGGGCTGCGCCCATGGCCAGCCGTTGCCGGTTAAGCATCTGCAATTGCTTGATAAGTTCCGGCAACATAGGGTCCAGTCACTTGGGCGATGATTCCGGCAATGACTGCCTCATCGGTGCGCTAATAGTGCCGATTTGATGTTTCAAACAACCTAAAAACGGCGCTGACGCCATCGTTTAAAGTTAAAATTTGGAGAGGCGCGTCTTATTTTCGAGAGGTTTTCGCGTCGTGGCCTCAGCCGCGCGCCGGCCATTGCGGCGGGTGACTGCCGAGCGGCATCGCCGGGCGGGACCAGAAGGCAGGCGTTTTCGACAGCACGGCCGAATGGCTCACCGCCCGGAGCGGACCGAAGCCGGAAGGCACCGCTTCGATAAAGGGTGTGACCGCATCGCCCTTCAAATCCTCGGTCTTGAGCCCGTCGGCGACGCGACCGAAATTCCACAGCCACCGTCCGGTCTGCGCCAGCGACACGCGGACATGCCAGCTGCCGCCTTCGCGGGACTGGCGGGCCTTTGCCATCATGGCGCCGAACGCCATCAGATAGCCGGTGGCGTGATCGAGCATTTGCGCCGGCAATTCCTTTGGCCCCTCGACACCGGCGGCCTCGCCTTCGGCATGATTGAAGCCGGTCGAGGTCTGCACCAGTGAGTCGAAGCCGCGGCGCTCGGCCCACGGCCCGGCGTGGCCATAGGCCGACAGCGATACATACACGATGCCCGGATTGATGCGTGCGGCGTCCTCCGCCGAGAAACCGAGCGAGCCGAGCGCGCGCGGACGGTAGCCTTGCGAGAAGATGTCGGCCTGCGCCAGCAGATCGCGCAACACGCCCCGCCCCTGCTCACGCTTGAGGTCGGCAAAAGCGGAAAGCTTGCCCCGCCCGGTGTCGATGGTGAGCCAGGGGATCGCCGGCAGATCGGGACCGGAAATCAGCAGCACGTCGGCGCCGTGGGCGGCGAGCGTGCGGCCGGCGACGGGACCGGCGATCACCCGCGACAGGTCGAGCACGCGCAAGCCCGCAAGCGGGCGATCCCCTGCGGGCCACGGCCTTGGCGCGGCCTCACCGATCTTTTCAACTGATATCGTCGGCAACGCGGCCAGCGCCCTGGCATGCGGCAGATCGGACCATTCGTCATGCGAGCGCATCATCGCGACCACGCCGCCCGCCGCATAGGCTGCGGTCTCGAAGGCTTCGGCCTCCCACTGCATCAGCGCGGCCTGAACGTCGTCGCGTTCCGGCTTGCAGTCCAGCACCTTGCAGACGGCGGCGCGATGATGCGGGAAATTGGTGTGCAGCCGCACAAAACGCCGGTCGCCGGTTTTGTAAACCCCGGCGATGGCGTCCCAGGCGGGCGGCGGCGGCTTGCCGTCGACGCGCAGATACCGCTCGCTGCGGCATTCGACGACGGCATGCCGCATGTCGACCGCGACGCCTTGCGATTGCCCGCTGCGCAGTTTCCAGATCTGCGCGGCGGCGAGGCCGGCGGCGGCAATGCTGGTTTGCGCCGCGGCAGCCACGCGGAACGATGACGGCAGTTGCGGTTCCTCTCCGGTCAGTGTGACGGCATCGAGCGCCGCGGCGTCGCCACCGGCTGATGTCCAGAGCTCGGCCAGAATTTCGCGGGGCGTTTGCATGATCGTCACTTTTCCCTACGTTCAGGGCTGCCGGAAGTTCGTTTTGTTTCGCTTAGTCGCGCAATCCTACTGTGTTTCTGCCTTACCGTGGAAGGAGCTGCAATGGCTGCCATCGATCCCCTGACCGCCGCAGGCGTTCTGCTGGCGACGGCCGCAACGGACGCGGTCTATGTCATGTTCACCTCGGCCGTGGTGGCGCGCAGGCGCGTGCCCGCGGCGACCTGGAGCAGCGTATGGTACCTGCTGTCTTCCTACGCCGTCATCAGCTATACGGAAAACTGGGTCTATGTCGCCTTCGCCGCGATCGGTTCATGGCTCGGCGCGTTTGCGTCGATCACGTTCCTGCACCGGCCGCCCGGCGGTCCGCCGGTCGGCGCCGCGCCTGAATAGCGAAATCGCTCGCTTGAGCATGATCTGATCCGTCAATGAAAATCCCGTGAGGGCGGCAGGATCCGCACATTGCGCGGATGGCGGATTTTCTGGGCCGGATTGTCGGGATGCTCCCGCCGGTCGTCATTGAGCGGTTCGATCAGCGCGGGACCTGCCGGCACCGGATGCTTCCGCGCATCGTTGGCGAGACCCACCAGATCGCGGGAGCGATCGTATAGGCGTTGCGCGACCAGATGCGTCACCTGTTCCGGGCTGCTCTGGATATAGCCCTCGACCAGAATGAGCCGTGCACCCATCACCTCCTTGCGGAACTGTTCCATCACCTTCGGCCACACCACGATATTGGCGATGCCGGTTTCGTCCTCCAGCGTCATGAACACCACGCCCTTGGCGCTGCCCGGACGCTGCCGCACCAGCACCACGCCGGCGCAGCGAACGCGTTTTTTGTCGTTGGCGTGGCAGACGCGTTCGCAGGCGATGATGTCCTCCTTCGCAAACATCGGCCGCAAAAATTCCATAGGGTGGCCCTTCAGCGACAGCCGGATGGTCTGATAATCGGCCACCACCTGCTCTGGCAGCGGCATCAGCGGCAAGGGCCGCGCCTGTTCGTCGGGCTGCTCGCGCGCGGCTGCCGTTTCGAACAGCGGCAGCGGCACATCATCCGGCAGCCGCCGTACCGCCCACAATGCGGCGCGGCGGTCGAGTCCGATGGAGCGAAACGCATCGGCATCCGCCAGCAGGATCAACGCGCGCTTGGGAAGCGCGGTGTCGCGGGCAAAATCCTCCAGCGAGGTGAAGGGACGGCGCTGCCGCGCGGCGACGATGCGCTCGGCCCAGTCTTCCACCCCTGCACCGTCATTCCGGGGCACGCCAACGGGTCCGCGCAAAGCGCGGCCCGATGACAGGCTCCGCGTGAACTCCGATGTGCCATTGCACATCGGAGAATCTCGAGATTCCGGGTTCGTCGCTGCCGCGACGCCCCGGAATGACGATTGGATCTGTTTCAACCGCACCTCATCGGGATCGGCCCATTTGAACCCGTCGATCTGGCGGAAGCCGAGCCGCACGGCGTGATATTTCCCGCTCCCCTTCTCCAGCGTATTCTGAGCGTGGCTGA
>NZ_JADGRI010000122.1 GCF_017881085.1 Bradyrhizobium sp.
TACACCCGCGAAGCGGGCGTGCGTAATCTGGAGCGTGAGCTTTCGACACTCGCCCGCAAGGCGGTGAAGGAGCTGATGATCTCCAAGAAGAAGTCGGTGAAGGTGACGGAGAAGTCGCTCGAGGACTTCCTCGGCGTGCCGAAATATCGCTACGGCGAGATCGAGAGCGAGCCTCAGGTCGGCATTGTCACGGGTCTCGCGTGGACCGATGTCGGCGGCGAGCTGCTCACCATCGAAGGCGTCATGATGCCCGGCAAGGGCAAGATGACAGTCACGGGCAATCTGCGCGACGTGATGAAGGAGTCGATTTCGGCGGCGGCATCTTATGTCCGCTCGCGCGCCGTCGGCTTCGGCATCGAGCCGCCTCTGTTCGACAAGCGCGATATCCACGTCCACGTGCCGGAGGGGGCGACCCCAAAGGACGGACCGTCGGCAGGTGTTGCGATGGCGACCGCGATCGTTTCCATCATGACCGGGATCCCGGTCCGGCACGATGTCGCCATGACCGGCGAGATCACGCTGAGGGGACGCGTATTGCCGATCGGCGGCTTGAAGGAGAAGCTGCTGGCGGCCGCGCGCGGCGGCATCAAGACGGTGCTGATCCCCGAGGACAATGCCAAGGATCTCACGGAGATTTCCGATGCGATCAAGGGCGGGATGACCATCGTCCCGGTGGCGCGGCTCGATGACGTGATCTCCAAGGCGCTGGTTCGACCGCCGGTGCCGATCGTCTGGGAAGAAGATACCGGCAAGGTGCCGGTCAAGCCGGAAGCTGGCGACGAGGCGGCCGGCGGGCTCACGGCCCACTAACGGCTACGAATATGACCAGAGCGGCGTCCCTTCCGGGGGGCGCCGCTTTTTTGTGGGCGATGCACGGCTTGCGCCGGGGGCTCAGCCAGCGCTAAACAGGCGTCGAGGGCGGTTAGCTCAGCTGGTTAGAGCATCTCGTTTACACCGAGAGGGTCGGCGGTTCGAATCCGTCACCGCCTACCAGCCTTCGCTCTTGACGAGCGACGGCTCGGCAAGCCGATACTCATCAAGAGCGAAGGCGGACTGGCAGCGAGTTTGCACGATGGAAGCACCTGTCGGCCACGATTTGAACGCGGACCAGATCGCCTATTGGAACGGACCGGGCGGCCAGCGCTGGGCCGACCGCCAGCAATCCCAGGACATCGTGCTGGCGCCCGTGGCGGACCTCCTGATTGATCGTGCCAGGCCTGCGGCCGGCGAACGGATTGTCGATGTCGGTTGCGGCAGCGGCGCCGTCTCCGTTGCGCTGGCGCAAAAGGTCGGCCCGGGCGGGCATGTGCTGGGCATCGACATTTCGGGGCCGATGCTGGCCCGCGCCCGCCAGGTCGCGCCTTCGGGCCTGCCGGTCGAATTCGTGCTCGCGGATGCCACCGTCTATCCGTTCGTCCCTGCAAGTCTTGATCTCCTGGTATCCCGCTTCGGCGTGATGTTTTTTGCCGAACCGGTGCGCTCCTTTGCCAACCTGCGCCGGGGACTGAAGCCGTCGGGACGGCTGGCTTTCGCCTGCTGGCGCGAGCCGCGCGAAAATCCGTTTTTCATGGCGCCGCTGCAGGCCGTTTACAAGCACGTCCCCAAGCTGCCGCAGGTCGGCCCCGAAGAACCCGGTCCGTTTGCTTTCGCCTCCGAAGCACGCGTGCAGCGCATCCTGGGCGAGGCCGGCTTCACCGGGATCGCGATGGAGCCGTGCAATCTGTCGCTCGATGTCGCGGTCGGGCGCGGCCTCGATGCGGCAGTCCAGGGCGCGCTGGAAATTGGACCGGCCGCCCGCGCGTTGGCCGAACAGCCGCCGGAGGTGGTCGCCTCCGCCACCAACTCGATCCGCGAGGCGCTGACGCCTTTTCTCAGCGGACAGTCGGTGCCGCTTCCCGCCGCGATCTGGATCGTGACGGCGCGGGCCGGTTGATTGTCCAATCGCCATCGCGTCGTGTTGGGGACGTTCAGCTGCAGCATGCTGATTCGGTCCGGCGAAGGCGTTCCCTTTCACCTCGCGCCATTTTAGCAACACTTCTCGGGTTTCGTTTGAGCATCAGCCGTTCGGATGGCGAACGACCCGATGTCTTCGCGATACGCCTCCTCCACAAGCTTGGATTCGGTTTCCAGGTGAAGCTATTCGAGGTGTGTCATGAGAATTTCAAGGTGCATGGTCTTCGTCGCCGCTGCGATCACCGCGATCGTCAGCACGAGTGCAACATGGGCCGCCGACCTGCCGGCACGGTCGTATGCTAAAGCACCGGTTTTCGCGGCATCCGCCTATGATTGGACGGGATTTTATATCGGTTTGAATGCAGGCGGGGCCGCCGCGGGAACAGGTCTTACAACTGATCCTCAAACGTTTATCGGAACCGGCGCCAGGGATAACAGCGATAATTTCAAATTCGGTGTAACGGGCGGCATCCAGGGTGGTTACAACTGGCAGGTTTCACCGAGCTGGGTCTTCGGCATTGAAGGCGATATCAACGGATTGAGTTCCCGGCGAACAACCTGCGAAATCAACAGCTGCTTCCCGGATGTTCCGCTGTCGTTCACTTCCCAAACGAACTATCTGGCAACGGCTCGTGCGCGCATCGGCTACACGTGGGATCGCTCGATGGTCTACGTGACTGGCGGTGGTGCGTTCGCTGACGTGAGCGATAGCTTCGTTGAATCTGGAGTTCCGGGCGCCGCATCAAACAAGGTGCTTTCCGGTTACAGCGTCGGTGGCGGCATTGAAACAGCCCTGATGTCAAATTGGTCGGTAAAGGCGGAGTATCTCTTTGCTGATGTAGGCACCAACCGGGTGTTATCGATCGTAAATCCGATATCGTTCGTCAATTTTCATCATGAGTACCAACTCGGTCGTGTTGGCTTGAACTACAGGTTCGGTGGCACGGCCGCTTCTCGCTACTGATCCGATCTTCCTCCAGCAGACTCAGGCCCCGGCGTTGTCCGGGGCCTTTTTTGACCGGTGCGCCTAAGCGCGCTCTTCCCAGATCATGGCGAGATGGACGATGGTCTGCACCGCCTTTTCCATGTCCTGCACGCTGACCCATTCCAGCCGCGAATGGAACGCGTGTTCGCCGGCGAAGATGTTGGGGCAGGGCAGCCCCATGAACGACAGCCGCGAGCCGTCGGTGCCGCCGCGGATGGACGTCTTCACGGGTTTTAGGCCGGCGCGGCGGATCGCTTCCATCGCGTGGTCGACGATCTCGGGGTGACGGTCGATCACCTGCTTCATGTTGCGGTATTGCGGCTTGATCTCGAGCCTGTAGGTCGAGCGCGGAAAGCCCTTCATCACGTCCTTGACGATGCTCTCCAGCAGGGCTTCCTTTTCTCTCAGGCCCTCGTCGGTAAAGTCGCGGACGATGAAACTAAGCGTGGCTCTCTCCAGCGCGCCGGAGATGCCGATCGGATGCAGAAAGCCTTCCTTGCCCTCAGTGGTTTCCGGCGAGCAGGTGTTTTTCGGCAGCCGGTCGACGATGGCGGCGGCGATCTTGATGGCGTGCTCCATCTTGCCCTTGGCAAAACCGGGATGGACGCTGACGCCTTCGATGGTGATGGTGGCGCCGTCGGCGGAAAACGTCTCGTCCTCGATATTCCCCGCGGTCTCGCCGTCGATCGTGTAGGCAAAATCGGCTGCGAGCTTCTTCAAGTCGGCCTTGTCGACGCCGCGGCCGATCTCTTCGTCGGGCGTGAACAGGATCTTGATGGCGCCGTGCTTAATTTGCGGATTTTGGATCAGGAAATGCGCCGCATCCATGATCTCGGCAAGCCCGGCCTTGTTGTCGGCCCCCAGCAGCGTGGTGCCGTCCGAGGTGACGATGTCGCCGCCGATCTGGTCTTTCAGGGCGGGATGTTCGGCGGCGCGGATGATCTGCGTGGGGTCGCCCGGCAGGGCGATGTCGCCGCCGCGGTAATTTCGCACGATCTGCGGCTTGACGTCCTTGCCGCTGCAATCGGGCGAGGTGTCCATATGCGAGCAGAAGCAGATCGCCGGCACTTGCTTGTCGGTATTGGCCGGAATGGTCGCGTAGACGTAGCCGCAGTCGTCGAGATGGGCGTCGCGCAGACCCATCGCCAGAAGTTCGGCGGCGAGCAGGCGGCCCAGATTCTTCTGCTTTTCGGTGGAGGGGCAGGTCGGGGAGGCGGGGTCCGACTGGGTGTCGATCACCACATAGCGCAGAAAGCGCTCGGTCACGGTGTGCGTAAACTTCAGGGACGAACCCACCATCAAAACCGCACGTCAATACGAGAAGACTATACGCCGGAAGAAGCGTCATTCCGGGGGCCGCGTACGCCAAACCGGAATGACGCAAACTCAGAAAACGGAAGACGCGTCCGATCAGACGGCTTCCTTGAGCTCCTTGGCCGCGCGGAAGGCAACCTTCTTGCTCGCCTTGATGTGGATCGCTTCGCCGGTGGCGGGGTTGCGGCCCATGCGGGCGGCGCGCTTGCGCACCTGGAGGATGCCGAGGCCGACGATGCGGATGCGTTCGCCTTTCTTTAGATGCTTGGTGATCCGGCCGACCAGATCATTCAGAATCTCTTCGGCCTTCTTCTTGGACAATTCCTGGTCGTCGGCGATTGCCGCCGCGAGATGCTTCAGCGTGACGGTGGTCGGAGTCGCTGCCTTTTTCGCCATATTTGGCCCTCCTCGTTGTTTGATGGCTTAAGAAACTTAGACGTAGCAGGCCTTAAACGATTCGGGGTGCGGCTGCCTACGCTGTTCTGCCCGTAAACAGCCTATTATTTGCATCGACATCCAAAAAAGGCCTGCCAAATGGGAGGATTCGCAATGACCTTGACTAAAGAGAGGCACGCCTTTAAGCCCTCACTTCTGTGCGGATCGGTCAGAGATTACGGCATCCGCGGGAGTAGCTCAGTTGGTTAGA
Organism: Bradyrhizobium sp.; assembly: GCF_017881085.1. GTDB lineage: Bacteria > Pseudomonadota > Alphaproteobacteria > Rhizobiales > Xanthobacteraceae > Bradyrhizobium. Next base: position 4,899 of record NZ_JADGRI010000122.1, read on the forward strand.
GCGCCGCCCTGTCACGGCGGAGGCCGCGGGTTCGAGTCCCGTCTCTCGCGCCATCTTTTCAGGCACTTAAGCCGTTTTCGGCTTCCGGTCGAAACGCCCCCAATTTAGCCCCCTCGATCCTCTTTCCGTTTCCAGCGCACAGGCGGCGTCCGCAGCCTGTTGAATAGCGTTGCCTGAGTTTAGGGCGGATGGCGTCACGTGCCGAAGAGGCTGGACCGGTCGAGCCAAAACAAAAGGCCGCCCCGTAAGGCGGCCGCTGTTCCTACTCCCAACAGACCGGTCTTGGCCTAGCGGACGACCATTGTATCCGAGTTGGTCAGCGCGACCGGCTTGCCCGCTTTGATAACATGAGCGGTCTGGCTGTAATCCGCATTGGTGCGGGCCGCGATACCAAGACCGGCCACCGCAATGCCGGCCACGAGCGCCACGACCACGATCTTGAGGTGGGTACTGCGGTCCGCCGAGTGAATTGAGTGGTTCATGTGAGCCTCCAGGCGAGCTTTGCCGTCGCTCTGTTGCCCGTACAATTACCCCCCGTTTGTTTCAGGGTGGTTTCGTGGATTCCCCAAAATGGCTTCGTCGGCGGGGCGGGGCACTGTTGGCCTGCTCCGCTTCCCGGCATCTTGCGGATGCCTGCGGTTCGAAGGAAACTGTTTCCAGGCGCGGTAATGCGCTCGGGAGAAGAAAAAATGGCAATAACCCGCAGGGGTTTGCTGGGCGCTGCGTCGGCCGCCTGGGCAACCACCGTTTTCACCAGACCTGCCAGTGCAGCGGCCGAGTTCGAGTTCAAGCTCGGCGTCAACACGCCGGATACCCACCCCCTCACGGTTCGATTGACGGAAGCCGTGCGCGCCATCGGCGCCCAGTCGTCGGGCCGGCTGAACGTTACGGTTTTTCCCAACAGCCAGCTCGGCGGCGATCCCGAGATGCTGTCGCAGGTTCGTGCCGGCGGCATCGAATTGCTGGCGGCGCCCAGCATGACCCTGTCGACGCTGGTGCCGTTATCGGGCCTGCCGAGCGTCGGCTTCGCCTTCCAGTCCTATGACCAGGTTTGGGCCGCGATGGACGGCGGCGTCGGCGATGTCGTCCGCGACGCCATCGGCAAGGCCGGGGTCGTGCCGATGAAGAAGATGTGGGACAACGGGTTTCGGCAGATCACCTCGTCCTCGAGCCGGCAATTGAACGGCGTCGAGGACCTCCGGGGATTCAAGATCCGCGTTCCCGTCACGGCGTTGCTGACCTCCCTGTTCAGCGGGCTGGGGGCGCTGCCTTCGAGCATCAGCTACAGCGAGCTCTATTCAGCCCTGCAGACCCACATCGTGGAGGGCCAGGAAAATCCGCTGGCGCAGGTGTCGACCGGCAAGCTGTACGAGGTGCAGAAATATTGCGCGCTGTCGAACCATTGCTGGAGCGGCTACTGGGTCATCGCCAACCGCCGCGCGCTGGCAGCTTTGCCCGCCGACCTCCTGGAAATCCTCAAGAGCAACTTCGATGCCGCGGCGGTCAGGGAGCGGGCCGATCTGTTGGAGATGGACCACTCGCTGCAGGCCGAACTCACGGCCAAGGGCATGATCTTCAACAAGCCAGACCCGGTGCAGTTCAGGGCCGCGCTGGTGAACGCGGGCTTCTACACGCAGTGGCAGAAAACCTATGGCGCCGAGGCCTGGGCGCAGCTGGAGAAATACACGGGGCGGCTTGCCTGAGAAGGGCTCACGCCGCTCGGCGCCCGCGCACGCTGCCGCCGATATGAGCAGACGGGCGCTGTCCCGCCACCGGCCCGGCGCCGGACCGGCAGGGGCGGCCTCGTTCGGGCCCGAGAGCCGTGGGATCGACGGCATCCAATCGTTTTTTGATCGGTCCACAGATTTCGCGGACGGTCTTGATCCAGGTCAAGGTGAAGTTCAGGCAGGAAGCGGCTTATCCGTTCCGCAGGGGGCCGGCTTTGACCCGGCATCGTGTTCCCAAGTTTTCCCGCCGCATGTGGAGACCGCAGACCCCGTCAAGATAGCTTGTCTTGCGCCCCTTGTTGCGCTGCGCTAAGCCTCAGAATAATTCCAATCAACGAATCTGCGGCGGTCAGCAACCGCAGGAAAAGGCCCCGCCGATGACCGGCATCCTGCAGAATTATCTTCCACTTGTCGTGTTTATAGGTGTCGCTGCCCTGATCGGGCTGGTGCTCCTGATCGCTCCCTTCCTCGTCGCCTTCCAGCAGCCCGATCCGGAAAAGCTCTCGGCGTATGAATGCGGATTCAACGCATTCGACGATGCCCGGATGAAGTTCGACGTCCGGTTCTACCTGGTGGCCATCCTCTTCATCATCTTCGACCTCGAAGTGGCATTCCTGTTCCCGTGGGCGGTGGCGTTCGGGAAGCTCGGCGCGACCGGCTTCTGGTCGATGCTGGTTTTCCTGGCCGTCCTGACCGTCGGCTTCGCCTACGAATGGAAGAAAGGCGCGCTCGAATGGGATTGAGCCCTTCCGCCGCAAAGCCCGGTTTTGCCCCGGCGGTAGCGCCCGCCGCGACCGGCATCCTCGATCCTTCCACCGGCAAGCCGGTCGGAGCCAATGATCCGTATTTCCTCGAGGTCAATCACGAACTGTCCGACAAGGGCTTCTTCATCACCTCCGCCGACAACCTGATCGTCTGGGCGCGGACGGGATCGCTGATGTGGATGACCTTCGGTCTCGCCTGCTGCGCGGTCGAGATGATGCAGGTGTCGATGCCGCGCTACGACGTTGAGCGCTTCGGCTTCGCGCCGCGCGCTTCGCCGCGGCAGTCGGACGTGATGATCGTCGCGGGCACGCTGACCAACAAGATGGCGCCTGCGCTGCGCAAGGTCTACGACCAGATGCCGGAGCCGCGCTACGTGATCTCGATGGGGTCGTGCGCCAATGGCGGCGGCTACTATCACTATTCCTACTCGGTGGTGCGCGGCTGCGACCGCATCGTGCCCGTCGATATTTACGTGCCCGGGTGCCCACCGACGGCGGAAGCGCTGCTTTACGGTGTGCTGCTGTTGCAGAAGAAGATCCGGCGTACCGGAACCATCGAACGCTAAGGGTTTTGGGATGGATGACGGCAGGCTCGACGCCTTGGGGCAGACGATTGTTGGCGCGCTTCCCGGCGCTGCGACCGGTCACGCGATCGCGTTCGGGCAACTCACGGTGGCGGTGCAGGCCGACAAGATCGTCGATGTCGTCACGTTCCTGCGCGACGATCCTTCTTGTCGCTTCGTCAACTTCACCGATATCACCGCGGTGGACTATCCCGGCCGCGAGAAGCGCTTCGACGTGGTCTATCACCTGCTGTCGCCGACCCTGAATGCGCGCATCCGCCTGCGCGTAGCGGCCGACGAGACCTCCCAGGTGCCGTCGATCATCGAGGTGTTTCCGGGTGCCGACTGGTTCGAGCGCGAAACCTACGATCTCTACGGCGTGATCTTCACCGGTCATCCGGACATGCGGCGGCTCTTGACCGATTACGGCTTCGACGGCCATCCGCTGCGCAAGGATTTCCCGACCACAGGCTTCGTCGAGGTGCGCTACGACGACCAGGAGAAGCGGGTGCTCTATGAACCCGTCCGCCTCAATCAGGAGTTCCGCAAGTTCGATTTTCTCTCGCCATGGGAGGGCGCCGATTATCCGGTCCTGCCCGGCGATGAGAAGGCGGGGCCGAAAGTCTGATCATGAACGAGCAAAGCCAGAACCTCCGTAACTTCACGATCAACTTTGGACCGCAGCATCCAGCCGCGCACGGCGTGCTGCGCCTGGTGCTGGAGCTCGACGGTGAGGTGGTCGCCCGCGTCGATCCGCATATCGGCCTCTTGCATCGCGGCACCGAAAAGCTGATCGAGACCAAGACCTACCTGCAGGCGATCCCGTATTTCGACCGGCTCGACTATGTCGCGCCGATGAATCAGGAGCACGCCTTCTGTCTCGCGGCGGAAAAGCTGCTTGGCATCGAGGTGCCGCGCCGCGGCCAGCTGATCCGGGTGCTCTACTGCGAGATCGGCCGCATCCTGTCGCATCTGCTCAACGTCACCACGCAGGCGATGGACGTCGGCGCCTTGACCCCGCCGCTGTGGGGTTTCGAAGAGCGCGAAAAGCTGATGGTGTTCTACGAGCGCGCCTCCGGCTCGCGCATGCATGCGGCCTATTTCCGCATCGGCGGCGTGCACCAGGACCTGCCGCCGAAGCTGATCGACGATATCGAAGCCTGGTGCGATCCGTTCCTGCGCGTGGTCGACGATCTCGACCGGCTCTTGACCGGCAACCGCATCTTCAAGCAGCGCAACGTCGATATCGGCGTGGTGTCGCTGAAGCAGGCCTGGGAATGGGGTTTCTCCGGCGTCATGGTGCGCGGCTCGGGCGCGGCGTGGGACCTGCGCAAGTCGCAGCCCTACGAATGCTACGCCGAGATGGATTTCGACATTCCGATCGGCAAGAACGGCGACTGCTTCGACCGCTATCTGATCCGCATGGAAGAGATGCGCCAGTCCGTGCGTATCATGAGGCAGTGCATCGCCAAGCTGCGTGCCGCCGACGGGCAGGGGCCCGTCGTGGTGGACGATCACAAGATTTCCCCGCCGCGCCGCGGCGAGATGAAGCGCTCGATGGAAGCGCTGATCCATCATTTCAAGCTCTATACCGAGGGCTTCCACGTGCCGGAAGGCGAGGTCTACGCCGCCGTCGAGGCGCCGAAGGGCGAGTTCGGGGTCTATCTGGTCTCCGACGGCAGCAACAAGCCATACAAATGCAAGATCCGCGCGCCGGGATTTGCGCATCTGCAGGCAATGGATTTCATCTGCAAGGGCCATCTCTTGGCCGACGTTTCCGCCATCCTCGGCTCGCTCGACATCGTGTTCGGAGAGGTCGACCGGTGATCGCACTGCCGCCCATTCAGTTTGACCGGGCTTCGGGGTCACTTGAGGGCGCCAATTTGTGGGAGCGGACCGCCGCGCTCGCGTTCGCGACCGGTTCGAAAATATCGTCGCACTTTTCGCACCGCGGTTACAACCATTGCGCCAATCTGCTGCGCAAGGCGCTGCCGGAGCGGAACATCGCGATCAAGCTCAATCCGGATGCGACATTCGAATTTCCCTATGGCGACGGCTATTGGAGCAAGCTGCTCAACCGCTCGTTCTCCTACGAAGACGAACTGGAGCTGCTGTTCAGGGATTCCGTCGACGTCGACTACACGCTGCTCGATTGCGGCGCCAATTTCGGTTACTGGTCGGTGCTGGTCTCGAGCGCGCCCTACGGCTCGCACAAGGCGATCGCGATCGAGCCGTCATCGCAGAATTTCGCCAAGCTTGCCAACAATGCCGAAATCAACGGCAACCGCTTCGAGGTCATGAAGTGCGCGATCGGCGCTGCGCGCGGCACCGCGCGGCTGTCCGGCACCAAGCATGAAGCGTTCAGCATCGCGGACCCCGCCGATGGCGGCGGCGAGGAAGTGCCGGTCATCGCCCTCGACAATCTGCTTGATGACGGCAGGATATCTCCCGACGGAAAATACCTGATCAAGCTCGACGTCGAGGGCGTCGAAGTGGAGGCGATCAAGGGCGGCACGCGGCTGTTGCAGGGCGACAGCGTGTTATTGTGCGAGGAACATGGCAGCGACCGCAACCATACGGTGTCGCGCTATATCCTCGACCAGACCCCGCTTCAGCTCATCGTCTACGATCCCCGCTCCAATCGCCTGGAAACCGTGACCGAGCTTTCGATCCTCGACCGCATCAAGGTTTCCACTCACGTCGGCTACAACGTGTTCGGCACCGCAAGCGCCTTCTGGCAACACCGGATCAGCGCCCTGAATGCGGACGCCGCGCGCCGCATGCAATGAGAGATTGAACGACAATGTCCGTCCGCCGCCTCGCTCCGAAAGAACTGCAACCCGCGAACTTCACGTTCACGCCGGAAAACCTCGCCTGGGCCAAGGAGCAGATCGCCAAATATCCGGAAAGCCGCCAGGCCTCCGCGGTGATCGCGATCCTGTGGCGGGTGCAGGAACAGCATGAGGGGTGGGTTTCGGAAGCCGCGATCCGCGCGGTCGCGGATCTGCTCGACATGCCCTACATCCGGGTGCTGGAAGTCGCGACCTTCTACACGATGTTCCAGCTGCAGCCGGTCGGCAAGAAGGCGCACGTCCAGGTCTGCGGCACCACCCCGTGCCGGCTGCGCGGGGCCGGCGACCTCATCGAGGTGTGCCAGAGCCGCATCCATCACGATCCCTTCCATCTGTCGAAGGACGGCAATTTCAGCTGGGAAGAAGTCGAGTGCCTCGGCGCCTGCGTCAACGCGCCGATGGTGCTGATCTGGAAGGATACCTACGAGGACCTGACCAAGGAAAGTTTTGGCAAGGTGCTGGACGGCTTTGCCTCCGGCAATCCGCCGAAGCCGGGACCGCAGATCGACCGTCAGTTCTCCGCCCCCGTGGGCGGGCCGACCACGCTGAAGGAAACCACGTGAAGCGTGACAGCACATTGCAGCCGAAAGGCGCGAGGAGTGTCGGTGCGATGAAGAACTGGCGCTACATTGCGTTGCACACCGCAGCCGCAGCGGCGTTCATTTTCCTGCTGCAGCGCTACGTGCTGCACGCCTCGCTTGAATCATGCCTGTTATGGGCGGTCGTCATTGGCGGATGCGCCGCCGGTCTCGCCTATTCGCAGTCCAACCGCTGACCTTAGGAAGCTTCACGTCATGCTCGATGACAAGGACCGCATCTTCAAGAACCTCTACGGCCTCCATGACTGGGGCCTCGAAGGTGCGCGCCGCCGCGGCGCCTGGGACGGCACCAAGTCGATCATCGACAAGGGCCGCGACTGGATCGTCAACGAGATGAAGGCCTCCGGCCTGCGCGGTCGCGGCGGAGCCGGATTTCCGACCGGCCTCAAATGGTCGTTCATGCCGAAGGAGTCGACCGACGGCCGGCCGAGCTATCTCGTGGTCAATGCCGACGAGTCCGAGCCCGGCACCTGCAAGGACCGCGAGATCATGCGGCACGATCCGCATTTGCTGGTCGAGGGCTGCCTGCTCGCGAGCTTCGCGATGGGCGCCCATGTCTGCTATATCTATGTGCGCGGCGAGTTCATCCGGGAGCGCGAGCATCTGCAGGCCGCGATCGACCAGGCCTATGAGGCGAGGCTGGTCGGCAAGGACAATGTCAACGGCTGGCCGTTCGAGATCTACGTGGCCCATGGCGCCGGCGCCTATATCTGCGGCGAAGAGACCGCGTTATTGGAAAGCCTCGAAGGCAAAAAGGGCCAGCCGCGGCTGAAGCCGCCATTCCCGGCCAATGTCGGCCTCTACGGCTGTCCGACCACGGTCAACAATGTCGAGTCGATCGCGGTCGCGCCGGACATCCTGCGGCGCGGCGCGGCGTGGTTCGCCGCCATCGGCAAGCCCAACAATGTCGGCACCAAACTGTTTTGTATTTCCGGCCATGTCGAGCGGCCCTGCAACGTCGAAGAGGCGATGGGGATTCCTTTCCGCGAACTGATTGAGCGCCATTGCGGCGGCGTCCGCGGCGGCTGGGACAACCTCAAGGCGGTCATTCCCGGCGGCTCCTCGGTGCGCATGGTGCCGGCGGACCAGATCATCGATACGCCGATGGATTTCGACAGCCTGAGCAAGCTGCGCTCGGGTCTCGGCACCGCCGCCGTCATCGTGATGGACAAGTCGACCGACCTGATCCGGGCGATCGCGCGGATTTCCTATTTCTACAAGCATGAGAGCTGCGGCCAGTGCACGCCGTGCCGCGAAGGCACCGGATGGATGTGGCGGGTCCTTAACCGGATGGCCGACGGCCGCGCCCACAAGCGCGAGATCGACATGCTGCTTGAGGTGACAAAACAGGTCGAGGGCCACACCATCTGCGCGCTGGGCGACGCCGCGGCGTGGCCGATCCAGGGCCTGATCGCGCACTTCCGTCACGAGATCGAAGAGCGCATCAGCGAGTATTCGCACAAGGCGGATGTCGATGATGCCGGCATTCTCGATCCCGCCCACATGGTCGCGGCGGAGTAGGGTTGATAGCTATGACAAAACTCATCATCGACGGCAAAGAGATCGATGTCCCCGCCGAGTACACGCTGCTGCAAGCGTGCGAGGCCGCGGGCGCCGAAATTCCGCGCTTCTGCTACCACGAGAGGCTGTCGATCGCCGGCAATTGCCGGATGTGCCTGGTCGAGGTGAAGGGCGGACCGAAGCCGGTCGCGAGCTGTGCCTGGGGCGTGCGCGACTGCCGTCCCGGCCCCAAAGGCGAGCCGCCGGAAATTCTGACGCGCTCGCCGATGGTGAAGAAGGCGCGCGAAGGCGTGATGGAATTCCTCTTGATCAACCATCCCCTGGATTGCCCGATCTGCGATCAGGGCGGCGAGTGCGATCTGCAGGATCAGGCGATGGGCTACGGCGTCGACACCTCGCGTTTCGCCGAGAACAAGCGCGCGGTCGAGGACAAATATCTGGGCGCGCTGGTCAAGACCTCGATGAACCGCTGCATCCAGTGCACCCGCTGCGTCCGCTTCTCCGCCGAAGTCTGCGGCGCGCCGGAGATGGGCGCGACCGGCCGCGGCGAAGACATGGAAATCACGACCTATCTGGAGTCGGCGCTGACCTCGGAATTGCAGGGCAATTTGGTCGATATCTGCCCGGTGGGCGCGCTGACTTCAAAACCTTACGCCTTCGCGGCGCGGCCCTGGGAGCTCGGCAAGACCCAGTCGGTCGACGTGATGGACGGCGTCGGCTCGGCGATCCGGGTCGACACCCGCGGCCGCGAGGTGATGCGGATCCTGCCGCGCGTCAACGAGGCGGTGAACGAGGAGTGGATTTCCGACAAGACCCGCCACGTCGTCGACGGCCTGCGCACGCAGCGGCTGGACCGTCCCTACATCAGGGAGAACGGCAAGCTCCGCGCGGCGACCTGGCCTGAGGCCTTCTCCGCCATCGCCGCCAAGGTCAAAATGAGTGACGGCAAGCGGATCGGCGCCATATCGGGCGATCTCGCCGCGGTGGAGGAGATGTTCGCGCTCAAGGATCTGCTGGCGAAATACGGATCGGTCAATCTCGCGGTGCAGGGCGGCGACGCCTTCGATCCGAAGAACGGCCGCGGCTCCTACATCTTCAATCCGACCATCGCCGGCATCGAGCAGGCTGACGCGCTTTTGATCATCGGCTCGAACCCGCGCAAGGAGGCCGCCGTCCTCAACGCGCGCATCCG
>NZ_JADGRI010000365.1 GCF_017881085.1 Bradyrhizobium sp.
ACTTTTATGTTTTTTTTGATGCTTGAGCTCAACCGATCATCGGTATATGGTATTGGAGTGTAAAGAATGGAATCACATCGTCAAGTACAATCGGAAATGTGGATGATTTTCTCGAGTACAAAGCGTTTGCCTTTCGTGATTTTGTGGACTCAGAGGATCTCCGGGCTCTGGAGGAGAAGCTTTTTCAAAAGAAGATGGCCTTCATTCGTGATTACAACGACCTCGACCGAAGCCTTGTGCACAATTCGATCAACTCCTGCCTGCGCGATTACCAGCGCTATGTGGACTACATCGCCAACTTACTGAACCTTCCCTCAGACAACGCCACATGAAAAGAACAGGCTCACGGCCAGCAGGCTTTTCTCCTCACAGATCGGAGTGACGCACAAATTATGCTCATCGATGATTTGAAAACACTCTCTGAGACGATTGCAGAATTGTGCCGGGAGGAGCAGGGTATCATTGCTGCCTATCTTTTCGGGTCGTCCGTCACAAGGGATGTCCGTAAAGCCAGGGATATTGATGTTGCCATTCTTGTTGAGCCTGTCGAAGCCGACGACTTTCCGCTGCTCGCGTTTGCATCTCACCTCGAGCGGGTTTGCGGACGGCCGGTTGATCTCGTTTTGCTTAATCGCGCCGGTGAAGTTCTCAAATATCAGGTACGCCGCTTCGGCCGATTGATTTTTGAACGGGATCCTGTCAGGAGAAAGCAATTTGAAATCAAGGGCCGAAAACTATACGAAGACTTCCTCCACCTGCATCGCAGGTATGTTCGAATGGTGCTCTATGGGGTGCGAAACCCTTAGCCTCGAAATTTGGAGTTACCCGGAAAATGGTTGATCAGGTGCTCCTGGAACGAATTGTTTCTGACATCAAGGCGAACGTTTCTTATCTAAGAGAAGCGAGTGACATCAGTTGGGAAGTTTACCAGTCAGACAGGCGTGCCCGCCGATTCATAGAACGTACCCTGCATATTCTGATCGAGGCTTGTCTGGATGCTGCTCAACATATCATCTCCGACGAGCAGTTTAGAGAACCCGCAAATTATCGTGATACTTTTGTGGTACTAGCCGAACAAGGAGTCATTCAACGGGAGGAATTGCCTCGGTTCGAGCGCATGGCTTCCTTTCGCAACCTTATTGTGCATTACTACGAGCGAATCGATGATGCCATTGTGTATGGAGTGTTCAAGCGGAACCTGGAAGACTTTGATATCTTTGTGGAAAAGATCCTCGATTATCTCAAGGAAAGGTCCTCTAAGGAATAAATCGACAATTGAGACTCATGGCTTCTTACGAGAACGCTATGAACATGCCTTTGGCGCTTGCGCGTGGTCTGAGACTAGTTGGGCGTCGTTCTAAAAGAGCCGCACCCATTGGAGATTCTCGATGCGAGTGATTTCATTGCAGACGTTGCCAGAACAACCATAAAAGCAAAGAATACTGATCCGCTGGAAGTAACCACCTGGCCGAACCCGCACGATGCCGGGATCGTGCGCTGGTCAATGGCCAGCTACGTCGGCACCGCAATCCTCGCTCACGGCAGCTTGCAGCCCCCCTCAGGCCAAGTCGCGCCAGCAAACGAGGAATCCGCGCGGGCCGCGATGCTCGTCCGACCGACAGCATTAGCGGCTACGATGCCCTGAGCCACGGATCTCGGAATCGCCTACAGGTGAGAGAGGCATGAGTCTCGACGTCGTCGGCAAGCTCGCTCGTGTCACGGCAGAGATCACGCCGGGACACCTGGGCGAGGTCATGATCGAAGTTCGGCAGGGCACCGAGAGGTTTCTCGCTCGCGCGGCCGACAAAGACGCGACCATTCCGCGGTACACCCAGGTGCTCGTCGTCGGAAGCCTCGGTGGTCGCACGGTCGAGGTTGCCCCGACAGATGCTATGAGGCTCCCAAGATGACAGTGGACAGCAGCGTCGCGACCGTCGTCGTTCTCGTCGTCATCGTTCTCGCGCTGCTCGCACTTGCCCTCGTGTTCCGGGCGAGCTGGCGCGTGGCTGAGCCGGACGAGGCGCTGATCATCTCGGGCCTTCGGGCCAGCGGCCGGCCAGTTGGCACCGGCGAGAGCATGGGCTTCAACATCGTGACAGGACGCGGCGCGCTGATCCTGCCGGGACTGACGAAGGTCCGCAGACTGTCGCTCGAGGCGCACGAGAGTGAGATCACCGTCCCCTGCGTGAGCCAGCAGAAGATCCAGGTCGACCTGCGCGGCATCGTCGTGTACAAGGTCGGCGACGACTACCAGTCGATCGCCAACGCAGCGCGACGCTTCCTGGATCGGCCGGCGACGGAGCTCGAGACGAAGGTCCAGAACGTCTTCGTGGGCCACCTCCGGGCGATCGCCGGATCGATGACCGTCGAGGACATGATTAGCGATCAGGACAAGTTCACCCAGCAGGTCCGTGACCGTTGCACCCAGGAGATGGAGTCATTCGGGCTCGTCATCGACAGTTTCCAGATCCAGGCGATTACGAGCCCGAGCGCCTACATCGAAAACCTCGCGGTGCCCCACCAAGCTGAGGTCGAGCAGAACGCCCGCATCGCCCGCGCCAACGCCGAGCGCGAGGCAGTTGCCCAGGAACAGACGGCCCTGGCGCAGATCGCCGAATCGACCCGCAACACCGAGATCAAGAAGGCCGGTTACCAGGCCGAGATCGACCAGGCGACCAACCAGGCGAAGCAACAAGGTCCGCTGGCTGAGGCCAAGGCAAGGCAAGCCGTGGTCGAGCAGGAGACTCGAGTCGCCGAGCTCCAGGCCCAGCAAACGGAGCAGCAGCTCCAGGTCGACGTTCGGAAGCCCGCCGATGCCGAAGCCTATCGCCAGACCACCCTAGCGGCCGCTGCCCGCGACGTCCGGATCCGGCAGGCCGAGGCGGCCGCCCAGGAGGTCCGCCTGGCCGCCGAGGCTTCGGCGGCGCAGACGAAGGTCCTTGCACAAGCCCAGGCCGCAGCCGTCACCGTCCAGGCCGAAGCGCAGGCTGGGGCCACACGGCTGACCGGCGAGGCCGAAGGGGACGCAATTCGGGCTCGCGGCGTGGCTGAGGCGGATGCCGTAAAGGCGCGTATGCAGGCCGAAGCAGCCGGGATCGAGCTTCGTGCCGCCGCGTTGAGCCGGAATCAGGAGGCGGTGATCGCGCAGCAGATCGCAGCCAACCTTCCCGAGATCGTGCGGGCAGCAGCGTCCTCATTCGAACATGTAGGTACCTTCACGGTCCTGAACGGGGCGGCCGGGGTCACCGAGACGCTCGCCGAAATGATCCAGCAGGCTGGTGTGCTCGCGAACATTGCCCGCCAGACGATGGCGCCCATGCTTGGTACGCAGAACGGCGAGGGATCCGCTCCCAGCAGCGACCACCCCAGCCGGTCCGGGCAACCAGCCGTCGTGCCAGCCGGCTCGCAGCGTCGCCAGGGTCGGGTCCGCCCTGGAAGCGCGTCGGAAACTCCCCCGGCGGCCTCCTCGACTGAGACTGGCACCGGAGCCGTTTGATGAGCGATAGCAGCGTCCGCGGGTCAGCGGCGTCTGAACGCCTGACCGCGCCGGATAAGGCCGCCGCTCAAACGGCGGCTCTGGACCTATCAGCGCCGGCCCCCGTGCTCGTGGTTCCGCCGGAGGAAGCCGAGACGGGCATCACGGTCGCCGTTGACGTGGCGACCCGGATCGATGCATTGGTGGCAGCCTTCATCGACTCCGTGACCTCATTGGACGCGCATGGCGAGGAGTATCGACGTCGGATCGTCGACGTGAATAGCATCGGCGAGCGTGAAGTCATTGCCACATCGGAGATGAGCAACCGCCTGCTCGATCGTCCGGTTCGCGCGATGACTGGCATCCTCGAGGGAAAGGCGCCGATCGCCAGGAACCTGGTCGAGCTTCGGCATACCGTCGAGGACCTCAACCCCGCGCGGTACGACCTTGCCCAGATGACTCCGCGGAAGCTCCTGGGCGTCATTCCCTTGGGCGACCGACTGCGGAGCTACTTCGACCGCTACACAAAGGCGCAGAGCCACATCCAGGCCATCATTCGGGCGCTAACCGACAGCCGCAACAACCTTCAGGCGGACAACGCGGCGATCGCCCAGGAAGAACGCGCGCTCTGGACCGAGATGGAGACGCTGCGCCAATACGCCTATATGGCGCGGACCTTGGACCAGGCGCTCGAACGGCGCATCGACATCCTGGCCGCGAGCGACCCAGCGCGCGGACGGACCCTCCGCGAGGACGTTCTGTTCCCGGTTCGCCATCGACTCCAGGACATTCTGACGCAGCTCGCCGTCGCGGCCCAGGGCTACGCCGCCCTGCGCGTCGTCCAGCAGAACAACCAGGAAGTTGTCCGAGCCATCCAGACGGCCACCACCACCACCACTGCGGCGTTGCGGACGGCGGTCATGGTCGCGCAGGCGTTGACTGATCAACGCCTAGTCGTGGAACAACTCAAGGCCGTCAGCGAGGTGACGAGCAGCATGATCGAGAGCACGTCAGAGCTCTTGAAGACTCAGACAGCCGACGTCACGGCGCAGACGACCGGCACGGGCGTCGATCTCGCCGCCTTGCAGCGGGCGTGGGACAACGTCTTTGCCACCCTAGACCAGATCGACTCGTACAAGTCCACGGCGCTAGAGACGATGAAGGTCACGGTGCGCGAGTTGACCGGGCAGGTCGAGCGTTCACGCGCCTACGTCGAACACCTCGAGCAAGCCGACGGCGCCTTGGCACCGCGAGCGGACTCCCGCGCGGAGACGTCCATGCTCCGCATCTCATAACAGACCACGAGCCCTGTTTGGATCGTCGCACCGGCGACCGCCACCAGGAGGACGAGCGCGGGCGACAGTCTCGGGTCGGGTATCTACCGTAGGCCCGACCTCATTATCGGGCGACTATCCGCACACGATGACCACATAGAGCGTCGAATCTCAACAGCGAGGGGCGTACCCTTCGGGCGTGACGCGCATCCCGTGGGCCACCCTATCCGGTGATGTCGTCGAGGGA
>NZ_JADGRI010000009.1 GCF_017881085.1 Bradyrhizobium sp.
CTCGAGCTTGTGATCGGAGCCGCGCTTGATGCCGAAATGGGTCCCGTCGTGCTGTTCGGAACCGGCGGTATCGATATCGAACTGATGAAGGACGTCGCGCTGGCCGGTGCTCCGCTCGACGCGGCGGAGGCCAAGCAATTGATCCATCGCACCAAGGCCGGCGTGAAGCTGAAAGGCTATCGCGGCAAGCCGGCACTGCATGAGGCTTCCGCCGTGAAGGCGCTGGTCGGCCTGTCCAACCTGATAGCGGACGCCGGTACCCGGATCGCCTCGATCGACGTCAATCCGTTTCTGATCAACACCAGGACCGGCGTCGCCGTCGACGCCCTGATCGTGCTCAACAACGCCGCGGCCAGGAGCGCCGCCGGGCATTGATGCCGCGGCGAAGCATCAGCCAAAGCGTGGCTTACAAAGGCGCGGCAGGGCTGCGCCGTAGAGGTCAGCAGGTCTAAAATGATCATCGAAAATCAGGCCATGGTAACGGACGCCGTCACTGAGGCCGTCAGCCGCACCGAGGATCCGCGGCTGCGCGAGATCTTGCTGGCGCTGGTGCGGCATCTGCATGGCTTTGTGCGCGAGGTTCGCCTGACCGAGCGCGAATTCCAGCAGGCGGTCGGGATCATCGCCGCGATGGGCCAGAAGACCACCGCCTCGCACAACGAAGTGGTGCTGATGGCAGGCTCCCTGGGGGTGTCCTCGCTCGTCTGCCTGCTCAACAACGGCAACAACGGCCAGACCGAAACCCAGGCCAACCTGTTGGGGCCGTTCTGGCGCGACGACCAGCCGCTGAGCGCCAGCGGCGATAGTCTGGTGCGTTCGCCGACCCCGGGCCCCGGGCTGATCGTTCGGGTCTCGATCGAGGATGGACAAGGACGTCCCGTCGCGGGAGCCGAAGTCGACGTCTGGCACTCTTCGCCGGAAGGCCTTTATGAGAACCAGGATCCCGCGCAGGCCGAGATGAATTTGCGCGGGCGCTTCGTTTCCGATGAGGCGGGACGCTTCCATTTTCACAGCGTCAAGCCCGCAGGCTATCCGATTCCCGTCGATGGTCCGGTCGGCGAACTGGTGAAGGCCACCCGCCGCCACAACTACCGGCCGGCGCACCTGCACTTCATGGTCTACAAGCCCGGCTTCAAAACACTGATCTCGCAAATCTATTCGCCCGACGACGAACACATCGAGTCGGACGTGCAGTTCGGCGTGACGCGTGCGCTCATCGGCAATTACGTTCGCCATGACGAGCCCTCGCCCGAGCCGGGTTTCGCAGCCCCCTGGTATTCGCTCGACCAGCGTTTTGTCATCGAGCCCGGCGAGGCCAAGCGTCCGGTCGCGCCCATCCGCGCCAAGGCCGAGGCCGCAACGCCGCGGGGCCGATAGGCAGGAGCGGCCGTCCGGCGTCCAAATCGCCGCTGGCCTGCTTTATGGGCACACGGCCCTAGGCCGAAGGTTGCAGGATTCCCGCAGGTTGACGATTGGCAAAGCCGAGCGGGAAAGGCTAGGCTCCCCGCCGATCAAGGCATCGAAGAATGCCGGCCATCAAAAGACATAACCTTGTCTGGGGAGGACAGCATGGGTATTTCGCGACGATCCCGACCGATCGATCGGCGGACTATTTTGAAATCGACTGCCGCAATTGCTGCGGTGCAATTCTCATCCCCCTTCATCATCAAGGCCCGCGGCGAAACGCCGGTCAAGATCGGCATGGTCGATCCTTTGACCGGCGTTTATGCCGCGATTGCCCAAGGCGAAGTGGTGGGAGCCAAATTCGCCGCCGAGGAGATCAACAAGAAAGGCGGGATTCTCGGCCGGCCGGTCGAACTATTGATCGAAGACTCCGCCAACGATGTCGGCACCGGCGTGCAGAAAACCCGCAAGCTGATCGAGCGCGATAATGTCAGCTTCATCATCGGCGACGTGAATTCCGGCATCGCGATCGCGATGGCGCAGGTCACCAGCGAAAAGAAGGTGCTCCATATCGTCTCGGGCGGGCACACCGATCCGATCACCGGCGCCAACTGCTCCTGGAACGTGTTCAGGGTCTGCAACTCCACCACCATGGACGCCAATGCCATCGCCACCACGCTGATGGAGAAGTTCGGCAAGAAATGGTACTTCCTGACACCCGATTACGCCTACGGCCACTCGGTCCAGGCCGGCTTCGAGAAGCTGCTGAAGGCCAATGGCGGCACCTCTTCCGGCGCGCTGGTTCCGCTCGGCACGGCGGATTATTCCGCCTATTTGATCCAGGCCAAGGCCTTTGGTCCGCAGGTCCTGATCAACGTCATGGGCGGCGGCGACCAGGTTTCGAGCCTCAAGCAGTTCGTGCAGTTCGGCCTCGACAAGCAGATGGCGGTCGGCGGCACCCTGTTCGAGCTTGAGAGCATCCGCGCCGTGCCGGACGGTGCGCGGGTCGGATGGTGGACGATGGAATGGTGGTGGGACCAGCCGGGCGTGCCGCACGTCGCGGAATTCAATACCGCGATCAAGAAGATCACGGGCGCCTCGGCCACCGCGCGCAACTGGTTCGGCTATGCCTCGGTGCAGACGCTGGCGTTGATCGCGAACCAGGAGAAGACGCTGGATGCGCCAAAACTGGCGCACGCGCTGTCCGGCTTCAAGTTGCCGCCGGAAGTTGCCTTGCAACCGGGCGCGCCGGCGTACCGAGCCGGCGACCACGAATTGATGAGCACCGTGTTCGTCGGCGAGGCGCACCCGCCCAAGGGCGATCCGGACAACATGTTCTCGGTCAAGAACCCTGTGCCCGGCGAGAAAGCCGCCGGTCCGGCGGAGGCTACCGGCTGCAAGATTCAGTGGCCGGCTTAGGCGATAGACGACGCTGCGCCGGCTGCCTCCACGCAGCCGGCGCCATTCCAAGAAGAAACTCCACGAAAACTGCAGAGGGACCCCATGACATCGCACATTTTCAATCCGAAACTCGATCGCCGCACCCTGATCAAAGGCGCCGCCGCGCTCGGTGCCTTCCAAATGGCTTCTCCCTTCATCATCCAGGCGCGCGGCGAGACGCCGATCCGGATGGGCATGGTCGATCCGCTCACCGGCGTTTACGCAGCACCAGCCGGCAACGAGGTGATGGGCGCCAAGCTCGCGGTCGCGCAGATGAACGCCAAGGGCGGCATTCTCGGCCGTCAGGTCGAATTGCTGGTGGAAGATTCCGCCAATGACGTCGGCACCGGCGTGCAAAAGGCGCGCAAGCTGATCGAGCGCGACCAGGTCAATTTCATGATCGGCGACGTCAATTCGGGCATCGCCGCGGCGATCGCCCAGGTCACCGCCGAGAAGAAGATCCTGCACATCGTATCCGGCGGCCACACCGATTCCATCACCGGCAAGGATTGCAAGTGGAACGTGTTCCGCGTCTGCAACACCACGCGGATGGAAGCCAATTCGGTCTCCGGCGTGCTGTTCACCAAGTACGGCAAGAAATGGCACTTCATCACGCCCGACTACGCGTTCGGCCACACGCTGTATGATGCCTGCACCGACGATCTGAAGAAGCTCGGCGGTAGCGTCACCGGAAACGAACTGACGCCGCTCGGCACCACCGATTACTCCGCCTATCTGATCAAGGCGCGCGCCGCCAATCCGGACGTGCTGATCCTCTTGGTGCAGGGCTCCGACATGATCAACTGCCTCAAGCAGGTCGTGCAGTTCGGCCTGCACAAGCAGATCCATGTGGCGGGAACGCAGCAGGAACTGGAGTCGCTCGCGTCGCTGCCGCCGGAAGCGCGGATCGGCGTCTGGATGTTCGAATGGTACTGGAAACAGCCGGGCATCGCCGGCGTCGAGAAATTCGTCGCCGATATCCGCAAGGTCAACAACGGCAATGTCCCGACCGCGCGGCACTGGTTCGGCTACACCTCGGCGATGACCTTCGCCCTGATCGCGAACCAGGAGAAGACGACCGACGCGGTCAAGCTTGCTGCCGCGCTGGAGAATTTCGAGCTGCCCGACGACGTCAAGCTGCAGCCGAACAAGGTCTACTACCGCAAGGGCGATCATCAGCTGATGACATCGGCCTTCGTCGGCGAGGCGCAGTCGAAGGGGAAGGACGACGCGGAGGACCTGTTCCGCGTCGACGAGATCGTCGCCGGCGACAAGACCGCGCCTGCCGTCAGCGAAACCGGCTGCAACGTGCAGTGGCCGTCTTAAGCTTGAAGTCCGCGTTTTCCCTGAGCGCCGGGAGGCTTCCGCCTCCCGGGCGAGATGCATGAATTTCTTTCGGTGAATTATGTGGCAACTGCTTCTGTTTAACGTCACCAACGGGCTCATCATCGGCGCCTTTTATGTGCTGATGGCGCTCGGCCTGTCGCTCATTCTCAACCTGAGCAACGTCATCAATTTCGCCCATGGCGGGTTTCTCGTCATCGGCGGTTACATCGCCTATACGATTACGCCCTATATCGGCTTCTGGGGCGCGTTGCTGCTGGCGCCGCCGTTGACCGCGATCATCGGGCTCGCCGTCGAGCGCGTGCTGATCCGGCCGCTCTACGGGCGCGATCCGCTCTACAGCCTGCTGCTCACCTTCGGCCTCGCCTTCATGATCGAGGACGGCACGCGGTTCATCTTCGGCCCGCAAGGCAAGCCGGTCACCATTCCCGCATTTCTGGCGCAGCCGTTGAGCAATGAATTGTTCTTCATCACCGGCTACCGCCTGTTCATGGTGGCGGTGGTGGTGATCGCGGTGGCGCTGTTGTTCCTGCTGTTGCGCTATACCCGCCTCGGCATTCGCATCCGGGCCGGCACGCTCGACCTCGATACGGTGGCGGCGCTGGGGATCAATGTGCAGATGCTGCGCTCGCTCAATTTCGCCGTCGGCATCTTTCTCGCCGGCCTCTCCGGCGTGCTCGCCGCCGGACAACTCGGCCTCGAGCCGACCATGGGCACCGGGCTATTGATGCCGAGCTTCATCGCCATCATCGTCGGCGGCATCGGCAGCCTGCCGGGAACGCTGGCCGGCGGCCTCTTGATCGGAGTGGCCTCCGGATTGACGGCGGTGTTTTTCCCGGCCGCCAGCGAGGCGGTGATCTATGTCATGATGGCGGTGGTGCTGTTGTTGCGCCCGCGCGGATTGTTCGGCGAAGAAGGAATGATGAGTTGAGTGCCGAGCAAACCCGCAAATTGATCGCGCTCGCCGCGATCTGGGCAGCCCTGCTGCTCGCCCCCTACTGGATGGTGCCGCTCGGCGGCTATACCGCCCTCGCCACCCGCGTGCTGGTGCTCGGGCTGGCAGCGATGTCGCTGAACTTCCTGCTTGGATTTACCGGCGTACTGTCGTTCGGCCACGCCGCCTATTTCGGTCTCGGCGCCTATGGCGCCGGATTGGCGCTGAAATTCGTGGCGCTCAGCACGCCGCTGGCGCTGGTCGCGGGAATGCTGCTGGGCGGCCTCTGCGGCGCCGTCCTCGGCACCCTGATCGTACGGCGCCGCGGCGTCTACTTCGCCATGGTGACGATCGCGTTCGGCCAGGTGTTCTACTACATCGCCTTCCAGTGGAGCTCGCTGACCGGCGGCGACGACGGCTTGCGCGGCTTTTCGCGCCAGCCGCTCGATTTCGGCGCCTTCAAGATCGACATTCTCTCCAGCGCCAATAACTTCTATTATTTCGTGCTGTTCTGCTTCGCGCTGGCGGTCGGCGCCATGGCCTTCATCCTGCGTTCGCCGTTCGGCCGCACCATGATCGCGATCCGCGAGAACGAACGCCGCGCCCGTTTTCTCGGCATCCCCGTCGAACGCCACATCTGGATCGCGTTCACGCTGTCCTGCTTCTTCATGGCATTTGCCGGCGCGCTCTACGCGCTGGTCAACAACTTCGCCGACCCGAGGGGCCTGCATTACAGCCAGTCCGGCGATTTCGTCATGATGGCGGTGATGGGCGGCATGCGCAGCTTCTGGGGCCCGCTGCTGGGAGCCGCCGTGTTCGTGGTGCTGCAGGATTATCTGTCGAGCATCACCGTCAACTGGATGTCGTTCGTCGGCCTCCTGTTCGTCCTGGTCGTGCTGTTCTTCCCGCGCGGACTCCTGGGTTTCCTGCAACGGAGCAAGGCATGAACGTTCTGGACATCAACAACGTCACCAAGAGGTTCGGCAATCTGGTGGCGGTGCGCGACGTCTCGCTGTCGGTGGCGAAGGGCGAACTGTGCGCGATCATCGGACCGAACGGCGCCGGCAAGACCACCTTCTTCAACCTGATCTCGGGATTTTTTCCGCCGACCTCGGGCTCCATCACCTTCGATGGCCGCGACATCACAAGGCTTTCCACCCATGAGCGCGTCACCCAGGGCATGGCCCGGACCTTCCAGATCACCGAGATCTTCCCGGAGCTCACCGTGTTCGAAAACGTCCGGATCGCCGCGGAGGTGGCCGGCGGCTTCCGGCTGCGACCCTGGATCAACCGCAACGAGGCCGCCCAGGTGCATGCCCGTGTCGAGGAGACGCTGAAGCTGGTTTCGCTGGAAACCAAGACGGACCGGCTGGTCGGCGAGCTCGCACATGGCGATCAGCGCGCCGCCGAGATCGCGATGGCGCTGGCCTTGAAGCCGCATCTGTTGTTGCTCGACGAGCCGACCGCCGGCATGGGGGACCAGGAAACCTACCAGATCACCCAGCTGATCCGCCGGCTGCATCGCGACTCCAACTACACGATCGTGTTGATCGAGCACGACATGCGCGTGGTGTTTCATCTTGCCGACCGCATCTGCGTGCTCGACCAGGGCCGGATGCTGGCGCAGGGCACGCCGCAGGAGATCGCCGCCAACGAGACCGTGCAGGCCGCTTATCTGGGTAATGCCGCATGACCGCAGCCCTGACCGCCGAAGGCCTCCACACCTATTACGGCAAGAGCCATATCCTGCATGGCGTCAGCCTCAGCGTTGCGGAAGGCAAGATCACCGCGCTGTTGGGACGTAACGGCGCCGGCAAGACCACGACGCTGCGCAGCCTGATGGGGCTGACGCCGGCGCGCGAGGGCAGGATCACGATCTTCGGCGAAGACACCAGCCGCTGGCCGACTTTCCGCGTAGCGGCATCCGGCGTCGGCTATGTGCCCGAAGGCCGGCGCATCTTTGCCAACCTCAGCGTCGAGGAAAACCTCAAGGTCCCGCTCGAACGCGAAGGGCCGTGGACCATCGAGCGAATCTACCAGCTGTTTCCGCGCCTCGAGGAACGAAAGTCCAATCGCGGGCGGCAGCTGTCCGGCGGCGAGCAGGAGATGCTGTCGATCGGCCGCGCCTTGCTGTTGAACCCGAGGCTGCTGATTCTAGATGAGCCCTCGCAGGGCCTGGCGCCGCTGATCGTGCGCGAAGTCTTCCGCATCGTCCAGCAGATGAAGGCCGAGGGCATCTCGGTCCTGCTGGTCGAGCAGAACGCGCGGATGAGCCTTGAAATCGCCGACAACGCCTATGTGCTGGACGACGGCATCGTCGTCTATTCAGGAACGGCCAAAGAGCTCGCGGCCGACGAGGGGCGAGTCCGGGCGCTGGCCGGCGCCAGCGCCGAGGAATGGACGCTGACGTAGGGCACTAACTTGATTGAGGAGTGCGGCTGCTGGCCGTCTCCCCTCCTCCCATGCGCGAAGCGCGTGGCGGGGAGGGGTCGGGGGTGGGGGGCGCCTCGGCAGATTCAGTGCCGGCAACTGAGCGTCCATGCGCTGAGAGACCCCCCACCCCCGACCCCCCCGCCGCTTCGCGGGGGGAGTGGGGAAGAGGCGCAACGGCCCGGCCTTTCGCTCGTCCGGCTTTGCCCGTACAATCGGCAGATGGCGAAGAGCAATTTGATGATCGGATCCACGACGCTGGCGTTGATCGCCGCAGCGTTCGCAGGCCTGCTCGGGTACCAGAAAATCCACGCGCTGCGGCAGCAAGGCCCCCTGCGCATCGTGTTCGAAGGCTCGGCCAGCGGTCTGCGCAAGGGCGGTAGCGTCAACTTCGACGGCGTTCAGATCGGCGTGATCAAGTCGCTCAAGCTGGACAACCCCCGCAAGATCGTCGCGCTCGTCATGGTGGATAACAGCGCCCCCATCCGCAAGGACACGGTGGTCGGCGTGGAATTCCAGGGGCTGACCGGCGTGGCGGCGATATCGCTGACCGGCGGCGCGGCCGCCGCGGCTGCGGTGCCGCTGGATGAAGACGGCATTCCGATCCTGACCGCCGACCTCAGCGAGATCGAGTCGATTCGCGACTCCCTGCACAATGTCGACCGCCTCCTCGTCGGCAATCAGGCGATGGTAAAAGATGCGCTCCTGAATTTCGAAACCTATACGGCCTCGCTGGCGAGCAAGGGCGACGCGATCGAAAGCATCATGCGCAAGGCCGACGATGCGTTTGCCAGCATGGACAGCGCCATGGCCAAGGTCGACAATCTTGTGCCGGGGCTGGCGAACGGCAAGGCCGACGAATTGCTCGGGAAGGTGCAGTCGATTCGCGAACTGGCAGAGAGCTTCAACAAGAAATCCGCCACCGTGATGGAGGAAGGCCGCCGCACGCTGCTCGATCTCAGCGAGTCCGCCGTCAAGCTGACTCGCAAGTTCGATCCGCAGGCCGTGAGCGGCGGCAACCCGGCCCCGCCAAGAAAGCCGAATCAGAAGCGGCAGTGAAGCGCGACTACGGGGGTTCCTGCGCGGAAGCGGGGCGACCGAACGTGGAGAAGCCGGCACGGGCCGAGGTTCCGTTCCGCGGTCTCAAAAGCGACGCGATCACCTCGCGTTAATCAGCCCATAGCGGCGCAACCAATCATCGAAATAATTAGCTCAGCTCTGGGAACAAAAGTTCCGCGCCGGAATTATTTTCGTTCGTCCGGATTCGCCCGCGGTAGAGATTTGTAATAGCTCAGGTTTCGCTTGCGTCGAAATCGTTCGCACGATTTTATGACGCGAAAGATCGACTCGTAGACGCGCGGATGCAAACGCGCCATGCCGCTTAAGGGGAACTCCATGAGTGATCTCGGCTCCGCCGCTCCAGCCACCCGGCGTCGTGCCAAGGCAAAGCCTTACGCCAACGGAAAGCCGGATCCTTCGCAGGAATTGCTTCACGCGCTTCAGGCGATGCGAAGCGGCGACTTCTCGGTACGCATGACCGGAGACCATCTCGGCATCGAGGGCAAGATCGCAGACACCTTCAATGAAATCGTCGCCGCCAATCAGCGCATGGCCCAGCAGCTCGAGCGCGTCGGACAGGTCGTCGGTCGTGAAGGCAAGACCCGCCAGCGCGTCAAGTTCGGACTGGCAAGTGGCTCATGGGCCGACATGGAAGGTTCCGTCAACACGCTGATCGACGATCTGCTGTGGCCGACCCGCGAAGTGACCCGCGCCGTCGCCGCGGTGGCGCAGGGCGACCTGTTGCAAACCGTTCAGCTCGACGTCGACGGCCGTCCGCTGGGCGGCGAATTTCTGCAGTCGGCCACCATCGTCAACACCATGATCAAGCAGCTCAGCGTGTTCACCTCCGAGGTGACGCGCGTGGCACGCGAGGTCGGCACCGAAGGTAAGCTCGGCGGCCAGGCGCAGGTCCCCGAAGTGACCGGCGTCTGGAAGGACTTGACCGAGAGCGTCAACTCCATGGCCAACAATCTCACCGGCCAGGTCCGCAACATCGCCGAGGTGACCATCGCGGTCGCCAACGGCGACTTGTCCAAGAAGATCACGGTCGACGTCCGCGGCGAGATCCTGCAGCTGAAGGAAGCCATCAACACCATGGTGGACCAGCTGCGCTCGTTCGCCTCCGAAGTGACACGTGTGGCCCGCGAGGTCGGCACCGACGGCAAGCTCGGCGGCCAGGCCATCGTGCCCGGCGTCGCCGGCACCTGGAAGGACCTCACCGATTCCGTCAACGCGATGTGCGGCAATTTGACCGCGCAGGTGCGCAATATCGCCAACGTCACCACCGCCGTCGCGCGCGGCGACCTTTCGCGCAAGATCACGGTCGACGTCCGGGGCGAAATCCTCGAGCTGAAGGACACCATCAACACGATGGTCGACCAGCTCAATTCCTTCGCCTCGGAAGTGACGCGCGTCGCCCGCGAGGTCGGCACCGAAGGCAAGCTCGGCGGTCAGGCCCAGGTGCCCGGCGTCGCCGGCACCTGGAAGGATCTGACCGACAACGTCAACTTCATGGCGTCCAACCTGACGGCGCAGGTCCGCAACATCGCCGACGTCGCGACCGCCATTGCCGGCGGCGACCTCTCCAAGAAGATTACCGTGAACGTGTCGGGCGAAATCCTGCAGCTGAAGGAAACGCTCAACACCATGGTCGACCAGCTCAACGCCTTTGCCGGCGAAGTCACGCGCGTGGCGCGCGAGGTCGGCACCGACGGCAGGCTGGGCGGCCAGGCCAACGTGCTCGGCGTCGCCGGCACCTGGAAAGACCTGACCGAGAGCGTCAACTCGATGGCGAGCAATCTGACGGCGCAGGTCCGCAACATCGCTGAGGTGACGACCGCGGTCGCCAATGGCGACTTGTCGAAGAAGATCACGGTGGACGTGCGCGGCGAGATTCTCGAACTGAAGGACACCATCAATACCATGGTGGACCAGCTCAATGCCTTCGCCGGCGAAGTCACGCGCGTGGCACGCGAGGTCGGCACCGAAGGCAAGCTGGGCGGCCAGGCGCTGGTGCGCGGCGTCGCCGGAACCTGGAAGGACCTCACCGACAGCGTCAACTCGATGGCCAGTAATCTGACCGGCCAGGTCCGCAACATCGCCGAAGTCGCGACCGCGGTGGCCAAGGGGGACCTGTCCAAGAAGATCACCGTGAACGTGTCCGGCGAAATCCTGCAGCTGAAGGAAACGCTCAACACCATGGTCGACCAGCTCAACGCCTTCGCCGGCGAGGTCACGCGCGTCGCCCGCGAAGTAGGCACCGACGGCAAGCTCGGCGGCCAGGCCGAAGTGCCCGGCGTGGCCGGCACCTGGAAAGACCTCACCGACAGCGTCAACTCGATGGCCGGCAATCTGACCGCGCAGGTGCGCAACATCGCCGAGGTCGCGACCGCGATCGCCGGCGGCGACCTGTCGCGCAAGATCACCGTGGACGTGCGCGGCGAGATCCTGCAGCTCAAGGAAACGCTCAACACCATGGTCGATCAGCTCAACCGCTTCGCCGGTGAGGTGACGCGCGTGGCGCGCGAGGTCGGCACCGAAGGCCGCCTCGGCGGCCAGGCCAACGTGCCCGGCGTGGCCGGCACCTGGAAGGACCTCACCGACAGCGTCAATTCGATGGCCGGCAATTTGACCGCGCAGGTCCGCAACATCGCCGAAGTGACCACGGCGGTCGCGCGCGGCGACCTGTCGCGCAAGATCACGGTGGACGTGAAGGGCGAAATCCTCGAGCTGAAAAACACCATCAATACCATGGTCGACCAGCTCAACGCGTTTGCTTCGGAAGTGACGCGCGTGGCGCGCGAGGTCGGCACCGAAGGAAAATTGGGCGGTCAGGCCGAAGTGCCCGAGGTCGCCGGCACCTGGAAGGACCTCACCGACAACGTCAACTTCATGGCGTCGAACCTGACCGCGCAGGTCCGCAACATCGCCGAAGTCGCAACCGCGATCGCCGGCGGCGACCTGTCGAAAAAGATCACGGTCGACGTCCGCGGCGAAATCCTGCTGCTCAAGGACACCTTGAATACGATGGTGGAGCAGCTTCGCTCCTTCGCCGCCGAAGTGACGCGCGTCGCGCGCGAAGTCGGCACCGAAGGCCGCCTCGGCGGCCAGGCGGTGGTGCCCGGCGTCGGCGGCACCTGGAAGGATTTGACTGACAACGTCAACCTGCTGGCGGCCAACCTGACGACGCAGGTCCGCAATATCGCCGAAGTCACCACCGCCGTGGCGCGCGGCGACCTCTCGCGCAAGATCACCGTCGACGTCAAGGGCGAGATTCTCGAACTCAAGAACACCATCAACACCATGGTGGACCAGCTCAATGCCTTCGCCGGCGAGGTGACGCGCGTCGCGCGCGAAGTCGGCACCGAAGGCAAGCTCGGCGGCCAGGCGCAGGTGCCCGGCGTGGCCGGAACCTGGAAGGACCTGACCGACACCGTCAACTTCATGGCGGCCAATTTGACCGAACAGGTGCGCGGCATCGTCAAGGTGGTGACCGCCGTTGCGAATGGCGATCTGAAGCAAAATCTTACCGTGAAGTCGAAGGGCGAAGTTGCGGCACTCGCCGACACCATCAACAACATGACCGAGACGCTGGCGACCTTCGCCGATCAGGTCTCCAGCGTGGCGCGCGAGGTGGGCGTCGAAGGCCGCCTCGGCGGCCAGGCCAACGTCCCCGGCGCCGCCGGCACCTGGAAGGACCTGACCGGCAACGTCAACCTCTTGGCGGCCAACCTGACTTCGCAGGTGCGTGCGATCGCGGAAGTGGCGACCGCGGTGACCAAGGGCGACCTGACCCGTTCGATCCAGGTCGACGCGCGAGGCGAAGTCGCGGAGTTGAAAGACAACATCAATACCATGATCGGCAATTTGCGGCTTACCACCGACGTCAATACCGAGCAGGACTGGCTGAAGACCAACCTCGCCCGATTCACCAACATGCTGCAGGGTCAGCGCGACCTGACCACCGTCGGCCGGCTGCTGTTGACGGAGCTGACGCCGCTGGTGAACGCGCATATGGGTGTGATCTACCAGGTCGAGAACGAGGACAGTCCGCAATTGCGCCTGCTGTCGGCTTACGCCGGCGACAGCGTGAGTCCGCATCAGCCCATCGTGCAATTCGGCGACGGGCTGGTCGGGCAATGCGCGATGGACAAGCGCCAGCGGCTGGTGTCGGACATCCCGAACGACGCGGCGCCGATCAGTTCGGCGCTGCTGCGGGTGGTGCCGAAGAATCTCGTGGTGCTTCCGGTGCTGTTCGAGAATCAGGTCAAGGCGGTGATCGAACTCGCCTCCGTCAGCGCCTTTACGACGTCGCAAATGACCTTCCTCGAGCAGCTCACCGACTCGATCGGCATCGTGCTCAACTCGATCGAGGCCACGATGCAGACCGAAGGGCTGCTGAAACAGTCGCAGCAACTCGCGGGGGAACTGCAGACCCAGCAGAAGGAGCTGCAGCAGACCAACGAGCAGCTCGAGCAGAAGGCGCAGCAGCTCGCCGAACGCAACGTCGAGGTGGAACGCAAGAACCAGGAAATCGAACAGGCACGGCGCGCGCTCGAGGAGAAGGCGACCGAGCTTTCGCTGACCTCGAAGTACAAGTCGGAATTCCTGGCCAACATGTCGCACGAACTGCGCACGCCGCTCAACAGCATCCTGATCCTGGGCCAGCAGCTCACCGAAAACCCCGACGGAAATCTGACGGCCAAGCAGGTCGAATTCGCGCGCACCATCCATGGCGCGGGCACCGACCTGTTGAATCTGATCAGCGACATCCTCGACCTCTCCAAGATCGAGTCGGGAACCGTGACCGTGGATGCCGAGGAAATCCTGACCTCCAACCTCCTGGAAACCGTGGGACGCCCGTTCCGGCACGAAGCGGAAAACCGGCAGCTGTCGTTCAACATCGAGGTCGATCCCAATCTCGGACGCAGCATCGTCACCGACTCCAAGCGCCTGCAGCAGGTGTTGAAGAATCTGCTGTCCAACGCCTTCAAGTTCACCGCCGAGGGCGGCGTGCGCCTCAGCGTCTCGGCGGCGCTCGGCGGCTGGAGCGCCGAACATCCCGTGCTCAACCATTCGCCGGCCGTGATCGCCTTCGAGGTGTCCGATACCGGCATCGGCATTCCCCTGGAAAAGCAGAAGCTGATCTTCGAGGCGTTCCAGCAGGCCGACGCCGGCACCAGCCGGAAATATGGCGGCACGGGCCTGGGCCTCGCCATCAGCCGCGAGCTTGCGAGCCTGCTCGGCGGCGAGATTCATCTGCAGAGCACGCCCGGCAAGGGCAGCACGTTTATTCTCTACCTGCCGCTGAAATATTCCGGCCCGACAGTGGCGCCGCGGGTCAGTGCCGCCTCGCAATACAGCGTTGCGCCGGCGCTGCCGGCCGCAGCGCAGGAGCGCGTTATCGAGCAGCTTCCGGACGACCGGCTCACCCTCGAACCGGGCGACACCATTCTTCTGATCGTGGAGGACGACCCGCATTATGCCCGCGTGCTGGTCGATCTCGCCCGCGACAAGGGTTTTAAAGTCCTTGTCGCCGCACGAGGCTCGGAAGCGCTGGACCTGGCAAAACAGTTCCAGCCTACGGCGGTATCGCTCGATGTCTTCCTGCCGGACATGCTCGGCTGGACGGTTCTGAGCCAGCTCAAGCATAATCCGCTGACGCGGCATATCCCGGTCCAGATCATCACGCTGGACGAAGACCGCCAGCATGCGCTGGCGCGCGGCGCGTTCTCCTTCGTCAGCAAGCCGACCACGACCGAAGGCGTGAGCGCCGCGCTCTCCCACATCAAGGAGTATGCAAAACCCCGCCGCAAGCGGCTGTTGATCGTGGAGGACAATGCAGTTGAACAGATGAGCATCAGGGAACTCCTGGACCACGATGACATCGAGATCGTCACGACGGGCACCGGCGCGGGCGCCCTTTCCACGCTGCGCGAGAACCCCTGCGACTGCGTTGTCCTCGACCTGCGGCTGCCCGACATGACCGGCTTCGAAGTGCTGGATTCCATCCGCAAGGATGATTCATTGTCCAACGTGCCCGTGGTCGTATTCACCGGCCGCGAGCTTTCGATCGAGGAAGACGCGGAACTGCATACGATGGCGCGAAGCATCGTGGTGAAGGGCGTGGAATCGCCCGAACGGCTGCTTGATGAAACGTCGCTGTTCTTGCACCGTGTGATCACGGAATTGCCCGTCCAGAAGCAGCGAATGCTGGAGAAGCTCAACAGTTCCGACGAGGACCTCGTTGGCCGGACCGCGCTGCTGGTAGATGACGATGCCCGCAACATTTTCGCGCTTTCCAGCGTGCTGGAGCGGCGCGGCATGAAGGTGCTCACCGCCACGACCGGCAGCGAGGCAGTCGCGCTGGTCGAATCGAATCCCGAGATCGCCATTGTCCTGATGGACATCATGATGCCGCAGATGGACGGTTATCAGACCATCGGCGTGATCCGGGAAAACCCGGAATTCCGCCGGCTTCCGATCATCGCGCTGACCGCCAAGGCGATGAAAGGCGATCGCGAGAAGTGCCTGGAGGCCGGTGCCTCCGACTATCTGGCAAAGCCTGTTAACACCGAGCAATTGCTCCTCGCCATCCGCATGTGGCTCCATCGCTGACCGGTGCATTCGATGATGAGCCATGAAAAGGTGAACATTCTCCTGGTGGACGACCAGCCGGCAAAGCTGCTCGCCTATGAAGTCATTCTGAAGGAACTTGGCGAAAATCTCGTCGTCGCGACCTCGGGGCGCGAGGCGCTCGAATTCCTGCTCAAGAACGAGGTCGCGGTCATTCTCGTCGACGTCTGCATGCCGGAGCTCGACGGCTTCGAACTCGCCGCCATGATCCGCGAGCATCCCCGGTTCCAGAAGACCGCGATGATCTTCATATCGGCGATTCAGGTCAGCGACATCGACCGGCTCCGCGGCTACGAGATGGGCGCGGTCGATTACGTTCCGGTGCCGGTGATTCCGGAGGTGCTGCGCGCCAAGATCAGGGTGTTCGCCGAACTCTATCGCAAGACCCGGCAACTCGAGCGGTTCAACGCCGAGCTCGAAGATCGCGTTCGCGCGCGCACCGCGGAACTGGAAGAATCCAACGCGAGACTGCTCGAAAGCGAACAGCGCCGCAGCCTGGCGCTCGCCGCCGGCAGCATGGGTTCCTGGGATTGGGACTGGGTCAACGGCGACTGGATGTGGGACGAAGGCCAATTCCATATCTTCGGGGTCGATCCGGAGACGTTCGTAGTGACGACGGCCAACGTCGAGGCCTTGCTGCATCCGGATGATGCCGCCAAGCTCCGCAAGGCCACCGCCCTGTTCGACAGGGGCGAACGATCCTATGAAGCGGAATTCCGGGTCAACCGGCCGGACGGCGAAGTTCGCTGGTGCGTCGGCACGGCGGTCGCGACCGTCGACAAGGCCGGCATCGTGGTGCGCCTCAGCGGCGTCACCGTCGATATCACCGAACGGAAGCGGGCCGAGGAACGCCAGAACCTGCTGGCCCGGGAAGTCGATCACCGCGCCAAGAATGCGTTGGCGCTGGCGCAATCGATTGTCCGCCTGACGCGGGGCGAAACCGTCAAGGCCTATATCCAGGCCGTGGAGGGGCGGATCAGCGCGTTGGCGCGGGTGCACACCATCCTCTCACTGTCGAGCTGGCAGGGCGCGGAAATCGGGAAACTGGTCGACGAGGAGCTGGCGCCCTATGCAACGGGCGATCAGATCACGTTCCGCGGCACCGACATCCAGCTGCAGCCCGCCACCGCGCAAACGCTGGCGCTCGCCTTGCACGAGTTGGTCACCAATTCGGCGAAGTATGGCGCGCTGTCCACGCTGTCCGGCCGGCTTTCCCTGCAATGGGCCATCCAGGGCGAGGCTCTCGAACTGGTGTGGGAAGAGAAAGACGGCCCGCTGGTCGAAAAGCCGGCCTCGCGCGGCTTCGGAACAAGAAGCGTGATCGCTTCCATCGAGTCGCAGCTTGGCGGACAGGCCGAGTTCGACTGGCGCTCCGAGGGCCTGGTCTGCCGGCTGTCGGTACCGCTGACGGCGAATATCGACGCGCGACAGCCCGGCAGCCGCCCGAGTCTCGCCGTCGCCGGCAACCGGCTGAGCTAGCTCCGGGGATCCAGAGCACCGGGATCAGTGGCTGATCATCCACGGCCGCGCGGTCGGAAAGCTCTTGGCGCCGCTCGTGGTCTTCTTGACGAGCCGTGACGGCTTGGTCGAACAGCAGCCGCAGCCCGGCCCGTGCGACGCCTTGTATTCGCCGACGGTCTTGGGCGCGTTGGCCGAGCGCTCGTTGGTGGCATGGGCCTTGCGCTTGTCCGCGGGCATGCAGAAGAAGTTCGGCGCGGTCAGAATGACGCGCGGCGCTTCACCCGCGCATTGCGGACAGTCCTGCGGCTCGTCGCATTCCGACATTGGCCGCATGTCGGTAAACGGGCCGCAATCGTTGCAGAGATATTCGTAGACCGGCATCTTGTTCCTCGCGCGATAATTTTTTCAGGCCCGCGACGGCGGATGCGGGGCGGCAATTACGCACCGTCCCGCACCCCGTCGCGCGGGAATCACTTGTCCTGTGACAGCGGCATCTGGATGTCGCCCTTGATGTGTTTGATCGGGCCGGCCGACGATGGCATGATGTCGAAGTCGAAGATCTCGGTCGGCAGCCACAACGTCGCGCAGGCGTTGGGCACGTCGACCACGCCGGAGATATGGCCCTGGCACGGCGCCGTCCCCAGGATCGAGTAGGCCTGCGCGCCGGAATAGCCGAACTTCTTCAGATATTCGATCGCGTTCAGGCAGGCCTGCCGATAGGCGATATGCACGTCGAGGTAATGCTGCTTGCCCGCCTCGTCGACCGAGATGCCCTCGAAGATCAGATAGTCCTTGTAGTTCGGCGTGACCGGCGACGGCTTGAACACGGGGTTCTTGATGCCGTATTTCGATACGCCGTCCTTGATGATGTCGACCTTGAGATGCAGCCAGCCGGCCATCTCGATCGCGCCGCAGAAGGTGATCTCGCCGTCGCCCTGGCTGAAATGCAGGTCGCCCATCGAGAGGCCGCCGCCAGGCACGTAGACCGGGAAGTAGATCTTCGAACCGCGCGACAGGTCCTTGATGTCGCAATTGCCGCCATGTTCGCGCGGCGGCACCGTGCGCGCGCCTTCCGCCGCGGCCTTCGCCTTGGCGTCGCCCTTCAGCCGGCCCATATGGGCGGTCGGACCGAACGGCGGATTGGCGAGCCCGGGTACCCGGGTCGGATTGGTGGCGATCAGCGCGGTTTCCCGCTCGTTCCAGGTCGCCAGCAGTTTCGGATCGGGCAGGCAGCCGATCAGGCCCGGATGGATCAGGCCGGCAAAGTTAACGCCGGGAACGTGCCGCGACGAGGTGTACATGCCCTTGAAGTCCCAGATCGACTTCTGCGCCAGCGGGAAATGGTCGGTCAGGAATCCGCCGCCGTTCTTCTTGGAGAAGAAGCCGTTGAAGCCCCACAGGCTTTCCTTCACCGGGCCGACGTCGAGCAGGTCGACCACCAGGAGGTCGCCGGGCTCGGCGCCCTTGACGCCGATCGGGCCGGACAGGAAATGCACGATCGAGAGGTCGATGTCGCGGACGTCGTCGGCCGAATCGTTGTTCTTGATGAAGCCGCCGGTCCAGTCGTAGGTCTCGACGATGAAATCGTCGCCGGGACCGACCCACGCCACCATCGGTACGTCTGGATGCCAGCGATTGTGGATCATGTCGTTCTCGTAGGCCGACTGCGTTAGATCGACCTTGATCAGTGTCTCTGGCATCAAAAGCTCCCCTGTTTACAAGCCAAGTTACGGTTCAGACGGACAAGAATTTCGAGATTTGCGCGGCATCGACGGCGTCGCGCTTGTCGTCGCGCACGATCTCGCCGTTCTCAAGCACCAGCACGCGGTCGGCGATATCGAGGGCGAAGCTCAGGACCTGCTCGGAGACCACGATCGACAGGCCGCGCTCGTCGCGGATCCGTTTCAGCGTGCGCGCCATTTCCTTGATGATCGAGGGCTGGATGCCCTCGGTCGGCTCGTCAAGCAGCAGCACCTTGGGCTTGGTGGCCAGCGCGCGCGCGATCGCCAGCTGCTGCTGCTGGCCGCCGGACAGGTTGCCGCCGCGACGATTTTTCATTTCCAGCAGCACCGGAAACAGCTCGTAAATGCTGCCGGGCACCTCGGTCTCGCCCGACACCACCAGACCGGTCTCGATGTTCTCCTTCACCGTCATGGTGGAAAAGATCATCCGGCCCTGCGGCACGTAAGCGATGCCCTTGGCCACGCGTTCGTAACTCTTCATGTTGGAGAGCTCGGTGCCGTCCATCGACACCGACCCGCTTTTGGTCGGAACGATCCCCATCAATGACTTCATCAGCGTGGTCTTGCCCATGCCGTTGCGGCCCATGATCGCCACGATCTCGTTTTGCGCGACCGAGACGTTGAGGCCGTGCAGTACTTCGCTCTGGCCGTAGGCAACATGCAGATCGGAGATTGCCAGCATGGAAGCGTTCCTTATCCTTCGCCGAGCCTGGTCTGGTCTGGTCCGAGAACCGGACCTTACTTTTCGGGATCGTGTTTTAGTGTCCGAGATAGACTTCGATGACCTTGGGATCTTTCTGAACGTGCTCCATCGTGCCTTCGGACAGAATCTGGCCCTGATGCAGCACCGTGACCTTGTGCGCGATGTCCTCGACGAATTTCATGTCGTGCTCGATCACCAGCACGGAACGGTCCTTGATGATGCGGTTGAGCAGCTCGGCGGTCTTGGCGCGCTCGCTGACGCTCATGCCGGCGACCGGCTCGTCCAGCATCAGCAACTCGGGGTCCTGAATCAGCAGCATGCCGATCTCGAGCCACTGCTTCTGGCCGTGGCTGAGCAATTCCGCGTTCACGTTCAGCCGGTCCTTCAGGAAGATCATTTCGGCGACCTCGTGAACGCGGTCGCGCACCACGGCGTCGCGCGTGAAGGTCAGCGCGCCGAAAACGGTACGGCCGCGCGGAAACGAGATCTCGAGATTCTCGAAGACCGTCAGGTCGTCGTAGATCGAGGGAGTCTGGAATTTTCGTCCCACCCCGGCCTGCACGATCTGGTTCTCCTTCAACCTGGTGAGCTCCTGCCCGCGGAACTGGATCGAGCCGGAAGTCGCCTTGGTTTTTCCGCAGATCAGGTCGAGCACCGTGGTCTTGCCGGCGCCGTTGGGGCCGATGATGACGCGGATTTCGTTCTCCTCGACATAGAAGGAAAGATCATTGACCGCTTTGAAGCCGTCGAAGGAAACCGTGAGCGCCTCGACGGAGAGCAGGAACTCCTTGGGCTGGTGGCCTATGAGCATGGTCTATCTCCTCATTCCGCCGGTGCGCCGTCGGCAACCGGCTTCTCAGCCCAGCCGTCGCCGGATTTCGATTTGCGCGAGGTGAACAGCCCGGCGATCCGCGGCGCCACATAGTCGGTCCAGATCCCGGCGAGACCGTTCGGGAAGGCGAGAACGACCGTGATGAACAATCCGCCGAGCCCGAACAGCCACAATTCCGGAAAGGATTCCGACAGGCTGGTCTTGGCGAAGTTGACCAGAAGCGTGCCGCATATCGCACCCAGGATCGAGAGCCGGCCGCCCACGGCGGTGTAGATCACCATTTCGATCGACGGCACGATGCCGACAAAGGACGGCGACATGAAACCG
Organism: Bradyrhizobium sp.; assembly: GCF_017881085.1. Classification (GTDB taxonomy): domain Bacteria; phylum Pseudomonadota; class Alphaproteobacteria; order Rhizobiales; family Xanthobacteraceae; genus Bradyrhizobium. The sequence continues at coordinate 20,313 of NZ_JADGRI010000009.1, forward strand.
ACATTGAGCGCGAACATGGCGCCGCCGACCGCGGCGAACATGGCGGCGACGCAGAAGGCGAAGATCTTGAAATTCGCGACGCTATAGCCGGAGAAGCGAACCCGGTCTTCCTTTTCGCGCATCGCGACCAGGATACGGCCGAGTTTCGAGTGCCGGATGAACTGGGCGATGAAGATGCAGACGAATAGCAGACCAACCTCGAAGAAGTAGAGCACGATCTTGGCATGGTCCGGCCGGATGTCCCATCCCTTCAGGGTGCGCAGATCGGTCATGCCGTTGATGCCGCCGGTGTAGCCCTGCTGGCCCACGATCAGGATGGTCAGGATGGCCGCGACCGCCTGGGTGATGATGGCGAAATAGGTGCCACCGACGCGGCGTTTGAACATCGCGGCACCGATGATGAAGGCAAACAGGCCAGGCACCAGGATGATGGCGAAGACGGTGAAGGTGAGGCTGTGAAACGGCTGCCAGAATGCCGGCAGCGCGGTAATCTGGTTCCAGTCCATGAAATCGGGAATGCCGGGGGTCGACTGGATTTTGGTGTTCTCGACGCTCGACGCCTCTAGCTTCAGAAACATCGCCATGCAGTAGCCGCCGAGACCGAAGAACACGCCCTGCCCGAGGCTGAGAATTCCGCAATACCCCCAGCAGACCACCAGACCCAGCGCCACGAAGGCATAGGTGAGGTATTTCGCGACCAGATTCAGCCGGAAGACGTCGAGGCAGAGCGGCAGGATCACCACCAGGAAGGCGGCGAGCAGGAGAATTCCGATAAGCTCCGATCGGTTGACAAAGCGGTTCTCGGTCATGGCTTCAGCCCTTTTGTTATTTGCGGACCTTGAGGGCGAACAGACCCTGCGGTCGCAGCATCAGAATTCCGACGACGGCAAGCAGCGTGAGGACCTTTGCCATCGACCCCGACAGAAAGAATTCCAGCGTCGACTGCGTCTGCGAGATGCTGAATGCTGACGCGATGGTGCCGAGCAGGCTCGCCGCGCCGCCAAACACCACCACCAGGAACGTATCGACGATGTAGAGCTGGCCCGAGGTTGGGCCGGTCGAGCCGATCATGGTGAAGGCACTTCCGGCGACGCCGGCGATGCCGCAGCCGAGCGCGAAGGTGTAGCGATCGACCTTCTCGGTATTGATGCCGACCGCGCCGGCCATGATGCGGTTCTGCACCACGGCGCGGACCTGGCGGCCCCAGCGCGACAAGTACATGACGTAGGCGACCGCGATGGTGATCAGCACCGTCAGCGCCATCACGAAGATGCCGTTGATCGGCACTTCGATGCTGTCGGAAACATGCAGCGAGCCGAGCATCCACTGCGGCAGTTCGACGCCGACCTCGCGCGCCCCGAAAATCGAGCGATAGGCCTGCTGGAGAATTAGGCTCAGGCCCCAGGTGGCGAGCAGCGTATCGAGCGGGCGCTTGTAGAGGTGCCGGATCAGCGCCCATTCCACCAGCATTCCGAGCGCGCCGGACGCTATGAAGGCCAATATCATCGCCAGGAAGAAATAGCCGGCGAACAGGCCTGGAAGGTAGGCCTGGAAGAAATTCGACGTCATCCAGGTGACGTAGGCGCCGAGGATCATGAACTCGCCATGCGCCATGTTGATGACGCCCATCTGGCCGAAGATGATGGCGAGACCCAGCGCCATCAGCACGTAGACGGAAAACAGGATCAGCCCGGCAAAGCCCTGCATGACGAAGATGGAGCCGAGATCACCAATCGAATAGTCGCCGAACATCGATGTCCTCCGTCGGGGAAAGGCCCCGCGTCGCAAGCGGTTCGCGACGCGGGGGTCTCAGGCGCGGATTGACGATCCACGCCAGGGAGCAGGTTGGGAAAAGCGCGATTGAAGGCCGAGCGCTTACTGGTATCCCTTGGGGAACGGATCCGGCTCGACCAGATCGGCGGTTTCGAAAACCAGTTCGAACTGGCCGTCGAGCTTGGCGCGACCGACCCGAGTCTTCGACCACAGATGGTGGTTTTCGTGGATCCGCACGTAACCTTCCGGCGCACCCTTGAATTCGATTCCCGGCGATGCCGCCGCGATCTTGTCGACGTCGAAGCTGCCGGCCTTCTCAGCCGTTAACTTCCACAGCCACGGGCCGAGATAGGCGGCCTGCGTCACGTCGCCGATCACCGTCTTCTCGCCCCACATTTTCTTGAAGGCCGGGACGAACAGCTTGTTGTTCGGATTGTCGAGCGACTGGAAGTACTTCATGCAGGCATAGGCGCCCGCGATGTTCTCGCCGCCGATGCCGTCGATCTCGTCTTCGGTCACCGAAATCGTGAGCAGCGTCTGCTTCGACAGGTCGATACCGGCCGCCTTGAGCTGCTTGTAGAACGCGACGTTCGATCCGCCGACGACGTCGGTGAAGATCACGTCCGGCTTGGTCAGCTTGATCTTGTTGATGACCGAGTTGAACTGGGTGTTGCCGAGCGGGTAATATTCCTCGCCGACCACCTTGCCCTTGAGCACGTTCTCGACATGCTTGCGCGCGATCTTGTTCGACGTGCGCGGCCAGATGTAATCCGAGCCGACGAAGAAGAACGATTTCGCGCCTTTTTCCTTGGCGACCCAGTTGAGGCCGGCGAGGATCTGCTGGGTGGCTTCCTGACCGGTGTAGATAACGTTCTTGGACTGCTCGAGGCCTTCGTAGAAGGTCGGATAATAGAGCATGCCGTTGTACTGCTCGACAACCGGCAGCACCGCCTTGCGGGAGGCCGAGGTCCAGCAGCCCATGATCGCCGCGACCTTGTCATTGACGAGAAGCTTCTTGGCTTTCTCGGCGAAGGTCGGCCAATCGCTGGCGCCGTCTTCCTGGATGATCTTGATCTTGCGGCCGAGCACGCCGCCGGCTTCGTTGATCTGCGCGATGGCGAGCTTTTCGGACTCGATCGAGCCGGTTTCTGAAATCGCCATGGTGCCGGTGGCCGAATGCAGGATGCCGACGGTCACTTCAGTGTCGGTAACCGCGAGACCGGTCGTATTGATCGCGGAAGTTGCCGGCGCCTCCGCAAAGGACGGGCGGGGAAGCATGGTTAAGGCGGGAATCGCCGCCATTCCCATCAGCAGCTTGCGGCGGAACGCCGACTGCAGCCCCTGTTTCTTGTCGTCTGACATGTTCACCCCATTCGTGTTCGAGTACGCGTTATTGCCGGGGCCGAGGATTGCTGAAATTGTGCAGTGCACAGATACGCAAGATCGCGTATATTGCACCGCAAAATAGCGACGTAGATTTTTGACCGCATGGCAGGCGCAGGAATTTGGGAGTCAGGAGTACCGAAGTGGCAGGGCGGCAGCGGATAGACCGCGTCAGGCGCCAATATAATCAATGGGTTGCCAACCAGACGCTGGAAGATTACGCGCTGCGCTTTACAGCCAAGAGCGCGCGGCGCTGGTCCGCCGCTCGCGTCGCCAACACCGCGCTGGGCGCGATTTCGTTCCTGGCGCTGGAGGCGATCGGCGGCACTATCACCCTTAACTATGGCGTCACCAACGCCACCGCGGCCATCCTGGTGGTCAGCGTCATTATCTTCTGCTGCGGCCTGCCGATCGCCTATCACGCCGCCAAATGCGGCATCGACATCGATCTCTTAACGCGCGGCGCCGGCTTCGGTTACATCGGCTCGACCATCACCTCGCTGATCTACGCGTCGTTCACCTTCATCTTCTTCGCGATCGAGGCGGTCATTCTCGCGACCGCGCTTGAGCTGTGCTTCGGCATCCCGCGCCCAATCGGCTATCTCATCAGCGCCGTCGTCATCATTCCGCTGGTCACCCACGGCATCACGCTGATCAGCCGCTTCCAGCTGTGGACGCAGCCGGTGTGGATCATTCTTCACATCCTGCCCTTTGCGGCGATCGCCTGGGCCAATCCCCACTCCTTTGTCGAGTGGAGAAATTTCCCCGGCGAGCACGGCAACCTCGCGGGCCATCTCGATCTCTTGCTGTTCGGCACCGCCGCTTCGGTGGTGTTCTCGCTGGTGGCGCAGATCGGCGAGCAGGTCGACTTCCTGCGCTTTCTGCCGCGCGACCGGCGAACCTCGAAGACCTCGTGGTGGATCGCGCTGTTGAGCGCCGGGCCGGGCTGGATCATTCTCGGTTCGCTCAAACTGCTGGCCGGATCTTTCCTGGCCTATTTTGCCCTCAGCCATGGCGTCAGCTACGAGCATGCGGCCGAACCCGCGCACATGTATCTTGAAGCCTTCCGCTACGTGCTGTCGGAGCCAGATCTCGCGCTGGCGCTGACCGGCACCTTCGTCGTCCTGTCGCAGCTGAAGATCAACGTCACCAATGCCTATGCCGGTTCGATCGCATGGTCGAACTTCTTTTCCCGCCTCACCCACAGCCATCCCGGTCGCGTCGTCTGGCTGGTCTTCAACGTGGTGGTGGCGCTGCTGTTGATGGAGATCGGCGTCTACAAGGCGCTCGAACAGACGCTCGCGCTCTACTCCAACGTCGCCATCGCCTGGGTCGGCGCGCTGGTCGCCGACCTCGTGATCAACAAGCCGCTCGGCCTGCGTCCGCAGCATATGGAATTCAAGCGCGCGCATCTCTACGACATCAATCCGGTCGGCGTCGGCGCCATGACGACCGCAACCGTGGTCTCGATTGCGGCGTTCTATGGCCTGTTCGGCCCGACGGCGAAGGCGCTGGCGCCGTTCGTCGCGCTGGTGGTGGCCTTCGTTACCGCGCCGCTGATCGCCTGGGCAACCGACGGCAAATACTACATCGCCCGCAAGCCGAAGCGCAGCTGGCAGAATATCGAAGCGATCCAGTGCTGCATTTGCGAGCATTCGTTCGAGCCCGAAGACATGGCGTCGTGTCCGGCCTATGCCGGCCCGATCTGCTCGCTGTGCTGTTCGCTCGACGCCCGCTGCCACGATCTCTGCAAGCCGCATGCGCGGATCCAGGCACAGGTCTCCGAAACCCTCGGCAAGCTGCTGCCGCAGCCGATCTACGCCCGGATCAATTCGCAACTTGGGCATTATCTCAGCGTATTCGCGGTTTCCGCCGGCCTGGTCGGACTGACACTCGGCATGATCTACCTGCAGACCTCGGCAACGGTTCACGCCGACAACCTGCAGCTCTCCGATGTGCTGTGGAAAGTATTCTTCGCGCTGACCATCATCATCGGCGTGGTCGCCTGGCTGTTCGTGCTGGCACAGCAAAGCCGCCGCGCGGCGGAAGAGGAAACGAAGCGGCAGACCGCGCTTCTGATTCAGGAAATCGACGCGCACAGGCGCACCGATGCCGAATTGCAGCGCGCCAAGGAGGTCGCCGAGTCAGCCAACCTGGCGAAGAGCCGCTATGTGGTGGGCTTGAGCCACGAGCTGCGCTCGCCGCTGAATGCGATCTCCGGCTACGCGCAATTGCTGGAGCAGGACATGAGCTTGCCGCCAAAGCCGCGGGATCAGGTCCGCGTGGTCCGCCGCAGCGCCGACCATCTGTCGGGGCTGATCGACGGCATTCTTGATATCTCGAAGATCGAGGCCGGCCGGCTGTATCTGTCGCGCGACGAGGTTCGCCTCAGCGAGTTCCTCGATCAGCTTGTCGGCATGTTCCGCCTGCAGGCCGCCGCCAAGGGCATCGATTTTGTCTTCAAGCGTCCGGCGGTGCTGCCGGTCGTGGTCTATGCCGACGAAAAGCGGCTGCGCCAGATCCTGATCAACCTGTTGTCGAACGCCATCAAGTTCACGCACACCGGCAGCGTGCAATTCGTGGTGCATTATCGCAGCCCGGTCGCCGAGTTCGAGGTAGTCGACACCGGCCCCGGCATTCAGGCATCCGATCTCGAACGCATCTTTGCGCCGTTCGAGCGCGGCGCGCTCGGCGTCTCGCAGCCGCAGACCGGCACGGGTCTGGGGCTGACCATCAGCCGCCTGCTCGCGGGCGTGATGGGCGGCGACATCCGGGTCACCAGCACCGTCGGCACCGGCAGCACCTTTCGCGTGAAGATGCTGCTATCGGAGGTAACCAATCCGACTCGGATCGCGCCGGTCGATGCCCCGGTGTTCGGCTACCACGGTCCGCGCAAGACCATCCTGATCACCGACGACGATCCGGTGCAGCGCGACTTGTTGCGCGAAGTTCTGACGCCGCTCGGCTTCATTCTACTGAGCGCGCCGGACGGACCCGGCTGCCTCGCGCTCGCCCAGCATTGCCGGCCCGATTTGTTCCTGCTGGATATCTCGATGTCGGGCATGGATGGATGGACCGTGGCGGAGACGCTGCGTGCGACCGGCCACCATCAGGCCCGCATCCTGATGGTTTCGGCGAGCGCGCTGGAAGCGCACGGCACGCCGCTGGCGCAGCCGTTTCACGACGGCTATCTGATGAAGCCGATCGATATTCCGAGGCTGCTGGAGTTGATCCGTCAGTTGCTCAAGATCGAATGGCAGTATCAAACCGATCAGGTCGTGATTCCGCAGTGGCGACCGGACAGCGGCTCGCGGCCGCCGGTAAAGCATGTCGAGGAACTGATCGGTCTTGGGCAATTGGGCTATATCAGGGCGATCCAGGTCAAGCTGGACGAAATCGGAAACGATTACCCCGAACATGCCGACTTCGTTTCGCAAATGCGCTCGCTGGTCGATCGCTTCGATCTCGATCAGTATATGGCAACCCTGAAAACCCTGCATTCTTATGATCACTGAGTCAAAAAAACGCGACATCGCGCTCGTCGTCGATGATTCCCCGGAAACACTGCGGCTGCTGACCGACGCGCTCGACGGCGCGGACATGACGGTCATGGTCGCGATGGACGGCGCGGCGGCGATGCGGATCGTCGACCAGATCACGCCCGACATCATTCTGCTCGACGCCGTGATGCCGGGCATGGACGGTTTTGAAACTTGTCGCCGCCTCAAGCGCGATGCCGGTTTGAGCAACGTGCCGGTCATCTTCATGACCGGGCTCGCGGAGACCGAACATATCGTGCGCGGGCTGGAGGCCGGCGGCGTCGATTACGTGACAAAGCCGATCGTGATCGAGGAGATGCTGGCGCGGATCAGGGTTCATCTCGCCAACGCCAGGCTGACGCAAAGCGCGCGCGCCGCGCTCGATGTGTCCGGGCGATTTCTGCTCGCCGTCAACCGGCAGGGGACGATCATGTGGGCTACCCCGCAGGCGCAAAAGCTGCTGTCGGCCAATCTCGCGGCCAGCGCCAACGATGAGCTGGTGCTGCCCGACCCCATGCTGCAATGGCTTGAACAGGCGCAGAAGGGAAAGAGCGGATCGAAGACGCCGGCGATGGCGTCATTCCCCGAAAATGAACAGCTGCGGCTGCAATATATGGGCAAGCTCGGCCCGAACGAATTCCTGTTGCGGCTCGCCAAGGAGTCCAGCGCCAATCTGCCCGCGGAATTCTCCAGCGAGCTCGGCTTGACGACGCGGGAGGGAGAAGTGCTGGCGTGGCTCTCGAAAGGAAAGACCAATCGCGACATCGCGCAGATCCTGGGCTTGAGCCCGAGGACCGTGGACAAGCATCTCGAGCAGATCTACGCCAAGCTCGGCGTCGAGAACCGTACCGCAGCCGCGGCCATTGCGACCAGCGCGAACCGGCGGAATAACTGAACGCGGGCGGTTGTCAAAAAGCGACTCCGATACGTCGCCCCGCGGTCCAGACCACGCGGCAACGCTTCCGGGTGGTGCCGAACAACAACTCGAACCGCGTCGGCACCTTGGTTTGCCCCTGTAGCTCGAGGCACGCACCGCCAGGGGAATAATCGACGATCCGGCAATCGATGACCGGCGCCTTGGGATTAACGATCAATTTGGCCTTGTCAGAAACCCTGCCCGTAGGCCGGACACGTGCGAACCGCCGCGGATACATCACAGCCTCTCCAGGAACCCCGTAGTAACCCGTGAGAATTTCGCAGGATAGCTTGAAGGTTTCGTTGACCTTTATAGTTACTGAAAATGGACAGGGCTTCCCGGCTACCCCGCGTGGGAATCCATTCATTATGCTGCAGCGCAAAAGACGCGTCCGTCCCAACCATCCCTGGATCGGTTGATTGGGTGGCGAGCATGGTCGCGGCTAATTGCAGGGCTTGAGGATCACCAGCTTGAGGGTTGGACTTCCCCGCAGCAAACCGAATTCACAATCTCAAATCAGGTGATGAAAATTTTTGCGGTCTTGGCCGGCTAAGCCATTTACCGAACATTGTAATTTAGAGAGCATTCTACGCGAATTGTCGAGTGACTACGAATATCAGCCGAAGTCGTAAGAAAGCGCAGTGGCGCTCTCCCCAATTGATGGATCGCGATCGTGCAGCACGCCGATAGCTTGTCCCTGGTCGATGATCACGATACCGCACTGCAAAGCGGTCCACGGGCAAAGTGCGTCGCCATGCGAGGAGCGCCTGGTACCCCTTTCGATTCCACCAACCGCGGATTGCATCATGGCCTATGGCGACAGAAAGAGCGAACGGGTCGATTTCGAGCGGGGCATCCCCGTTTACATCATGGGAATTGACGGGACCTGGCGCCGGGACTGCATGATGATCGACGTTTCGCAGACCGGCGCGCGCTTGTGCGTTGAGGGATCCCTGGAGGGACTGGACCTCAAGGAGTTCTTCTTGCTGTTATCGTCGACGGGGGTTGCATTTCGCCGCTGTCAAATGGTGCGCGTGGCCAGCGACCAGATCGGGGTCAAGTTTCTGGCTCGGGACAAAGCCGAAAGGAAGTCCCTGAAACGACCGTCAACCAAAGAGGCCGTCTGAGATGACAGATTTACAACGCGTAACCGAGATCACCGTCTCAGCCAAATCGACGGAGCCGCTGACCGGCATTGTTCGGATGAGCACCGGCGACGCGGAAATCAGGTTCGAGATCACGGAAGAACTGGCGCACAAGATCTGCACTGACCTCGAACGCTTTCTCCCTCGATGATGCTTATGGCTAAGAGATTGCCGGCAGAGCACTTTGCTTTTTGAAAACGGCCGATGGATGAGGTCAGCTGTTGATGTCCGTTCATGTTATCGCCGATACTGCCGATAAACGCTCGGCCCTGCACGCCATGCTGCAGGAGCGGCACGCCGTAACATCGGAATTGCTTGGTGACATGAGCGGTCGTTGCAGTGAGGTGGACGCTGTCGTCATCGCGGCAGATTTGCGCTCCGTCGAGAATATCGCGACTCTGAAGGAATCGTCCGGAAAGCTGGCTCACATCCGCAAGCGAATCTTCCTGGTCGATCACAAGGCGCGCTTGTGCGTCATCCAGGCCTATGCGCTGGGCGCGACCAGGGTACTTGGTATTCCGGTTCATCCCGCAAAATTATTGGCGCAACTTGCCGATAGCCGCCCTTGCGAGATCAACTCTAGCGGCGTTGTGGATGGCGCCCGTGAGGCCGCGAACGCCGCAGCGATTGCCATCGGATCGATGTTCTCCGCCGTTGTGAGCGGCAAACCCGTCGACGTCAGGGGTGCAAAGGATGCAGCCAGCGGGATTGCCGACACCATCGCTGAAGGCGGACTGTCGAACTGGCTCGAGACGGTTCGCCGGCATCACGAGGGAACCTATCAGCATTGCCTCCTTGTTACGGGCGTAGCGACCGATTTTGGATTGAGTCTCGGTCTGGCGAGACGGGACATGGAGCGATTGTATGCGGCGGCGATATTTCACGACATCGGCAAGGCGAGAATCCCGCTCGCGATCCTTGACAAGCCCGGGCGGCTGGATGCCGGCGAGCGTGCAATGATCGAAACCCATCCCGCGGCAGGGTGGGCAGTGCTGAAGGGGAATCCCGGCATCTCCCCGGAGATTCTCGATGCAGTCCGCCATCATCACGAATATCTCGATGGCAGCGGATATCCGGATGCGCTGTGTGCCCCGAGCATAACCGACATCGTCCGGATACTGACCATTTCCGACATTTTTTCCGCGCTGATCGAGGATCGGTACTACAAACCGCCCATGCCTCGGGAACAGGCCTATGAAATCATTCAAGGCATGCAAGGAAAGCTCGAGAGGCCGCTCGTGGTCGCTTTCAGGGACGTGGCGTTGAATCGTTGAACGCCACGTCCGCGACCCTCAACCATAGGCGAACGCGGCGTCGTCGAGATCGATTGCCGGAATTTCGTCCTTCTCGGCCCAGTAATCCTGGCTGTGCTGCCATTCCGGCTTGTCGCCGCGCTTCGGCAACAGGTGCATGTTGCGCATCATATAGCCGGGATTGAAATTCTCCGGATCGATCCAGGACATCAGCGGCATGTTGTGGTCTTCCGGACGCAGCACCGGTACCACCTTCTTCGCACCCTTCTCCTTCATATGCGTGAGCAGGCGGCAGACGAAATCCGCCACCAGATCGGTGCGCAGCGTCCAGCTGGCGCGAAAGTAGCCGAACACCCAGACCATGTTCGGCACGCCGGTGAACATCATGCCGCGATAGGTGACAGTATCGCCGAAATTGAGCGGCTTGCCGTCAATCGTGAAGGCAATATCGCCGAGCACGCAAAGGTCGAACCCGGTCGCGGTGACGATGATATCGGCCTCGAGCTCGTTACCGGATTTCAGGCGAATGCCCTTCTCCGTAAAGCGGTCGATCTCGTCGGTGACGACACTCGCCTTGCCGCCCTTGATGCCCAGGAACAGATCGGCGTCGGGAACGAAGGCGATGCGCTGCCGCCACGGCCGGTATTTCGGCGTGAAATGCTTTTCTACATCATAGTCGGGACCGAGCACGGCGGTGATCTGGCTGATCAACTCCTTCTTGACCTGTTCCGGCTCGGCAAGGCAGCGGCGCGTGAATGCATCCTGATCGAACAGGATCTTGCGGCGCACGATCTCGTGAATCCATTCCTCCTTGACCTGGAGCTGCCGCAGCGTCTCGGCGAGTTCGATGGCATTGCGGCCGACCCTGAAATAGGTCGGCGAGCGCTGCAGCATGGTGACATGGGCGCATTTGTCGGCGATCGCGGGGATCAGGGTCGCGGCCGTCGCGCCCGAGCCGATCACCACCACCTTCTTGTCCCCAAGCTCGATATCCTCCGGCCAGCGTTGCGGATGGACAATGCGGCCCTTGAACTTGTCCATGTCGGTCCATTCCGGCGTGTAGCCCTGGGAATGGCGATAATAGCCCTGGCACATCCACAGGAAATTCGCGGTGAAGGTCATGGGCTCGCCGCTGTCGGTCCTGACCGCTTCGACGGTCCACAAATTGGTCGCGCTCGACCAGCTCGCCCGCTCGATCCTGTGCCTGTAGCGAATGTGTTTCGCGAGATCGTTCTCGGCGATGACCTCACCCATGTAGGCCTTGATTTCCTCCGACGTCGCGATCGGCGGCCCGACCCATGGCTTGAAGCTGTAACCGAAAGTGTGAAGATCGCTGTCGGACCGGATACCGGGATATTTGTGGGTCAGCCAGGTGCCGCCAAAACTCTCCTGGCTCTCCAGAATGACAAAGCTCTTGTCCGGCAGCTGCTTGGTCAGCTGATAGGCGCTGCCGATGCCGGAAATGCCGGCGCCGACGATCAGGACATCGAAATGTTCGGCCGGTTTGGGCAAGGCGGAAGCGGAATGGGGTGTTGCTAGGACGTTCATGATCCCTGTTCTTTTTTGATTGGCCGCGCGGCGAAAGCGTTTTCGGGCAATACCGTAAAGGCCAATTGTGGCCGGTACAATGCGCCAGATCAATTGGCCGAATTTTACAGTCCTGCGCCCCATTGCCGCGCGGTCTGCAATATCCAATCGCGGTAGAGCGTGAGGGGCGTGACGCCGGTCAAACCGCCGCAGCCCGCGGCTCCGTTGGCGCCCGTCGACCAGCTGATGACGCCGACCAGGAAGGGGCCGCCCTGCCGGTCCTCGAACACCGGACCGCCGGAATCCCCGGTGCAGGCGCCGAGCCCGTCGCGGGCGCCTTGCGTGAGCGGATCGACCAGGCGGATTTGCAGGGTGCCGGGCCGTCCGGTCGCGACCAGGCCGGCGGCGCGAACAATGCCGCCGCTACTGCCCTCGCCGCGGATGGCGACACCGACGCCCGCGATGGTGAAGCGGCTGCCGGCGACAATCGGTATCTCCGGCGTGCCGAGCACGGCCGGAGTCTTGCCCGCAGGGGTCGCTTCGAGCTGCAACAGCGCGACGTCGGCGGTGGCGCGATGGGCCAGCATCGCCTGCAGATTGAACCCGGGGTGGATGGCCACGGTTCTGACGTCGCGCAGCTGCGGCTTCTGGTCCGCGCCATATTCCACGATCTTGTAGACTGCGCCGGGTTGCACGCAATGCGCCACCGTCAGCACCAGCTTCGGCGCGATCAAGGTGCCAGTGCAGAAATTGCCGCGCGAACCGACGATGGTGACGATGGCGCGGCCGACGCCCTCGGCGGACGGCGCCCCGCCGCCGACGATCGCGCGCGCGGGCCAAACGAGCAGCATCGCGCCTGCCACGATGGCGGCCAGCAATTTCATCTGACGGAAACAGTCCGCGGCGATCCGGTCATGCATAGAGCGCGGCATATTCCTGGGCATAGGATGCATAGGAATCCTTGATGCTGGCGAGGTTCAGCAGCATGGATGCGACGGGCATATCGCCGGACGCGAACACCGTGGTGCGCATCCACAGGCTTTCGGTTCGGCGGCTGCCGCTCAGCGCGACCACTTCGCGCTCGGTCTGATAATCCTCGCCGACGAACAGCGGTCCGCGCGAGAGCCGGATTTCCTGATCGGCAAACAGGCCGACCGCCGGCCCCCGCATCGGCAGGCGATCCTCCCGCGACCGGTATTGAAACAGCACGCTGAGCATCTCCATCGGGATGATCGGGCGTCCCCAGGGACTATCTGGGCCATTTCGATACCAAGGGCTCGGCTCGGTGATGACCTTGAGTTTGTCGGCGAGCGAGAACGGGTATAGGTCGCCCATGTTCCGATCGAAATCCATCCGCACGGTCTGGCGTGCGGTCTTCATCCCGACCTTCACGTCGCGCAGGATGACGGGATCGGCCAGCGGTTTCAGCTCGGTCAGCCGCTGGTCCAGCGCGGTTACCAGCCCTCCGCCACCCACCGACGCCGTACCGCGCAGCACCTCGGTGCCGTCGCGCTTCACCGTCTGGATCGCGCTTTGCTTCTGCCCCGGCTCGGGCTTCGCCAAAATCGCCTGCACCTCTTCGCCCTCGAAAGAGGGATTGCGGTAATGCGCGGAGATGCATCCGGTCTCGAACCACGCCTTTCCCCACAGCCGCTCGCACAGCGGCGCGAACTGGCTGAAATGCGTCGGCCCCTCGATGGTGCCGCCCTGAAAGCCCAGTTTCTGCGCCGTCGCATCGTCATGGATCGAGGCGTGAGAATCGTAAGTTTGGGCATGGAGCATCTGGTGCGGGCGGCGCCATGGCCCGGTCAGGGAATCCGCGGTTTCCGTGATGGGAGTCTCGAAGGCTTTCATGGGGCTTCCTCGCATGCCGCGGCAACCTACATGAAGGCTTCGTTTGCGCCAAATTCCGTGGCGGCCAAGTCGCCGCGGCGGGCTGGTCCTCGCAGGGAAGCCGTGTTAGCCGTTTCTGCAAACATGGCGTTGGCGAGGCGTGGAAAGATAATGATCGAGGCAGTGATCTGGGATTTTGGCGGGGTGCTCACCACGTCGCCGTTCGAGGCCTTTGCGCGGTTCGAGGGCGAGCGCGGGCTGCCCGCCGATATCATCCGGCGCACCAACGCCGTCAATCATCACGAAAATGCCTGGGCGCAATTCGAACGCGCCGAGCTGGATATCGAGGCCTTCGACCAGCTGTTCGCCGCGGAATCGCTGGCGCTTGGCGCCGAGGTGCGCGGCAGGGACGTGTTGCCGCTATTGTCTGGCGACCTGCGCCCGGAGATGGTCGAAGCGCTCCGCCGCGTGAAGGAAAAATTCAAGACCGGCTGCATCACCAATAATCTCCCCGCCAATGCGATCGGCAGCCACTCCGGCCGCTCGCTCTACGTCGCGGAGGTGATGGCGCTGTTCGATCACATCATCGAGTCCGCCAAGATCGGCCTGCGAAAACCCGATCCGCGCATCTACCGGATGATGGTCGAGGCGCTCGGCGTCGATCCCGAAAATTGCGTCTATCTCGACGACCTCGGCGTCAACCTCAAGCCGGCGCGCGAGATGGGCATGACCACCATCAAGGTCGTCAACGCGCCGCAGGCCATCGCCGAACTCGAAACGGCGACGGGACTGGCGCTGCGCTAACGCGGCTTCGAACCTCATCCTCATGAGGATTCGCGTCTTCGGCATGGCCGGGCTTGCGGGCATGACGAATTTTGCTGGAAGCTCACGCCGCCTTGATCATGTCGGCCGCCTTCTCGCCGATCATGATCGACGGCGCGTTGGTATTGCCGCCGATCAGGGTCGGCATGATGGAAGCGTCGACCACCCGCAAGCCCTGTACTCCGGCCACCCGCAGTTGCGGATCGACGACGGCCGCCTCGTCGGTGCCCATGCGGGCGGTGCCGACCGGATGATACACGGTGTCCGAGCGATTGCGCAGCGCCGCGCGAATGTCGTCGTCGGTACGGACGTCAGCGGTGAACATATCCACCGTCCGCCATTTCGCCAGCGGCTCCGCATCCATGATGCGCTTGGTGATCTTGAACGCCTTGACCATGACATCGAGATCGTCAGCCGAATCGTAGAACCTCGGATCGATCCGCGGCGCATCGGCCGGATCGGCGCTATTAAGCGTCACGCTGCCGCGGCTCTTGGGCCGCAGCAGGCAGACGTGACAGCCGAAGCCATGGCCGAGATGCCGGTTGCGGCCGTGATTGTCGGCCATCGCCATCGAAAAATGCAGCTGGATGTCGGGCACCTCCAGGTTCGGATCGGTCTTGAGAAAGCCGCCGCATTCCGCGACGTTCGAGGTGACCATGCCGACGCCGTCACGTTTGTAGCGCCCGATTTCCTTCCAGAGGTGGCGCAGGCCGGCAAACGTCAGGCCGAAATTGTCCAGGCTCTTCGAGCGGTAGCTGAAGGCATAGTCGATATGGTCCTGCAGGTTTTGGCCGACGCCCGGCGAATGATGCATGACGTTGATGCCAAAGCCTTTCAGCTCCGCCGCGTTGCCAATGCCCGACAACATCAACAAATGCGGCGACTGGAACGCGCCGGAGGAGATGATCACCTCTGCCTTCGCCCGCACGGATTCAGGCTTGCCGTCGCGGCTGTATTCGACGCCAATCGCGCGCTTGCCGTCGAACAGGATTTTCCGTGCCGGCGCCCCGGTAATGACCTTGAGATTTGGCCGCGACATGTTCGGCTCGATATAGGCCCGCGCCGCGCTCCAGCGTTCGCCGTTCTTCTGGGTGACCTGATAGACGCCAAGCCCCAGCTGGTTGGCGCCGTTGAAGTCGGCGTTCATCGGAAGCTGCAACTGGCGGCCGGCGTCCAAAAAATGGTCCTGGAATGGATTGGATGTCCTGCTGTTGGCGACGTTCAGCGGGCCGCCGGTGCCGTGGAAGTCGTCATGCACGACCTCGTTATTCTCGGCCTTCTTGAAATAGGGCAGCACGTCTTGATAGGACCAGCCGGTATTGCCCAAGGCCGCCCAGCCGTCATAGTCGGCGCGATGCCCGCGGATATAGACCATGGCGTTGATCGCGCTCGATCCGCCCAGCGCCTTGCCGCGCGGCTGATAGCCCTTGCGGCCGTTCAGGCCCGGCTGCGGCACGGTTTCGAACGCCCAGTTGTTGGTCTTGGAGGGCACCATGATGGCGATGCCCATGGGGGCCTTGACCACCCAATTATTGCCCGCGCCGCCCGCTTCCAGCAGGCAAACCGTCACGTCAGGTTTTTCGCTGAGACGGCTGGCCACCACACAGCCGGCGGATCCACCGCCGACGACGACATAGTCGAACTCTTCCAC
The DNA here is from genome assembly GCF_017881085.1 of Bradyrhizobium sp. GTDB lineage: Bacteria > Pseudomonadota > Alphaproteobacteria > Rhizobiales > Xanthobacteraceae > Bradyrhizobium. Next base: position 36,155 of record NZ_JADGRI010000009.1, read on the forward strand.
CGCAGGACTCCCCCCGTGTTGCACGCTTGGCCTTCGGCCTTATTGTGAGTTCCACCCCAAGCGGAGAGGTTCGTCAACAACCTTGGACGCTCGACGGCGCAAATAAATCGGAATTTGCGCGC
>NZ_JADGRI010000366.1 GCF_017881085.1 Bradyrhizobium sp.
TTTAGCGCCCGTGAGCGCCGTTAGAGAAGTTTGACACTGCAAGTTATTGAAATCGCAAGGTTGTGGCACAACTCTCGGGACCGCCAATGTTTTCAATAGTGATTGCCGCTGCATTCGAGCGACGCAGTTGGACAGGGGGAGCGGGCGTCCACTCTGGACGGGCGTACCGATAAAAGCATGCCCTAAAACTCTGGCGCCGGAAGTCAGAAATTGATGCCAAGCCAGGCTTTTACCTGCTCGTGCAGATCGCCAGCGAAAGCCTCGGGTCCGCCTTGTGCGGTGATCTCGCCGAGGCTCAGCACATAGATATAAGTGGACATCTTCACAACGCGGCGAACGTTGTGGTCGACGAGCAGGATCGCGGTCTGCTCGGACGCAAACAGGCCGATCCACTGATAGACCTCCTCGGCGACCTTGGGTGCTAATCCGATGCTCGGCTCATCGACCAGGCACAGACGTGGCCGAACCAAGTAGGCCTTGGCGAATTCGACCATCTTCTGTTGGCCGCCGGAAAGGTCGCCGGCCTTGTCACGGCGCTTTTCCTTGAGCACCGGAAATTTTGCGTAGGTGTCCTCGAAGCGGTCGGCGATATCGGCGCGCGTAAGACCGTCCGCTCGCCGGACGAGATGCTCGAGCGGCAGGCGCAGATTGTCCTCGACGCTCATGAAATTGAACAGGCTCGATTCCTGCGGGATATAGAAGATGCTACGGTCGATGACGGTATGCGGCGCGATCCCGGTGATATCGGCGCCGTCGAACATGATGAGGCCCGAGCTTGGCCGCAGGAATCCGCAGATCGTCTTCATGATGGTGGACTTGCCGGCGCCGTTGAGGCCGATCAGGCCGGTGATGACGCCCGGCGCGACCTTGACGCTGACGCCGCGCAAGATGTCGATGTCGGCGACGTAGCCGGCGCTCACGTTGTCGAGCACGAGCAGTGCGGTCATGCGGCGGCCTCGCCGAGATAGGCCTCGATCACGACGGGATCGGTGAGTACCGCGCGTGTCTTCTCGTCGGCGATGACGGCGCCGGCGTTCATGCAAATCGCGCGCGGGCAAAGCTCGACGATCACCGGCATGTCGTGACTGACGAGCAGGAAGGTCTGGCCGGCGGCGTGCCGGCGGCGAATAACGCCCGCCATGATCTCCTTCATGGTCGGGTGGACCGCGGCGAACGGTTCGTCGAGCAGCGCGATGCGCGGTGGCACCATGAAACAGGAGCCGAACTCGAGCAGCTTGCGCTGACCGCCCGACAGCTGGCCGGCGTCGAGATGCATCATGCGTGTCAGTGTCAGATCTTCGATAAGTTCGCGCGCGCGCCCGTCGGCCTCGGCTTCGGGCAGCCCCAGCGCACTGCCGGTGACCAGCAGATTGTCGAGCACGCTCATGCGCGGGAAGACGCGCGTGAGCTGGAACATGCGCAGCACGCCGAGCCGTGCCAGCGCCTCGGGCCGCAGCCCGGTGATCGGGCGGCCGTCGAGAACGATGTCACCGGAATCAGCAGAGAGATAACCGCTCAGGATGTTGAGCAGCGTCGTCTTGCCGGAGCCGTTCGGGCCGATGAGGCCGACAAGCTCGCCCTCGTTGACGGAGAAAGTCACGTCGTCGAGGGCCTTGTGGCCGCCGAAAAACTTGCTGACGCTATCGATGGAAAGGCAGGCCATGGCGCCTCACTCCGCCGCGGAGGGTGCCGGCGCCGGCCGGCGCCCGGTGCGTTCGATGGCCCGGCGGAAGAAGCCCCACAGGCCTTCGCGGAAGAAGCGGGCGAAAATGATGACAAGCAGCGCGAACACGATGAGCTGATAGCCGCCGAAGTCGCGCAAGAACTCGGAGGCGACATAGACCAGGAAGGCGCCGCCGATCGGGCCGGGGAGGGTGGCGAGGCCGCCGATCACCACCATGCTGACGATGATGCCGGTCTGCGAAAGGAGGCCGAGTTCGGGACTGACGAACTGTGCGAAATGCCCGTAGAGCGCGCCGGCAAGCCCGCTGATGGCGGCGCTGAGCGTAAAGGCGTTGGTCTTCCACAGCACGATCTTCACGCCGCGGCTCGCGGCAGCGATCTCGTCGTCGCGAATGGCGCGCAGATAAAGACCTGCGGGTGCGCGCAGAAGGAAATAGAGCCCGAGCTGGATGACAACGAGCACGCCGAGCATCACATAATACCAAGTGAGCCGGTGGTCGAAGATCCCCGGCACGCTAAGGCCGAGGTCACCGCGCGTGATCTCGATTGAATTGCTGATCACGAGGCGGCAGATCTCGGCGAACGACAGCGTGGTCAGTGCAAGATAGGGGCCGCGCAGTCGAAGGACGATGCGGCCAAGCCCGAACCCGATCGCCGCTGAAACCACCACGGCCGCGGGAATGCCAACGAGCGGCGGCGCGTTGAAATGATAGGAGAGCAAGCCGGTCACATAGGCGCCGATCATGCCGAATGCTGCCGGTGCGAGCGAGAATTGTCCCGTGTAGCCGGCCAGCAAGTTCCACGCCGCCGCCAGCATCGCGAAATACATCGAGACGATAAGGACGCCCTGCCAATATTCGTTGCGCACGATCGCGGGCAGCAGGGCGACCAGCGCGAATATCCCAAGTGAGAACACGAGCTGGATTCGGTCGCGCATGCGCGTATCGTTGAAGGTTACGGCCATCAAACCTCGCGGCTCCGCTCGCCGAACAGGCCGTGCGGCCGGAACAGCAAGACCAGGATGAGGATCACCAGACCGAAGGTGTCGCGATAGCCGTAGGAGATATAAACCGCGCCGAAGCTTTCCAGCACGCCGAGGATCAGGCTGGCGACGGCGGCGCCGGGGATCGAGCCCATGCCGCCCAGCACGACGATGACGTAGGATTTCACGGCCGGAAAGGCGCCGACATCCGGCGTCGCATTGATGATCGGCGAGAGGAGTGCCCCGGCCAGCGCGGCGAGCCCGCCGGACAGCGCAAAGACGATGCTGCTCGCCTTCGCCGTGTCGATGCCGGCGAGCGAGGCTCCCAGCCGGTTCTGCGCCACCGCCTGGATCTGCCGGCCCCAATAGGAATAGCGCACGAACAACCCGACGGCGATGAGGACCAGGAGCGCGATGCCCGCCGCCATCAGGCGATGGCCGCTCGCCATGAACGGACCGATTTCCACCCGCGTCGTGGCGACCAGCGACGGACCGCGATAGCCGTTGGGGCCGATCACCTTATCGACCAGATTGATCAGCAGCAGCGACAAGGCGAAGGTGATGATGACGGCATATTCGTCCTTCATCACGCCCCAGCTCGCGTAGCCGGAATAGAGCGGCCGCATCAGCAGGCGTTCGGTCGCCCAGCCCAGCGCCATGCCGGCGATGAAGGCACAGGGCAGCGTCAGCCAGGGCGAGATGCCGAAGAACAGCGCGATCAGCGTATAGGCGTAGGCGCCGATCATGTAGAACTCGCCATGGGCGAAGTTCACGATCCGCAAAATGCCGAAGATCAGCGACAAGCCGATCGCCATCAGCGCATAAAATAGGCCGATGATCAGCCCGTTGACGGTGAGGTCGATGAGCAGCATGGGCGATTAAATCAAGGCGACGACGCGCGTCGTTCGGTCGGTTGCAAAAAAACCGGGACCGGCACGTCATCTGCCGATCCCGGCCGCACGCGGGTTACTTCGCCGGCTTCTCCAGCTTGCTTACGTCAAGCGGCTGACCGGGGTCCTGCACCAAGCGGGTATCTGCTATCGGCTGCTTCACCGCGGTGATCTGGAAGGTGATGTAGGGGATCTCGATCCACTGGTGGTATTTGTAGCCCGCCTCGGTCGAGAAGGTGACGACGCCGCGCGTGCCTTCCCACTTGATCGCCTCGAGCGCCTTGATCATGGCGTCGGCATCGGTCGATTTGGCAGCCTTGATCGCCTCGGCAAGCAGGAACAGGCTATCAGCCGACTGGGCCAGCAAGCGGTTGGGTTCGTTGTGGGTCTTCGCGGTATAGGCAGCGGCGACTTGCTTGCCGAGCGGCGGCATCGCCATCTTCGGGTGATAGAGGCCGAAGACGATCATATCCTTCGCCACCTCCTGGACGTTCTGCCAGAAATCCGGATAGTCGGCGAGGCCCGAGCCGTCATAGAGCCAGGTCTTTGCCGTCGGCGCGACGCCTTGCTCGTAGAGTTGATTCAAAGCGAGATAGGCGGCGGGCGGCAGCATCATCTCGACGATGGCGTCGGGCGGGTTGGCCTTCAGCGACAGGATCACCGGGGAGAAATCCTTGGCGGTGCGGTCCAGCGTCTCGTAGGAGAATTTTATTTCGGGCGCCGAGATCTTGAGCTGTTCGGCCAGGCTCTTGGCGGCGCCGATGCCGTAATCGGTATTCTCGGCCAAGGCGACGACGCGCTTGGCGCCGAGGCGCTTCATGGTGTCGGCCATGGCGACGGCGGTGCGGGTGCTGTAATTGCCTGGATTGAACTCTTCAATATAGCCCTTCGCGCGGATGGCGTCGGCCCAGCCATTCACGTTCATGTAGGGGATGTGGTAGTGGTGTGCCACTTCCATGCCGGCGAGCACGTTGGAGCTCTGATGCTCGCCGGTGATGGCGACCACCTTGTCGCGGGTGATGAGTTTCTCGACCGCGGCGCGCGCCTTCTCGGGCAGGCCCTGCGTGTCCTCGACGACGAGTTCGATCGGCCGGCCCAGCACGCCGCCCGCGTCATTGATGATCTTTTGCGCGACCTGCAGGGCATCCAGCACTTGGGTTCCCTGGATGACCGAGCCCGGCGGGGATTGGGCGATCGTGACGCCGATTTTGATTGGATCGGCGGCGATTGCGGCATGCGCAAAGGCAAACACACCGGCGGCAAGCGCCAGCAAACCGATGCGATGAGAACTCGTGACGGTTTTACGGCTCATAATTCTACTCTCCCTACTGAGATGAACGTTTTTGCGCAGTTTGGAATGGCGAATTACGCAAGAACACTAGTTGAGCAGCCCTGGGAGGTCGAGGTCTAATCGCGCAAGAAGGCAGGCCGCCAGAGC
>NZ_JADGRI010000367.1 GCF_017881085.1 Bradyrhizobium sp.
TTCGCCAGCACGATCTCGACTTCCTCGTCATGGGCGAGATAGTTCAGCGTGGTGACGATCGACCAGCGGTCCATCTGGCCCTGGTTGATCTGCTGGGTGCCGTGATAGAGGCCGGACGTATCGCCGAGGCCGACCGTGTTGGCGGTCGAGAACAGCCGGAACGCCGGGTGCGGCTTGATCACCTTGTTCTGGTCGAGCAGCGTCAGGCGGCCCGAGACTTCCAGCACGCGCTGGATCACGAACATCACGTCGGGACGGCCCGCATCGTATTCGTCGAACACCAGCGCGATATTGTGTTGCAGCGCCCAGGGCAGGATGCCGTCGCGGAATTCGGTGACCTGCTTGCCGTCCCGCACGACGATGGAGTCCTTGCCCACCAGATCGATACGGCTGATGTGGCTGTCGAGATTGACGCGCACGCAGGGCCAGTTCAGCCTTGCTGCGACCTGCTCGATATGGGTCGACTTCCCGGTGCCGTGATAGCCCGTCACCATGACGCGGCGGTTCTTGGCAAAGCCCGCGAGAATGGCGAGCGTGGTGGCGCGATCGAAGCGGTAATCCGCATCGACGTCCGGCACATGCGGATCGACTTCGGAATAGGCCGGCACCTCGAGGTCGCTGTCGATGCCGAATACCTGCCGGACCGACACCTTCATGTCGGGCAAGCCAGTGATCGCGGGTGCGGAAGATTCTTGCACTTTGGTGGTGGCGGCGGTCGTCATCAATCCTCCGAGGTCCCGGACGCTCCCGAAACCAGATTTGCGAAAATGGCTGCGGATGGTTGCTGGCGGAACCTATCAGAGAGCAGGGGATGGCAGAAGCCCGCGGCTCAATCAAAGTTCCGTTGCCTTATCATCAAGATAGGGGTTAGCCCCGGTTTTTGGAAGGCTGCCCTGCGAATCGCGCTGTACTTTCGGCCGATTACCGGGCCAGCGGCCCAAAGCCGCGCCCCGATGGCACTTTCCACCCCGGTCGCTACTTATGTTAGGTCTGCGCCCGGTCCGAACAACGCTAAAACAGGAATTTTGTGGCTGCCTTCATCGATCCCTTGATTGCGTTCGTCTCGGCAAATCCCTGGCTTGCCTATCTGACGCTGTTCCTGGCCGCCCTTTTGGAGGCCGTTCCAGTCGTGGGCTCGGTGGTTCCGGGCTCCACCATCATCCTCGCGCTGAGCGCGCTGGTGCCGAGCGGTGACCTGCAGCTTGTATGGGTGCTGCTGGCCGCCATCGCCGGGGCGTTGCTCGGCGACGGATCGGCGTTCTGGATCGGACATCGCGCCCAGCGCGAAATCCTCAGCGCCTGGCCGATGTCGAATTACCCACGCCTGGTCGCACAAAGCGAAGCATTCTTTCATCGCTGGGGCACGCTGGCGGTATTCTTCGCGCGTTTCGTGCCGCCGATCAGGGCCTTCGTGCCGATGACGGCGGGGGCGCTGGCCATGGCGCCGTTGCGTTTTTACGCCGTCAACATCCCGGCGATCCTGCTGTGGGCGCCGGCGCATGTGCTTCCCGGCGTGCTGGCGATTTCGGTCCTGCACGAATATGCCGGCCTGCCGCACCATGGCGGGATCGCCCGGCATTACTGGATGCTGGCGGTGATCGGCGCTGCGCTGATCGTGGCACTGGCCACCTGGACGATCCGCCGCCGGCATGGCGGGATCGAACCGACGGCCGAGCAGATCCGCAAGGATTTTCGCTAGGAGTATCGCGCCGGCCTGGCTGGGAACGACGAGAGCGACTAACCCGCGCGTACCACCGTTTTCAGATAATTATACGCCTTGATGATCTCGATCAGGCGATCCTCGGTGGAGCGGTCGCCGCCATTGGCGTCGGGATGGTGCTGCTTGACCAGCGCCTTGTATTTCGCCTTCACGGTCTCGAGCGTCGCATCCGTGCCGAGCCCCATCACCTGCAGCGCCTTGCGCTCGGCATTGAACACCTTTCGGGTTTCGACCTTGGCTTCGGTGCCTGCACCGGGACCCGGCCGCCAGCGGCCGCGGCCGTTTAGCTCGCTGAACATGCTGAACGGATCAGCGGCGCCTTCCAGGTCGGCCTCGGCGCTGCCCTTGCCCTTCTTGGAACTGGTGTTGGCGCCCATCTTCCAGGTCGGACGATGGCCGGTCAGCGCATCCTTCTGGTAGCGCGCGACCGCGTCCGGGTTCATGCCCTGGAAGAAATTATAGGACTGGTTGTATTCGCGGACGTGATTGAGACAGAAGTGCCAGTATTCCTTGTCGTTGGCCCGTCCCTTGGGCGCGCGGTGCGGCCCCTTGTTCTTGCATTCCGGCCATTCGCACATGACAGAGGCTTCGCGCGCCTGCGCCTGCTGCTTCGCGCTCAGCTTGTTCGGCTTGATGCGAATGGAGTCGAAGAATTTGGATGAATCAATCGCCATGGCCAACTATGACAACGCAACGCGAAAAGCTTCAAGTCTTGACATTGCGAATAGTTCTCTCTCGATCTCGCATTGACGAAACGCGGTCACGGACGTAATGCCGCCGTCATGAACACCAAAGACGCTATCACAAACAAGTTGCGCGAAGCTTTCACACCGGAAAGCCTCGACGTCACGGACGAATCGCATCTGCATGAGGGCCATGCCGGCCACCGACCGGGCGGCGAGACGCACTTCAGGGTCTATATTGTGTCGCAGGCCTTCCAAGGGAAGGGCCGGATCGAGCGCCACCGCATGATTAATGCGGCCTTGGCTGGGGAACTCGCGGGAAGCGTGCATGCGCTGGCGATCAAGGCGCAGGCGCCGGGGGAAGCCGGCTGAGATCTTACGCACAATTGTTAACGATGCGCTCACCGTCCGCGAGTTGCAGCCGCACGATCCGCGGCGCGCGGGCGCTTTTTTCGCCTTTATGACGCATCAACATTGTTCGCCTGGAATTCCTACGCCGCCTCTCCATATCGGTTGCAGTAATCGGCTCGCGACAGGCGGGCGCACGCTCGTTAATTTGGTGCTGTCATGGAAGATCATTCACAGGGAAATTCGGCCAACCCCTATTCGCCGCTGATGTGCATCCTGCTGCTGCTGATGGTCGGCGCGGCAACCCAGCTCAATATGCTTCCCTAAAAAGCCTATTGCTCCCTGCACGCCACCTTTCGCTGCCGCCCCCGACGGGCCACGACAAAATCGGGCGCCGCGCCGCTAGAATGCCGCCCCTGCCCGCTTCGGCTTTTTCTCCTCGACCTCGGCCTCGCGCGGCACCGCCTGGATGCGCAGCGCGGTGATGCGGTTGCGCTCGCGGCGCAGGACACGGAATCGGAAACCGTGAAAGGTGAAACTCTGGCCGCGTTCCGGGATCGAGCGTGCCTCGTGGATCACCAGGCCCGCGATGGTGGTTGCCTCTTCGTCGGGAAGATTCCAGTCCATCGCGCGATTGAGATCGCGGATTGGTACCGAGCCGTCGACCACCACCGAACCGTCGGGCTGGGCGCGCACGCCGGCCACCACCACGTCGTGCTCGTCGGAAATATCGCCGACGATCTCTTCCAGAATATCCTCCAGCGTCACCATGCCTTCGACTTCGCCGTATTCGTCGACCACCAGCGCAAAGTGGGTCTTGCGGCGGCGGAACGCCTTGAGCTGTTCGGAGACCGAGCGCATCTCCGGCACGAACCACGGCGGCAGCGCTATTGTGCTGACATCGATTTTCGACGTGTCGCCGTCGGCGGCGCGGATCGCGCGCAACAGGTCCTTGGCGTGCAGCACGCCGACGATGTTTTCCGGCTTGTCGCGCCACAGCGGAATTCGCGTGTATTCGGTGGCCAGCACCTCGCGAACCAGTTCCTCCGCCGGCAGGTCGGAGTTGATCATCACCATTTCGGTGCGATGGACCATCACGTCGGAAACCTGCAATTCGCGCAGGTCCAACAGCCCTCCGAACATATCGCGGTCCTGCTTTTCGACCTTGCCTTCGTGGTGCAGCAGGTCGACCGCGCCGCGCAACCGTTCGGTCGGCGACAGCAGCGGCTGATTGGCGCCGATCTTGATGCCGAGGATCCTCATCAGCACCCGGACGATCGCTTCGACGACGGCGAGCAGCGGCCCCAGCACATAGACCATCAGCTTCATCGGGCGCGCCACCAAGAGCGCCACCCGGTCCGGCGCGTTGATGGCAATGGTCTTCGGCAGCACCTCGGCGAAGATCACGACCAGCACGGTCATCACGCCGGTGGCGTAGAGCACGCCGACTTCGCCGAACCACGCCGTGAACAGGCCGGTCGCCAATGCCGAGGCGCCGATATTGGCGATGTTGTTGCCGAGCAGCAGCGCGCCGATGAGCCGCTCGCGCATCGAAGACAGGCTGGAGACGACGGCGGCCTCGCGATTGCCCTGCTTCGACAGCCGCAGCATGCTCGCGCGCGACGCCCCGGTCAGCGCCGTCTCGCTGGCCGCGAAGAACGCGGAAACCAGCAAACAGGCAATCACAATGGAGAAATCAAGCCAATCCATGACGTGACGATCACTTCATCTGTCGTTGGAGCATGAACTTTTCGGAAAACCGGCTCCCGCTTTTCCGGATCATGCCCTAGGTTTTTCGCGCCAGCTTCGCCTTCAGGAAATCGCGGACCAGCGACGGCTCGACGTCGGGAACGATCACGGCGCGACCCACAGCCTGCAGCAGGATGAAGGTGAGCCGGCCGCGTTTGACTTTCTTGTCCTGCGCCATCAGCGCCATCAGCGCGTCGGCATCCGCCAGCCCTTCCTGGGCAAATCCCGCGATATCCTGCAAATGGGTCGGCAGACCGACTTCGGCAAGGTGACGCTTGACGCGCGCAGCGTCGGACTCGGCAATCATCCCGAGCTGCGCGGAGAATTCCGCCGCCAGCACCATGCCGACGGCAACCCCCTCGCCATGGAACAGCCGGTCGGAGAAGCCGGTGGCGGCCTCCAGCGCATGGCCGAAGGTATGGCCGAGATTGAGCAGCGCGCGCTCGCCGGTTTCCCGCTCGTCGCGCGCCACGATCGC
>NZ_JADGRI010000123.1 GCF_017881085.1 Bradyrhizobium sp.
CGCCTCCTTCAGTGCGGGACCGGTCTGCCGCAGCGCCTCGCCCAAGGCCATCGCCGATGCGACCGCGACGTTCAGCGAGCGCAGGCCGGGCTTGATCGGAATTACCAGCCGGGCGTCGGCGGCGCCAGCGACGTTGTCGGGAACGCCCGCGGATTCCCGCCCGAACAGCAGGATGTCGGCCGCACTATAGCGAAAATCAAGATAGGAGGAGGCGGCCTTGGTCGTGAACAGGATCAGCCGGTAGCCCCCATCCCTGCGCCATTGCTCGAATTTTGACCAGGAATCGTGGCGCATAATGCTCACCTGGTCGAGATAATCCATGCCGGCGCGGCGGAAGTGCCGGTCGGACACCGGAAAGCCGGCGGGCTCGATAATATGGGCTGATACGTCCAGGCAGGCGCAGAGACGCAGAATCGTCCCGGCGTTCTGGGGAATATCGGGCTGGAAAAGCGCAATCTGCATTGTCGTGACGGCCCTTCCGGTCTCCCCATGAAATGTTTGGATAAATAGCCGCTCTGCGCGGAATTAGTGCATTGCACGTTGGCCAGCCGATAGCGGGCTTGCGCTCTTCCGGCAAGGGTGCCAATAGAACGATTCTGGACTGCTTCCGACTGGCGACTGGCCGGGAAGAGTGGTCTTTCTGCCGCCGCGGGGGTCGCGGGCGCCGGCAGCCTGTCTTGGGGTGTCGTTGATGCGTTGCCTCGGGCGGTTCCACCGGCTGCAGCTGAGAAAGGGTTTGGAATCGTGACGACAGCGTCTTCGGCGGATCATCCCACACGCCGTGATTTCCTTTTTGTCGCAACGGGAGCTGCCGCCGCCGTCGGCGCAGCGGCCACGGTCTGGCCGCTGATTTCCCAAATGAACCCGGATGCCTCGACCATCGCGGCCGGTGCGCCGATCGAAGTCGATCTGGCGCCGATTGCCGAGGGTCAGGACATCAAGGTGTTCTGGCGGGGCAAGCCGATCTATATCAGCCACCGTACCAAGAAGCAGATCGAAGAGGCGCGCAGCGTTCCCGTCGCGAGCCTGCCCGATCCGCAGACCGACCAGGCCCGGGTCAAGGACGGCCACGACCAGTGGCTGGTCGTAATCGGCATCTGTACCCACCTCGGCTGCATCCCGATCGCCCATGAGGGCAATTACGACGGCTTCTTCTGCCCCTGCCATGGCTCGCAATACGACTCCTCCGGTCGCATTCGCCAGGGACCCGCACCCGCCAATCTGGCAGTGCCGCCCTATCAATTTGTTTCCGACAGCAAAATCCAGATTGGCTGAGTCTCGGACCTGTTTTCCGAGACTTTGAGCCCTTCGCGCCGTCTTTTTTCCTCAGGATCGCATCATGAGCGGACCATCCGACTACCAGCCGACCAATCCAGCCTTGAAGTGGATTGAGCGGCGCCTGCCGATTATGGGTCTCGTCCATTCCTCGTTCGTGGCCTATCCGACGCCGCGCAACCTGAACTACTGGTGGACCTTCGGCGCCATTCTTTCGATGATGCTCGGTGTGCAGATCCTGACCGGCGTCATCCTGGCGATGCACTATACGCCGGACGCCACCATGGCCTTCAAGTCGGTGGAAGGCATCGTGCGCGACGTGAATTACGGCTGGCTGTTGCGCAACACGCACGCCGCCGGCGCCTCGATGTTCTTCCTCGCGGTCTACATCCACATGCTCCGCGGCCTCTATTACGGGTCGTACAAGGAGCCGCGCGAAATTCTCTGGATCCTCGGCGTCATCATCTACCTCCTGATGATGGCGACGGGCTTCATGGGCTATGTGCTGCCGTGGGGCCAGATGAGCTTCTGGGGGGCCACCGTCATCACCAATTTGTTCTCCGCCGTGCCCTATTTCGGCGAGAGCATCGTGACGCTGCTGTGGGGCGGCTACTCGGTCGGCAATCCGACGCTGAACCGGTTCTTCTCGCTGCATTATCTGCTGCCGTTCGTGATCGCCGGCGTGGTGGTGCTGCACGTCTGGGCGCTGCATGTCGCGGGCCAGAACAATCCGGCCGGCGTGGAAGCGAAGACCGAAAAGGACACCGTGCCGTTCACGCCCTACGCCACCATCAAGGATGCGTTCGGCATCTCCTGCTTCATGCTGTTCTTCGCCTGGTTCATCTTCTACATGCCGAACTATCTCGGCGATGCCGACAACTACATTCCGGCCAATCCCGGCGTGACGCCTGCGCATATCGTGCCGGAATGGTATTACCTGCCGTTCTACGCGATCCTGCGCTCGATCCCGAACAAGCTCGCGGGCGTGATCGCGATGTTCTCGGCGATCCTCGTGCTGGCGTTCCTGCCGTGGCTCGATACCGCCAGGACCAAGTCGTCGAAGTATCGTCCGCTGGCCAAGCAGTTCTTCTGGATCTTCGTCATCGTCTGCGTGCTGCTCGGCTATCTCGGCGCGCAGCCTCCGGAAGGCATCTATGTGATCGCCGGCCGCATCCTGACCTTCTGCTATTTCGCCTATTTCCTGATCCTGCTGCCGCTCTTGAGCCGGATCGAGACGCCGCGGCCGGTCCCGAATTCGATCGCCGCCGACGTGCTGGCGAAGACCGGAAGCAAGACCGCGCCGATGGTGTCCACCGTGATCGCGTTGATGGTCGCCGGCGGGCTATTGGCCGGCAGCGTGCAGAATGCCCGCGCCGAGGAGCAGGAAACGCCGCCGTCGCTGAAATGGTCCTTCGCCGGTCCGTTCGGCAAGTTCGACGTCGGGTCAATGCAGCGCGGTTTGAAGGTCTACAAGGAAGTTTGTTCCGCCTGTCACTCGCTGTCCTATATCGCGTTCCGCAACCTCGCCGATCCCGGCGGTCCCGGGTATACGACGGAGCAGGCGGCTGCCCTTGCGTCCGAGTACAAGATCAAGGACGGTCCCAACGATCAGGGCGAAATGTTCGAGCGGCCGGGCCGGCCGGCGGATTATTTCCCGTCGCCGTTCCCCAACGAGCAGGCCGCGCGCGCGGCCAATGGCGGCGCGCTGCCGCCCGATCTGTCGCTGATCACCAAGGCGCGCTCCTATGAGCGCGGATTCCCGAGATTCATTTTCGACTTCTTCACCCAGTTCCAGGAGCAGGGCCCGAACTACGTCGATGCGCTCCTGCAGGGCTTTGAGGAAAAGCCGCCGACCGGCGTGACCATCCCGGAGGGCTCCTACTACAACAAATATTTCCCCGGCCACGCCATCAAGATGCCGAAGCCGCTCAGCGACGGCCAGGTCACCTTCGACGACGGCTCGCCGGCGACGGTGGCGCAATACGCCAAGGACGTCACCACCTTCCTGATGTGGACCGCCGAGCCGCATATGGAGGCCCGCAAGCGGGTGGGCTTGCAGGTGTTCGTTTTCCTGATCATCCTGACGCTGCTGCTTTACTTCACCAAGAAGAAGGTCTGGGCCGACGCCCACTGAGATTGGCGGCAATGACGTAAATTTGAAAAAGCCCCTGCGGGGGCTTTTTGTTTTGAGCGCACGTCATTCCGGGGCGATGCGATAGCATCGAGCTATGGTGCGCACCATCCCGGAATGACGGAGTCTGATTGCGTTGTCACCGCGTACCGGACAAAATGGCCGCCGGTCCGCCATCCCGAAACAGACCACCGGAGGAACTCATGGGTACCAGCATCTCGTTCAAGCGCCCGGACGGCAAGGACGCCAGCGGCTATCTCGCCAACGCCGCGCGCGGCAACGCGCCTTGTGTGGTCGTGATCCAGGAATGGTGGGGGCTTTCGGAGCAGATCAAGGGGATGTGCGACCGCTTTGCGCTCGCCGGCTTCGATGCGCTGGCGCCCGATCTCTACAAGGGCAAGGTGGTGCCCTATCACGACACCGACGCCGCCGGAAAGGAAATGAACTCGCTGGATTTCATCGACGCAACCACGCAGACCGTGCGCGGTGCCGCGCAATATCTCGGCCGCAACGGCGCCAAGGTCGGGCTGACCGGCTTCTGCCTCGGCGGCGCGGTCACCATCATCGGCGCCGCCAAAATTCCGGAGCTGGCGGCGGGCGTGGTGTTCTACGGCATTCCGCCGGAGCAGGCGGCAAAGCCCGCAGACGTGAAGATTCCGCTGCAGGCGCATTTCGCCAACAAGGACGACTGGTGCACGCCGCAGCTCGTCGACGGCTTCGAGAAGGCGATGAAGGCCGCCGGCAAATCGCTCGAGCTGTTTCGGTATGACGCCGAGCACGCCTTCGTCAACGAGCAGCGGCAATCGGTGCACGACCGCGCCGCCGCCGAACTCGCCTGGGGCAGGGCGACGGAGTTTTTCAAGAAGCATCTGGGATGAGATTTCTCTCTGGTCGTCCCTGCGAAAGCACGGACGACCACGTTCTCTGCTGGGCGCCCGCTTTGCTCACCCCGTCCCACCACGGGCACGTTCCCGGCATCAGTTGATAGTTGCCCGCCATCACCTGCACCGGCGCGCGCCGGCCTTCCGCCGCGGCGCGCATCCGCATCTCGCGCGCCACTTCACGGTCGGCGGCCGACAGCCAGACCCGTTCATGTCCCCACAGGCTGGGGCCGTCACGCATCTCGACCGGTTGCCAGTTCGCCGGATCGATCTCGCGGCCGCCCCAGCCGCATTCGATCATGAAGGATGACGGCGACTTGCAGTAGAACGAAGTCATGAGGTCGTTGGTGTGGCGGCCGAGCGTGACGCTGATGCAATCCTGCCGGGTCAAGGCGATATCGTAAGCCTGGCCGACATCGTCGAGCGAAAACATTTCCATCATCAGGTGGTGCATGCCGCTCTTGCCGGTCTCGATCATCGCGAGACTATGGTGGCGCCCATTGACGTGGAAGAAATAGGCGCGGAACGGCTTGAGAATGTAATCGCTGAGCCCGAAGCCGAGCACGTCGACATAGAACGCCATTATCGGATCGATGTTCTCGACCGTCAGCACGGCGTGGCCGAGGCCGAGCGGGCCGGTGCGAAAGCCCGAGATCGAGCGGCCCGGGCTGAACGACTCATCTGCAATCTCGGCGCCGTGGAACGCTTCAAGCCGATTGCCTGCGGGATCGCGAAATGAAATCAGCGCATGAACGCGCCTGGCATCGGCCAGCGTCCGCGGCTCGGCGGTCACTGCGATCCCGGCCGCTTCCAGCCGGGCGGCGAGCGTATCCAGCGCGGCCGCATCAGTGACTTCCCAGCCGAAGAAACGCGACCCCTCCGGCAGCGAGCGGTCGATGACGATGCGCTGCTTGCGGTCGTCCATCCGGAACGCCAACAGCGAGGGGCTGTGCTCCACCGCCTGCAGGCCGACCAGACCGGTGCCGAACTGCCGCCAGTCGTCGAGATCGGCCGAGCCGAACCCGGCATATCCCAGTGCCCTTACCGCCATCGCTCATCTCCCGTGTTTTAGTTCTTGGGCTGAATCCTATGCATTTTTGGGAGGACAGGCGAGCGGTCTTGCCTGCGGTCCATTCGCCGGCGTGATGGCGTTCCCTCTCCCGCTTGCGGGGGGAGGGTGAGGGTGGGGGCCAGCCCGACGAACGGTACTTGTTGCGGCCCCCACTCCAACTCTCCCCCGCATGCGGGGGAGAGGGCCGATCGCCCGGGCGGCATCGGCGTGCCCTTGACTCGCCGCTCTGCCATGGTGTTTACGTGGGCCATGAACACCGTCGTCCGCAAGGCTTGTCTCTGGTGGCGCACCTCCTGAAGAGGTGGCCGGTGCGATTACATTTTCTCAAATCGTCAGGGGTCGCCAACGCAGTTCGGCGGCCTTTTCGTTTGTCCTGTGTGGCGTTCCCTCGGCAAGTTTCGTAAGAGGATCACATGAACAGGACAGCCTTCTCCCTGCCCGCCCGCAGCGAATATCGCACCCGTGGCGGGCTTTCGGTCACGCGGTCGGTGGAGCAGTTTTCGGGCGGCGCCAACCGGCTCGATGACCTGATCGACCTGCTCGATCGGCGCGCTGGCGTGGTGCTGTCGTCGGGCACCACGGTGCCGGGCCGCTACGAGAGTTTCGATCTGGGCTTTTCCGATCCGCCGCTGCGGCTGGTAACCAAGGGCTCGGACTTTGCGCTGGAAGCGCTGAACGCCCGCGGCGAGGTGTTGATCTCTTTTCTCGCCGACGTCATCAGCGAACCCTGCGTCGTCATCTCGGAGAAAAGCGCCTCCCGGCTCAAAGGCCATATCCTGCGCGGCGCGGCGCCGGTCGACGAGGATCAGCGCACCCGCCGCGCCAGCGTGATGTCGCTGGTGCGCGATCTCGTGGCGGCGTTCGGCGCCAATGAAGATCCGCTGCTCGGCCTGTTCGGCGCCTTCGCCTACGATCTGGTATTCCAGATCGAGGACCTCGTGCAGAAGCGTCCGCGCGAGCAGGATCAGCGCGATATCGTGCTCTATGTGCCGGATCGCCTGCTGGCTTACGACCGCGCCACCGGCCGCGGCGTGGTGCTGAGCTACGATTTTGCGTGGAAGGAAAAATCGTCCGAGGCCCTGCCGCGCGAGACCGCCGAAAGCGTTTACGCCAAGACGCCCCGGCAGGGATATTCCGATCATGCGCCCGGTGAATATCAGGCGACGGTGGAGACCGCGCGCGCCGCGTTCGCACGCGGCGATCTGTTCGAGGCGGTGCCGGGGCAGTTGTTCGCAGAGCCTTGCGAACGCACGCCTGCGGAAGTGTTCCAGCGGCTGTGCCGGATCAATCCGTCGCCCTACGGCGCGCTGATGAATCTCGGCGAGGGCGAGTTCCTGGTGTCGGCATCGCCGGAGATGTTCGTGCGCTCCGACGGCAGGCGGGTCGAGACCTGTCCGATCTCCGGCACCATCGCGCGCGGCGTCGACGCGATCGGCGATGCCGAGCAGATCCGGCAGTTGCTGAATTCGGAAAAAGACGAATTCGAACTCAACATGTGCACCGACGTCGACCGCAACGACAAGGCGCGGGTTTGCGTGCCCGGAACAATTAAAGTGCTCGCGCGGCGCCAGATCGAGACCTACTCGAAACTGTTTCACACCGTCGACCACGTCGAGGGCATGCTGCGGCCGGGCTTCGACTCGCTCGAT
Organism: Bradyrhizobium sp.; assembly: GCF_017881085.1. Lineage (GTDB taxonomy): Bacteria > Pseudomonadota > Alphaproteobacteria > Rhizobiales > Xanthobacteraceae > Bradyrhizobium. The sequence continues at coordinate 7,009 of NZ_JADGRI010000123.1, forward strand.
GCGTTCCTCACCCACGCCTGGGCGGTGACGGTAACCGGCGCGCCGAAATTATGGGCAATGCAGTTCGTCGAGGACCACGAGCGCTCGTCGCGGCGCTGGTATGCAGGCGCGATCGGCGCGGTGAATTTCGACGGCAGCATCAATACCGGACTGACCATCCGCACCATCCGGATGAAGGACGGCCTCGCCGAAGTGCGGGTCGGCGCCACCTGTCTATTTGATTCAGATCCCGCCGCCGAGGACAGGGAATGCCAGGTCAAGGCGGCGGCGCTGTTTCAGGCGCTGCGCGGCGATCCGCCGAAGCCGCTGTCGGCGTTCGCGCCGGACGCCACCGGCTCCGGCAAGCAAGTGCTGCTGATCGACCATGACGACAGTTTCGTGCACATGCTGGCGGATTATTTCCGGCAGGTCGGCGCCAACGTCACCGTGGTACGGCATGTGCATGCGCTGGACATGCTGAAACAGAAGAACTGGGATTTGCTGGTGCTGTCGCCGGGGCCGGGGCGGCCGGAGGATTTTGCCATCTCCAGGACCATCGCTGCCGCGCTTGCAAAGAAGCTGCCGATCTTCGGCGTCTGCCTCGGCGTGCAGGCGATCGGGGAATATTTCGGCGGTAAGCTCGGCCAGCTCAGCCAGCCCGCGCATGGCAGGCCGTCACAGGTCGAGGTGCGCGGTGGGCGGCTGATGCAGAACCTGCCCCATGAAATCGTGATCGGCCGCTATCATTCGCTCTATGTCGAGCGCGACAGCATGCCCGACGTGCTGAGCGTGACCGCCAGCACCGAGGACGGCGTTGCCATGGCGATCGAGCACAAGACGCTGCCGGTCGGCGGCGTGCAGTTTCATCCGGAATCGCTGATGTCGCTCGGCGGCGAAGTGGGCCTGCGCATCGTCGAAAACGCGTTCCGGCTGGGTGGTGGGAATTGATTACGAAGCCTCACGTTCGTCATTCCGGGATGGTGCGAAGCACCAGACCCGGAATCTCGAGATTCTCAGGTGCGCAATTGCGCACCATAGCTCAATGCTTCGCATTGCCCCGGAATGACATTTGAAAGAGACACCGATGACTTTTGAATACGATTTGAAGGCCGCCGTCCGTACCATTCCGGATTATCCGAAACCGGGAATCCTGTTTCGCGACATCACCACGCTGCTCGGCGACGCCCGTGCCTTCCGCCGCGCGGTCGACGAGCTGGTGCAGCCGTGGGCGGGCAACAAGATCGACAAGGTCGCCGGCATCGAGGCGCGCGGCTTCATCCTCGGCGGCGCGGTGGCGCACCAGGTCTCCGCCGGCTTCGTGCCGATCCGCAAAAGGGGCAAGCTGCCGCATACCACGGTGCGGATCGCCTATTCGCTGGAATACGGCCTCGACGAGATGGAGATGCACGCCGACGCCATCCATCCCGGCGAGCGCGTCATCCTGGTCGACGATCTCGTCGCCACCGGCGGCACCGCGGAGGGCGCCGTCAAGCTGATGCGCCAGATCGGCGCCAATGTGGTCGCGGCCTGTTTCATCATCGACCTGCCGGACCTGGGCGGCGCCGCGAAATTGCGGGCGATGGACGTGCCGGTGCGAACGCTGATGTCGTTCGAGGGGCATTGAGGTTCTTCAACCTCGCCCCGCTCCCTCCACGGGTCGTCCCTGCTTTCGTGGAGACGACGGCTACGACTGCTGGAGAATAAGACTCAGCTCCAGCTCGCGGAAGCTCAAGTAATTCCTGCGGATCCATTGATGAAGTTCGGTCGATGAATCCCGCTCGCCGCGCAAATAGCCGGTGAACGAGAAGCTCAGCCGGTCGACATAGGTCTTCAGGAAAGTCGGCAGAGCGGCGATGCGCAGGACCCGGCCCTGGGTCATGACCTCGGGCAGTTCGCCGCGCACGAAATATTCGTTGTCGATGACGATCAGCGAGGTCTTGGGGATCTGCCTTCGCAGCATGTCATAGCCGCGCGCCGAGACCCGGTCGGTATCGGCGACGAACAGGATGACGGGCGAGACGCCGCGCCGCACCGCCTCCTTCATGAATCCGATTTCCTCCGACATCTTGAAGAACTCGTCGAAGGCGTGAAAGCCGAGATCGATCACCTTGGAGATGCCGTCATTGAGGATCAGCCGGTCCATCAGCGCCATCTTGCCGAAGGTGTCCTCGACCTCGGCGGTCTCGGCGATATCGGGCAGGTAATCGAGCAGCGACGGCTCTTTCAGGTTGAGATCGAAGGCCACCACGTCGCCATTCTTCAGCAGCAAAAATTCGCTGAACTGCCGCGCGATCAGCGTCTTGCCGACCAGCGGACGGGGCGAACAGATGATGTAGACGGGCGTGGTGTGCATCCAGCGCTATATCAGGCGAAAGGGACGCCCAATCCAGCCAATTAGCGCCGGATACGCAACTATTTTTCGCCGCTGCGCGACAACGGCTTGCCGGAGCCGACCAGGTCGGTCAGCTTGATGCGGTCGAATTCGCTCCAGACATTGGCCAGCCAGTGGCGGACATAGCCGCGCAGCACGAACGAATAGTTCGCGGCCTCGTCGTGGGTGCCCTTGTTGGCGACGAATTTCAGGAACGGCACCGAGGCTACTTCGACCTGCTCATAGGCCATCTCGTTCAGCTTGGGGATGGTGAGCTCGGTGGCGTCCTTGATGCGGTGAAAATAGGAATTATAGGTCGCCTGGTCCCATTCGAAGAAGCTCGTGTTGTTGATGAAATTCTTCACCAGGAAGTATTTCGCACCCGCCATAAAATTCGCGGTTTCGGCGATCTCGTCCAGCGAGGCGATCGAGGGGCCCAGGATATGGAACACGGCAAAGGTGATCTGGCCGGACTTGGCGGCGTCGAGAAAGCCGATGTCGCGGAGCGATGCCAGCGCGGGCGACAACAGGCCGGCGCGGACGTCGATCACGGTGACCGACGGGCTTGCCGCGTTCAGCGTATCGAAGATCTTCATCTGGTCCGAGGTCGTCGTCATGTCGACGATCTCTGTGATGTCGGGGTGGAAACGCCTCAGGGTGCCGCGCGGGGATTCGGTATCGAAGGCGCGGGTCGGTACATTGTTGGCGCTGAAATAATCAAGCAGGGTGCGCGAGACGGTGGTCTTGCCGACCCCGCCCTTGTCGGCACCCACCACAATCACAACTGGCTTAGCCATAAAATTCCCTTACCCGTCATTTTGTCCGAAGCACGATCCTAGAACAAACCAGGCCGTTTGTTTCCGCAAAAACCGGCATTTGCCGCGGATCATGCGTCCGAATCCCCCGACCGATTGCACAGTCCCGGCTCGGTGCGGTTCCATCCCTGCTTTGGGCGCGAACATGGCAGAAACAAGGGCGAATCAATTCATTAATCGCGTTTTCGAGCGAAGGGAGACCGGTTCGCGCGAGGAAAACCCGTTAAAAGGGTGCCGGAGAAAATCTCGCGGATTCGTCCGTGAGGAGCGGCAACCCGGAGCGCGCCGGCGTTTGCCGGGCGGCCTAGTGGCGGCCCCACGGCCCGGGGGGAGGATCGCCCCAAGGACCATGCGATCTGCCGGGCGTTGTGCCGGCGGGGTCTCGGGCACGGCTCCAGGGACCCGATGGCAGGGGCAGCTGGGTTTTGCCGGTTTCCGGCGGCTCCCGGTCGTCCGGTTCCTCCGCCTCCGACGGCAGCGCCAGCGGTCCGGGATCGTGTCCACCGGCAAATTTCACCAGCGCCTCGACCCGGGAATCCACCGAGGGGTGGGTCGCGAACAGGTCGGCGAAGCCCTCGCGCGGGTTGTCGACGCACAATTCCATCACCGCCGAGGTCGCGCCGGGAAGCTCGCCGCGGTTCTCGATCTTGCGCAGCGCCGAGATCATGGCGTCGGGGTTCTTGGTCAGTTCGACCGATCCGGCGTCGGCCAGCAGCTCGCGCGAACGCGACAGCGCCAGCTTCACGAGCTGTGACAACAGCCACGCCAGCGCGATCAGCACGACCGCGATGATGATCACGACGATGGCGCCGCCGCCGGATCCCTTGCGGTCGCCATCCGAAGATGAGGACGAGGACGAGGACGACGACGACGACGAAGATGACCATGAGCCGCCGCCATAGTAGCCGAAATTGGTGAACGCCCGGAAGAACAGCTCGCCGAAGAATCCGACCACGCCGGCGATGATCACCGCGACCACCATCATCTGCACGTCGCCGTTGCGGATGTGGGTGAGCTCGTGGCCGAGCACCGCCTCGATCTCCTGGTCGTTCAGCGCCTTCAACAGGCCCGTGGTGACGGTGATGGCATATTGCCGCTGGTTGAGCCCGGTCGCGAACGCGTTCAGCGCATCGCTCTCCATCACCTTGAGCTTCGGCATCGGGATGCCGCGCGAGATGCAGAGGTTTTCCAGGAGATTGTAGAGCCGGGGCTGTTCTTGCCGCGTGACGCTCTCGCCGCCGGTGACGGCGTCGATGATCGATTGATGGAAGAAATAGGCGATCACGATCCACAGCGCGGCGGCGACCGTGGCATAGGGGAAAGCCTCGACCAGGTCGCGCGCCGCCGCCGCCAGATAATAGTCGACCGTCGCATCGCTGTTGACCACGACTTCCGCGACCAGCGCGCCGGCATAGACGATGACGTAGAACAGCACGAACAGGCCGGCGAGCAGCACCATCGAACGAAACTTGTTCGAGGCGATATGCGTGTAAAGACCGTAGGCCGCCATGATGGGCTAATCCGCCGGGGTATTGTGTCGGCTCAGAACTTCACCTGCGGCGCCGCCTCGACTTCGGTCCTGCCGGCGCCGAGGTCGAAGAAATCCTTGCGGGTGAAGCCGAACATGCCGGCGAAAAGGGCTGCGGGCATCTGCTGGATTCCAGTGTTGTATTCCTGGACCGCGTTGTTGAAGAAGCGGCGGCTGGCGGCGATCTTGTTCTCGATGTCGGACAATTCGCTCGCCAGCTGCTGGAAGTTGGCGTTGGCCTTGAGGTCCGGATAGGCCTCCGACAGCGCGATCAACCTGCCGAGTGCGCCGCTCAACTGGTTTTCCGCCGCCGATACCTGCGCCGGCCCCTGCGCGGAAATCGCGGAGTTGCGGGCCTTGATCACCTCGTCCAGCGTGCCGCGTTCGTGCGCGGCGTAACCCTTCACGGTTTCGACCAGGTTCGGAATCAGGTCGTGGCGCTGCTTGAGCTGCACGTCGATGTCGGCGAAGGCCTGGCCGACCCGCTGGCTGAGCGTGACGAGGCGATTGTAGGCGCCGAACGCGAAGAGAACGAGAATGACGAGGATGCCAAGAACGATCCAGCCCGATGACATGACGAGGACTCCTGATGAGACGACCGGCGCGCAGCCTAGAGGAAAGATCGGCGCGCGTCTGCGGCCCCGATATGGGGGCTGCGCGGGTTGGTCGCTACGGGAGTTCGGGAAGTTCAAGGGCCTCCGCGGCACCGCACCGCAGCGCCGCGAAGCCGGGAGATGGCCCGGACCATGGTTTTTCTTGAATGGGCTTGTCCGTGCGGTCGCGGCGGCGCGCCGGCGACAAGCTCTGCGACGACGGCCACGGCGCTGCTTGCTCTCGCGTTACCGGAGCGTAGCGATGCCATTAACTATACCGGAACTTCTCGCGGCAGGCCCGCGACGCTTAAAGTCCAGTTAAGATTTCCATACGACTCATAGTCGACCAGCGCGAAAAACATTACGCAGCAAGAATTGCGGGTGGAGCTCAACCTCTTTAGGAGGATTGCTTGAGAACGCTTTTCATTGGCGCGCTGGCTGCAACCCTGGTTGGTTGTAGCCGCCAGGTCCCGCCGCAGGTGGCCACGGGAATATGCCCTGCCACGAAGGGGTTCGCGTGTCTCGAGAGGACAGTTGGGCCGCCGATCAATTTAGCCTCATTCAGGATCAAGTCCACGGCTGGGGAGGTCAAATCCGCAAGCGTACGGAAGACCAAGTCGCCGTCCGCCGACGCCCATCACGGGGCGCGTCTTTCAGGTAAGACGTCAATACCCAAGACAAAGTCGGCGAAAGCTGCCCTTCCGGCGTCCCGCGTCGGGCTTCCTACGAGTCCACCGAAGACGCGATCGCGGCCCCCGGGCGACGTTGCCGCTACGGAATCCAGTACAACGCACGTAAGGCTCGTGGGGGCGCTTCCGACCGTCGGCCATCGTGATTCCAACACTAGAACGATCGAGGCACAGGTGGCGGCCGCGGCCGACGTAGCTGATCGTATGACGGTCGCGACCGCGGCCTCCGACATCAGGGCGAACGACGGAGACGGTTTCCGCAATACTGAAAAGCTCAAATCCCCTTCAGCAAATGACACGGACCTTCTGGTTGCCGTTCTGATGGCTCGTCCCGAGATCAAGTCGGTGTCCGATCTGACCGGCAAGACGATTGCAATTGATGACAGGTATTCTGCGTCTAACGGCGGGGTCAGGACGGCGATCGTGGCCGCCGGGGCAACTGAAGTCCAACTTAGCAAGAGTCAAACAACGGCAATCAATCGGCTGGTCAATGGAGAGGTCCCGGCTGCAGTTCTGGCATTGGTGTCTGCTGAAGCGGCGATGGGGTTTCCTGAAATCGCAGGTTTCAAGACTTTTCACATCCCTCTGTCGCCTCGTGCTTTGAAGGTTCGTCCCTAGGCGAGGCGGGGAAAGGTTGTCGACGGTTCGGCGGAGTTATTCGTTATGGAATGCGCATGCGCCCAGGGCGCACTGTTTCGTTCCCATTTCCGTTGCTGGCACGCCGCGTCATTTCGCTGCGAAGCGAAATTTGGTCGCTGTCGCGGCATGGCGGCATAGAGAAAGCCATACCAATCAGGCCCGAATTGCGGGTAAACGCCTAGTCTTCCTCCATCACGGCATCGCCCCAGCGCCAGCGGCGGGCGCGGGCGCAGCCCGACTTGGCGCGGTGGGGCATCTTTGCGATGGCGAGGCCTCGGCGCTGCAAAGTCTTGCCGTCACTTCGATCTTGGTGGCGACGGGCTGCGCCAGCACCCGGGCGGGATGCAGCGAGACCGCGGCGCGGGTCAGCGCGAGATAGCTGAACTTCTCGTCCTCGAACGGAAGCTCGACTTCCTTGATCTGTTTGTGGGCGCGCGAGCGCGGCAGCCGC
>NZ_JADGRI010000124.1 GCF_017881085.1 Bradyrhizobium sp.
GGTCGGCAGCGAGATTCCGATCAGCGAAATCGCCTGGAAAACTTTCGCCAGCAGCGAGTCGCGCCGCAGCGCCGAATAGACGCCCATCAGGATGCCGAATACCACCGCCAGAACGGTGGCGCAGATCGCAAGCTCCAGCGTTGCCGGCATTCGTTCTTTCAGCAGGCTCGCGACCGGCTGACGGAACTGATACGATACTCCGAACTTGAATTGCGCGGCGTTTGCCAGATAACGCGCGAACTGCACCGGCACGGGATCGTCAAGCCCAAGGGATTTGTGGATCTCGGCGCGCTCGGCGGCCGAGGTGTCGATGGCGACCATCTGGTTGACCGGATCGCCGGCGAAACGGAACATCGAGAACGAGATGATCCCGACCGCGATCATGACGCCGATGGCCTGGATCGCCCGGCGCAGAGTGAAAGCGAGCATGTGATCCTTTCACTTCTTTTCTGACGGGGCGCGCATCAACCGCACTCGGGTATACCCGAGTTCGGCGGATTTGGAGTTCCAAGTCGGCAACAGCCGACTTGGATCGCGAGCCCGAAACGAAAAGTCCCGGAAGCGCGAAGCCACCGGGACGGTATGCTGAAATTGCCTACTCCTGTTTGGACGCCCAGTACAGCAGGACCTGGTTGTCTGCGCGCTGGGTCAGTTTCACTTTTTTCGACACGCCCCACGCCAGAGCCTGCTGGTGAAGCGGGATATATCCATAGTCGTTCGCCTCGATTTCGAATGCCTGTTTGATCAACTGGTCTCGCTTGGCCGTGTCGGTCTCAAGCAGGACCTGGTCGGCAAGCGCGTCGAGCTTCTTGTTGCAGTAGCCGCCGAGATTGGCTTCGCCGCGCGGGGATTTCGGGTCCTCGCGGCAGCCCATGATGTCGTAAAGAACGTTCTGGGAATCCATCGTCGCCGGGGTCCAGCCCAAGAGAAAAAGCGAAGTCTGGAAACCGCCAGGCTTAAGCACCTTGGCGAAGTATAGCTGCTTGGGTTGCGCCAACAGGGTTACCTTGACGCCGATCCGGGCCAGCATGCCGACCACCGCCTGGCAGATCGCGGCGTCATTGACGTAACGGTCGTTCGGACAATCCAGCGTGACTTCGAAACCGTCCGGGTAACCTGCTTCGGTCAAAAGCTTCTTGGCGCCGTCGGGATCGAATTTCGGCCGCGTGAAATCCTTCGAGAGCGCGAACAACTGCGGCGCGACCATCAGCGCCGACGGCGTCGACAGCCCGCGCATCACACGGTTCTTGATCAGCTCGATGTCGACCGCCTTGTAGAACGCCTCGCGGACGCGGATATCCTTGAAGGGGTTTTTGCCCTTGACGTTGGAATACAGCAATTCGTCGCGGACCTGGTCCATGCCGAGGAAAATCGTGCGCAGTTCCGGTCCGGTCATGACCGTTGCGTTGCCGCTGGCATTCACCCGCGCGATATCCTGGATTGGAACCGGCTCGATGACGTCGACCTCTCCGGACAGCAACGCGGCGACCCGCGTCGCATCGGAGCCGATCGGGGTAAAGATGATTTCCTTGAGATTATGCTCGGGCTTGCGCCACCAGTTCGGATTGGGCTTGAATACGGTTTTTACGCCGGGCTGATGGCTCTCGATGTAGAAGGGGCCGGTGCCGTTTTCGTTGAGCGAGGCGTAGCTCGGCGTGGTTGCCGAGGCGGGTGTCGGGGCAACGGAGTTGTGTTCCTCGCACCACTTCTTGTCCATGATGTACCAGGCATCCCATTGCGAAATCAGAATGGGGTTCGGCGAGTCCAGCTTCACATCGACGGTGTAGTCGTCGATCTTGATGAACTTGGCGTCGGCTGGAACGTTGGTCCCGAAATTCGAGCCCTTGGCGCGCACGCGATCGGCGGAAAAGATCACGTCGTCAGCGGTGAAGGGGTCGCCATTGTGGAATTTGACGCCCTTGCGCAGGTGAAAGCGCCAGCGGGTCGGCTCCGGCGTTTCCCAGCTTTCCGCCAGCGCCGGGACGATCTTCAATTCCTTGTCGCGGGTGGTCAGGCCTTCATAGACATGGGCATGATGCGCGATGGTGGTGGTTTCCTTGAGCGTGTAGGGGTCGAGCGATTTGAGGTCGCCCTGGTTGGCGTAGCGCAGCGTCTGGCTTGAAGCCGGCGACATCGCAAAAGCGACGACTAGACTGATGGTCGCTGCAAGCAAGCTTTGACGTACCGACATTTGTTCTTGTTCTCCGCTTTGGCGCAGTGTTCGTTTCCGCATAACGGACGGCTCCGGCCGATCCATGTTGCCAGAGTGTTTGGCCGCCGCGCAAGCGCGATTTCCCCTGAAGCCAGGCCGGTTTGCGCGACGCCGCCGCAATCGCTAGCTTCAGTCTAGGCGGCGAGAGCGCGCGCGTGACATCGAACTTTCGGAGTGCGGGATGGCGGAACTAAAGGCCGATGTCCTCGTACTGGGTGCGGGGATGGTCGGCGTCAGCGCCGCCTTGCATTTGCAGCAGCGGGGGCGGGACGTCATCCTGGTCGACCGGCACGAACTCGCCGGTGAAGAGACGAGCCATGGAAATGCGGGGCTGATCGAATGCGCTTCGGTTTTTCCTTACATGTTTCCGCGGGATTTCCGGCAGATCCTGCAATACGCTGTCAACAGCGCGCCGCAGGTGCGCTACCGGTTCTCGGATCTGCCGAGCTTCCTGCCGTGGTTGCTGCGCTATTATCTTGCATCCTCCAAAGAGAGGATGCTGCACAGCGCGCTTGCCGAGTTGCCGTTGATCCGGCGCAGCCTGATCGAGCATGAGGCGCTGATCGCGGAGGCCGGAGTGCCGGAGTTGTTGCGGCGGACCGGCTGGATCAAGCTGTTTCGCTCCGATGCGACGCTTGCAAACGCGGGCGCCGAACTGGAGCGCGCCAGGCAGTACGGCGTCGCGGGCGAGGTGCTCGATGCAAAAGCGATCGCGGCGCGCGAGCCCAATCTGACGGGAGAATTTGCGGGCGCGGTGTATCTGCCCGCGCCCGGATTCGTTCCCGATCCCGGCGGGCTCGCAAAGGCCTATGCGGCGCTGTTCAAGCGCAAGGGCGGACGCTTTCGCGTCGGCGACGCGCGAACGCTTCAACGGGATGTCGCCGGCTGGCGGCTCGCCGGACCCGACGGAGCCGTGGTCGCGCGCGAAGCCGTGGTGGCGCTGGGGCCGTGGTCCGATCAGGTATTTCGGCCGCTCGGCTATGCCATCCCGCTCGGTGTCAAGCGCGGGTATCATTTGCATCTTGCGCCGCGCGGCAATGCGGTACTGCATCATCCCGTGCTCGATACCGATCTCGGCTATCTGCTGGCGCCGATGAACCGCGGCATTCGTCTCACCACCGGCGTGGAGTTCGCCCGCCGCGATGCGCCGCCGACCCCTATCCAGCTACAGCGCTCGCTGCCGCGGGCGCGCCAATTGTTTCCGCTGGGTGAGGCGATCGACGCCACCCCTTGGGTGGGCGCGCGGCCGTGCCTGCCGGATATGCTGCCGGTGATCGGCAGGGCGCCGCGCCACCCCTCGCTCTGGTTCGATTTCGGCCACCAGCACCACGGCCTGACGCTGGGTCCGGCGACCGGCCGGCTGCTGGCGGAAATGATGACCGGTGAGACGCCTTTTGCCGATCCCGGCCCCTTTGCCGTCGAGCGTTTCGGTTGACCATATCCGCCGAATCGAGGGCGGGAACAGCGCCTTAGCCTTAAGGTCGCTTGCGTCGCATGGTCCATCGTGTCGATACTGTGACAAGCCGTCAAATGCCGTCAGGAGCGGACATGAAGATTAACGTTGAAATAGACTGCACGCCGCTGGAAGCCCGGCAGTTCTTCGGGTTGCCGGATGTGCAGCCGATGCAGACCGCGGTCATGGACAACCTCCAGAAGCAGATGATGGCCAACATCGAAAAGGTGTCTCCGGAAGCGCTGATGCAGAGCTGGTTCACCTTCGATCCGAAGATCGCCGAGCGATTCCAGGACATGTTCGTGACCATGGCAGGCCTCGGCGGCAAGAAATCCAGCGACAAGAAATAGCGATGCCGGTTGACGGAAGCGATCCTCCGCCTTCGGAACGGCTGCGTCCGCCGGGTCTCGGCCTCTTGCTCGCCGAAGCGCGGGGCATTTTCGAATTCAACGCCAGCCTTCTGCTTTCGCCGCTGTTGATGCGCGCGCCGCGGGGCGACGGTCATCCGGTCCTGACATTGCCGGGCTTCCTCGCCAGCGACCTGTCGATGGCGCCGATGCGCAGATATCTGTCTGAACTCGGGTACGATTCCTACGCGTGGCGGATGGGCCGCAACACCGGCGGCATTTCGCGCATGCGCGCCGCCCTTCGCGACCGGCTTGCCGAGATTTACGCTGCCACCTCCCGCAAGGTCTCGCTGGTCGGCTGGAGCCTCGGCGGCGTCTATGCGCGCGACCTGGCGCTGCAGGCGCCGGAGATGGTGCGATATGTCGTGACGCTGGGAAGCCCGTTCGCCAACGACGTCAGAGCGACCAACGCCACGCGGCTTTACGAGGCGCTGTCGGGCGAAGCGGTCGAGGACAATTCCGAGCTTCGCCAGGCCATTGCCGGCGACCTTCCGGTTCCGACCACGTCGATCTATTCGCGCAGCGATGGCATCGTGAACTGGCGAACCTGCCTGCTGCGCCCTTCCGCAACCGCCGAAAACATCGAGGTGCACCTTGCGAGTCATGTCGGGCTCGGGGTGAACCCGGCCGCGCTGTGGGCGGTGGCCGATCGCCTGGCGCAAGGGGAAGGCCAATTCCGGCAATTTGATCGTTCGGGGCCGTTTGCCATTGCGTATGCGCCCCCGGAAAATGCACAATCCTGATTAAATGTCCTGAAAACGGGACCGTCTGAACGCCAGAAGCGCCACCAAGGCGCCGCGCGATCGATAGCGGGAGGGAACTATGGGTGAGGCGAAAAAGCTGTCCTCGATGGACGCGTCGTTTCTCTATCTGGAAACGCCGGAAATGCCGATGCATGTCGGGAGCATGGCGATCTTCCGCCTGCCCGAGGACTACAAGGGCGACTTCTTCGAGGACTTCAAGGCGATGATCGCCTCGCGGCTGCACGTCGCGCCGATCCTCAAAGCGCGGCTGGAAAAGGCGCCGCTCGATATCGATCATCCCTCCTGGGTCGAGGACGACCAGTTCGATATCGACCGCCATATCTTCCGCGGCAGCCTTCCGGCGCCACACGATCGCGCCACGCTGGAGCGCATCGTCGGCTGGATGCACGCCAAACTTCTCAACCGCGCCCGTCCGCTGTGGGAGTTTTACGTTTTCGAAGGCATGAAGGACAATGAGATCGGGCTTTACTCCAAGATGCATCACGCCTGCATCGACGGCGGCGCAGGCGCGGCGCTGACCAACATGATCTACGACGTGACGCCGATCCCGAGAAAGATCGATCCACCGACCGCGCGCGCCAAGGTCGGGCAGGAGCCGCGCGACATCGCCGCCAATCTGCTGGATTCCTACCAGCAGCTCTGGACCCAGCCGTTCGATGCGTCGGCGGCCGCCAAGGGCATCGACCTGCCGCGCTCCGGAAAAAGCGATCTCGGATCGATCCTGTTCGACAACGCGATGTTCCAGATCGAGAATGCGGTGAAGTTCACCGGCAGCATTCCGACCATGCTGAAGAGCGTCTCCGACGTGGTCGGAAAAATCTCCGATCCGAAATCGCGCGACAGTATCGCCAGCATGATGTCGCCGCCGACCGTCCTGAACAAGTCGATCTCGTCGGAACGCAGCTTTGCCGGCGTATCGATTCCGCTCTCCCGCGCCAAGGCGCTGGCCAAGCAGGCCGGCGGCAAGCTGAACGACGTGGTGCTGGCGGTCTCGAGCGGCGTGGTGCGGCGTTATCTTTCGGAGCGCGGTGCGCTGCCGGCGAAATCGATGACGGCCGCGGTGCCGATCTCGCTGCGCGAGGAGGGCAACACCGACGCCAACAACCAGGTGTTCGGCATGATCTGCTCGATCGCCACCAATATCGAGGATCCCAAGGCGCGGCTGCAGGCGATCATCGCGCAATCCACCAAATCCAAGGAGATGTCGCATCCGTTGCGGGCCTTGATGCCGCAGGTTTCCAACGTCTCCATGCTGGGTGCGCCGATCCTGGTCCAGATTCTCGCGCTGTTGTACAGCCGCTCCAGCCTGTCGGACGTGCTGCCGCCGGCGGCGAACATCACGGTCTCCAACGTGCCGGGGCCGCGGCAGACGCTGTATGCGGCGGGCGCGGAACTGCTGCACATCTTCCCGGTGTCGATCTCGACCCATGGGCTTGCGCTCAACATCACCGTGCAGAGCTACCGGGATCAATTGGATTTCGGTTTCATTTCCGGCGCCAACATCATTCCGCATGTCCAGGTGCTCTGTGACATGCTGCCGGAGGAATTTGCCAACCTCGAAGCCGCGTTCGCGCCGCCGGCCGATCTAAAGAGCGCGGCGAGTTGATCCCGGTAACAAGTGAGTTGACCATGATTGAAATGCCGCCGCTGCAGTTCGCCCAGACCAACGGGATTCGGATGGGCTATTACGAGGCCGGCCCGAAAACCGACAAGCCGCCGGTGGTTCTCTGCCACGGCTGGCCGGAGATTGCGTTTTCCTGGCGCCACCAGATCAAGGCGCTGGGCGAGGCCGGCATTCGCGTGATCGCGCCGGACCAGCGCGGCTACGGCTCGACCGACCGGCCGGAGCCCGTGGAAGATTACGACATAGAGCATCTGACCGGCGATCTCGTCGGCCTGCTCGACCATCTCAAGATCGACAAGGCGATCTTCGTCGGCCATGACTGGGGCGGCTTTGTCGTCTGGCAGATGCCGTTGCGGCATCTCGCTCGCGTCGCCGGCGTCGTCGGGATCAACACCCCGCACATGGACCGCGCACCGGCCGACCCGATCGAACTGTTCCGCAAGCGGTTCGGCGATCAAATGTACATCGTGCAGTTTCAAAACCCCGCGCGCGAGGCCGACAAGATCTTCAACGGCCGGGTCGAGCAGACGTTTGATGCCTTCATGCGCAAACCGGTCCCGCGCAGCGACGACGCGCCGGCCGAACAGCCGGTCGCCGGCGTCGGCGCCTCGCCCCGGCTCAATCTGGCGTTTCCGCAGATGATCGCCGGTTACGACGCCAAACACGATCCGCGCACGCCGATCCTGTCGCCGGAGGAAAAGCGGGTGTTCGTCGATACCTTCACCAAGTCCGGCTTCACCGGCGGCATCAACTGGTACCGCAACATGTCGCGCAACTGGCAGCGCGCGGCCGGGCTCGACCATACCATTCGGGTGCCGGCGCTGATGATCATGGCCGAAAACGATCACGTGCTCCCGCCTTCGGCGGCCGACGGCATGGAGAAGATCGTGCCCGATCTGGAAAAGTATCTGGTTCGCGGCAGCGGCCATTGGACGCAGCAGGAAAAGCCGGACGTGGTCAGCGCCAAGCTGATCGAATGGCGTAGAAAGCGATTCGGGTAGGGACCGGCCTCACACCGTCATTGCGAGGAGCGAAGCGACTTGTGCCGTCATTCCGGGGCGATGCGAAGCATCGAGCTACGATGTGCAATTGCACATCGGAGAATCCCGAGTTCCGGGTCTGGTCCTTCGGACCAACCCGGAATGACGGTTCTTGGATCGCTTCGCTCGCAATGTAAGAGTGTGGCCGGTTGCAAGTGAGGCAGGGGAAATAATCGAAAATGGCGTCGACCAACCGACTGAGCCCGATTCCGCAGCCGCCGACCAAGCCGGTGGTCGGCAACATGCTGTCGCTGGATTCGACCGCGCCGGTTCAAAATCTGGCCCGGCTGGCCAGGGAATTGGGCCCGATCTTCTGGCTCGACATGATGGGCGCGCCGCTGGTCATCGTCTCCGGTCACGACCTCGTCAACGAGCTCTCTGACGAGAAGCGTTTCGACAAGACGGTGCGCGGACCGCTGCGCCGGGTGCGCGCGATCGGCGGCGACGGCCTGTTCACCGCCGATACGACCGAGCCGAACTGGAGCAAGGCGCACAACATCCTGCTGCAGCCGTTCGGCAACCGCGCCATGCAGTCCTATCACCCGAGCATGGTCGACATCGCCGAGCAACTGGTCAAGAAATGGGAACGGCTCAACGCCGACGAGGAGATCGACGTCGTTCACGACATGACCGCGCTGACGCTCGATACCATCGGGCTGTGCGGCTTCGACTATCGGTTCAACTCGTTCTATCGCCGCGACTATCATCCCTTCGTGGAGTCACTGGTACGCTCGCTCGAGACCATCATGATGATCCGCGGCCTGCCGCTGGAAAATCTCTGGATGCAGAAGCGCAGGCGCGATCTCGCCGCCGATGTCGCCTTCATGAACAAGATGGTCGACGAGATCGTCGCCGAACGCCGCAAGAACGCCGAGGCGGCCTCCGACAAGAAGGACATGCTGGCGGCCATGATGACCGGCGTCGACCGCTCCAGCGGCGGGCAGCTCGACGACGTCAACATCCGCTACCAGATCAACACCTTCCTGATCGCGGGGCACGAAACCACTAGCGGGCTGTTGTCGTGCACGCTCTATGCACTGCTGAAACATCCCGACGTGCTCAAGAAGGCCTACGAGGAAGTCGATCGCGTGCTCGGGCCCGACATCCATGCCAGGCCGACCTATCAGCAAGTGACGCAACTCACCTACATTACGCAGATATTGAAAGAGGCGCTGCGGCTATGGCCGCCCGCGCCGGCCTACGGGATTGCGCCACTCAAGGACGAGACCATCGGCGGCCAATACAAGCTCAAGAAGAACACGTTTATCACGGTGCTGGTGCTGGCGCTGCATCGGGATCCAAGCGTCTGGGGACCCAATCCCGACGCGTTCGATCCGGAGAATTTCAGCCGCGAGGCCGAGGCCGCGCGCCCGGTCAATGCCTGGAAGCCGTTCGGCAACGGCCAGCGCGCCTGCATCGGCCGCGGCTTTGCGATGCATGAGGCGGCGCTCGCGATCGGCATGATCCTGCAGCGCTTCAGGCTGATCGACATCAATCGCTACCAGATGCACCTGAAGGAAACGCTGACGATCAAGCCGGACGGATTCAAGATCAAGGTCCGCCCGCGCAGCGAGAGGGAGCGCGGTACTCATACCGGCGCGACTGCCGCGGCCGCGCCGGTCGCTGCGGCAGCCCGCGCGCGCGCCCGTCCGGGACACAATACGCCGCTGCTCGTGCTCTACGGATCGAACCTCGGTACGGCGGAAGAGCTCGCGACCCGCGTCGCCGATCTCGCCGAGGTCAATGGGTTTGCGACCAAACTCGCAGCCCTCGACGATTACGCCGGCAAATTGCCGGAGCAAGGCGGTGTGCTGATCTTCTGCGCTTCCTACAACGGCGCGCCGCCCGACAACGCCACGCAGTTTGTGAACTGGCTTCGCGGTGACCTGCCAAAGGATGCCTTTGCAAAGCTGCGCTACGCGGTGTTCGGCTGTGGTAACAGCGACTGGGCCGCGACCTATCAGTCGATCCCGCGGCTGATCGACGAGCGGTTGGCGGCGCATGGGGCGCGGGCCGTGTATGCGCGCGGCGAGGGCGACGCCCGCAGCGATCTCGACGGCGAGTTCGACAGCTGGTTCGCCAAGCTGGCACCGCTGGCGACCAGGGAATTCGGCATCGAGCAGGCCTTCAGCAGAAGCGCCGAGGATGAACCGCTTTACCGGATCGAGCCGGTGGCGCCGTCGGTGTCCAGCGCCGTTGTCGCGCTCGGCGGCGCTTCGCCGATGAAGGTCCTGATCAACCGCGAATTGCAGAACAAGACCGGCGCCAATGCCTCCGCAAGGTCCACCCGGCACATCGAGGTGCAACTGCCGCCTGATATCAGCTACCGGGTCGGCGATCACCTCAGCGTGGTGCCGCGCAATGACCCGGCGCTGGTGGATGCCGTGGCGCGCCGGTTCGGGTTTCTGCCGGCCGACCAGATCCGGCTGCAGGTGGCCGAAGGCCGCCGCGCGCAATTGCCGGTCGGCGATGCCGTATCGGTCGGGCGGCTGTTGACGGATTTCGTCGAGCTGCAGCAGGTCGCGACCCGCAAGCAGATCCAGATCATGTCGGAGCACACGCGTTGTCCGGTTACAAAACCGAAGCTCGTGGCCTATCTCGGCGACGATGCCGCCTCGAGCGAACGCTATCGCGCCGAAATCCTGGGCAAGCGCAAGTCGGTGTTCGATCTTCTGGAGGAGCACCCCGCGTGCGAGCTTCCGTTCCACGCTTATCTCGAAATGCTGTCGCTGCTGGCGCCGCGGTATTATTCGATCTCGTCGTCGCCGTCGGTCGATCGGTCGCGCTGCAGCGTCACCGTCGCCGTGGTCGAAGGCCTCGCGAGTTCAGGCCGCGGCGTCTACAAGGGCGTCTGCTCGAATTATCTCGCCGGCCGCCGCGAGAACGAAACCGTCTATGCCACGGTGCGCGAAACCAAGGCCGGCTTCCGCTTGCCCGATGATGCTTCGATGCCGATCATCATGATCGGCCCCGGAACAGGTTTGGCGCCGTTCCGCGGCTTCCTGCAGGAGCGCGCGGCGCTGAAGGCCAAAGGTGCGAGCCTCGGCCCCGCCATGCTGTTCTTCGGCTGCCGCCATCCCGAACAGGATTTTCTCTATGCCGACGAGCTTACGGCGTTCGAAGCCGCCGGCATCACCGAACTGCACACCGCCTTCTCGCGCGCGGAGGGGCCAAAGACCTATGTGCAGCATCTGGTCGCGGCGAAAAAGGACCGCGTCTGGAGCCTGATCGAGCAGGGCGCGATCGTCTACGTCTGCGGCGACGGCGGCAGAATGGAGCCCGACGTCAAGGCCGCTCTGGTCGCGATCTATCGCGAACGCTCGGGCAGCGATGCCGGTGCCGCTCAGCGCTGGATCGACGAGCTCGGCGCGAAAAATCGCTATGTGCTCGACGTGTGGGCGGGCGGCTAGCTAAGACCAGCGTAGCCCGGATGGAGCGAAGCGTAATCCGGGACCACTGCGTTGGACGAAACCCGGATTACGCTTCGCTCCATCCGGGCTACGGCGTCCTATCTCTTCGGCAGCCTTTCAAAGGTCGGAATCCCCTCGGGGATCTGATGGAACGCCTGCTGGTCGATGGTGTAGATCGCCATCTGCGGGTTGCCGTAGAGGCCGGGATCGTCGAGCGTGCCGACCTTCAGGATCACCGCCGGCAGCCCCGGCCGCCGTGTGGTGAGATGCGTGCCGCATTCGGCGCAGAATTCCCGCGTCACCGCGCCTTCGAGATCGCTGCGGGTGAATTGCTTGGGCGTACCCCTGGTGTAGCTGAATCCGCCGACTGGCATCAGCATGAACATGTTGGGGGCGCCGCCCGAAATATATTGGCATTCGCGGCAATGGCATTGCGCCTTCATCATGGGCTCGCCCTCGGCCACGTAGCGCACCTGGCCGCAATAGCATCCGCCTTCCAGTTTCATTTCATCCTCCCTGTCTGGTTGTTTTTGTCTAATGCATCGCCTTCGCCGCCGCCGCGTGAGCATGCTGGTCGAGGGCGTCGATGACCCGCGGCCACATCGGGATCGGCAGCGCGTGTCCCATGCCTTCGATCATCAACAGTTTCGCGCCGTGGATGGAGGCCGCGGTGTCCTTGCCGCCGGCGGGGTGCACCAAGGGATCGACGGTGCCGTGGATGACAAGGGTGGGCGCCTTGACCTGACGCAGCCGCTCCTTGCGGCTGCCGGAGGCGAGGATGGCGCGGAGCTGGCGCGCGCGGCCGGCCGGGTTGGGTCCGCGGGCATAGATGCGTTCTCCCCGCGAACGGTCGAGTGCTTCGTCCTCCGGAAAGCTGCCGACCCGCAGCACTTTCCAGGTCTTCTGGAAGCGCGCCAGAAATTCCTCTTTGGTGGTCGGCGCCGGTTCCATCAGCAGTGCGAGGGCTGCCCGGGACGGCGGCGGAATGCGGGGGTTTCCGGTCGTCGACATGATCGAGGTCAGCGAGCGCACCCGCTGCGGAAACGAGATTGCGATTTCCTGGGCGATCATGCCGCCCATCGAGAGGCCGACCACATGCGCCGACCTGATGCCGAGAGCGTCCATTAGCCCGACGGTGTCCTCGGCCATGTCGCGCAGATTGTAGGGTGCCACGACCGGGATTTTCAGAAACCGCTGCTTCAGCAGTTCCATCGGGGTCAGGCGCCCGCCGCCGGAGAGGTGACTGGACTTGCCCATGTCGCGGTTGTCGAAACGGATCACGCGAAACCCGCGCGCGGCGAGCTGGCTGCAGAAATCGTCGTCCCACAGCACCATCTGGGCGCCGAGACCCATGATCAGCAGCATCGGCTCCGCATTGGCGTCGCCAAAGATCTCGTAACAGAGGTCGATGCCGTTGACGTGGGCGATCTGCGGCGGCTGATGGGCGGGTGAATTCACCTTGGCTGTTCCCTCAGGACTGGGAGTGCGATGATGACTCTATGACATGGTTTTTCGCGCTGCAGAAGGCTTCCCGGCCGGGCAAATCGGCGGCCGCAATGTTGACCGTCCCGCCGCAACAGTGTGGTATGCTGCAAAACAAGCGAGATACTCGCGATCATGCCGGAGGGCGCCAATGGCAGACAAGAGCAACGATCCGGTCGCGATCTGGCAAAACATGGTCGGCGAGATGGAGAAGGGATTCAACGCCTTCGCCAGCAAGGCGCTGGAGTCGCCCGAAATCAGCAAGGTCGTCAATCAGGTCGGCGGGGTCTCGGCGGGCGCGCAGAAGCAGCTCGGCGACATGATGGAAAAATATCTCGCCAACATGAACCTGCCGAGCCGGGCGCAGATGGTCGGGATCGCCGAGCGCCTGCAGGGGATCGAAGGGCAGCTGAACGAGATCAAGGCCCAGTTGCATCAGCTCCACAACAATGCCGGCGCAGCGGGCAGCTCGTATCCGGCTGCGCCAAAACCGCCACGGACCAAACGTCCGCCTTCCGCTGGTGGAGCGCCAAAATGAACGCGCCTGCTGGCCTCGATCTGGCATCGCTCCCGGAGCGGATCCAGTCCGAGGTGCAGCGCGCGATCCAGCGCAGCATCAAGGGCGTCGAATATATCGCCTCCTCGGGGCCGTCGCTCGGATCGACGCCGAAGGACATCCTGAACGTCCGCGGCACCATGAATCTCTATCACTATCGGCCGATCGCGGATGAAATCTACCGGGTGCCGATCCTGATCGTGATGGCGACCACCAACCGCGGCTACATCCTCGACATGGTGCCGGGCCAGAGCTTCATCGAGTTTCTGCTGAAGCGGGGCTACGACGTCTACATGCTGGACTGGACCGCGCCGAAGCCGGAGGAGAAGTCATTGCGGATGGAGGACTACGTCCTCGACTTCATTCCGGATTGCGTGCGCCATGTGCAGCGAGATTCCGGCGAGACCGACATCACCGTGATCGGCTATTGCTTCGGCGGCGTGCTGTCGCTGCTCTACGGCTCGATCTTCGCCGGCGGACCGATGAAGAACCTGATCTGCTTCACCACGCCGGTCGACTTCCGCGAGATGAAGCTGTTCCAGAATTTTTCGGACAAGCGCTATTTCGACGTCGACCGGCTGGTCGACAGCGTCGGCAACGTTCCGCCCGAGATGATCCTGTCATCGTTCGAGATGCTGCGGCCGGCGTCGCGCGCCGCGAGCCAGGTGCAATTGTGGGAAAACATCTGGAACGACGAATATGTCAAATCGTACCGCATGTTCGACCGCTGGGCGACCGACACGCTGCCGCTGGCCGGTGAGTATTTCCGCACCATCACCAAAGACCTGATGTGGGACAACAAGCTCTACAACGACACCATGTCGGTCGGCGGGCGGAAAGCCGATATCTCCAGCCTCAAGGTGCCGTTCCTGCACGCGGTCGCCGAGCACGACCACATCGTACCCTACGATGCCGCCAAGCCATTGGTCCAGAAAATCGGCTCGACCGACAAGGAAGAGGTGATCCTCAAGGGCGGCCACGTCAGCCTGGTCGCCGGCGCCAACGCCATCAAGCGGCTGTGGCCGAAACTCGATTCATGGCTATGCGAAAGATCGACATGAGCGAAACCCGTCCCTATCCACGCCGC
>NZ_JADGRI010000125.1 GCF_017881085.1 Bradyrhizobium sp.
GCCGGGCGGCGCCACCAGCACCGCGACGTTACGGCTCGCGAGCGCGCGCGCGAGCTCGTCGAGGACAACGTCGATGGGTAAGGGCGTATCGAAGGAGCGGGCCAAGTGCAGCTCAGGTTGGGTTCTTCCCATCTCCCCTTGCGGGAGAGGCACAGGCGGCCTGCGGCCGCCGTTCTTAGTATGTACGCCGATGCTTGCATCGGCCATGGCGAAGCGAAAGACGGGTGAGGGGTCTCTCTCCGCGGATGCAGACCCCTCATCCGCCCACGATACTTCGTATCGTGGGGGAGAAGGGAAGAAAGCGACTTACTCCCGCGGTTCGGGCGGGCGGCCGACGCTCTCATAGACAAAACCGTGCGCCGCCATGTCCTCGGGGCGATAGATGTTTCGCAAATCGACCACCACGGGGTGAGCCATCTCGCTCTTCAGGCGCTCCAGATCCAGCGTGCGGTATTGCACCCATTCCGTCACGACCACCATCGCGTCGGCGCCGCGCACGCAGGCGTAGGGGTCGTCGCAATATACGATGTCGGGCAGTTCGCGGCGCGCCTGCTCCATGCCGACCGGATCGTGCGCGCGCACCCTGGCGCCCATGTCGAGCAGCCCCGTGATCAGCGGAATCGACGGCGCCTCTCGCATGTCGTCGGTGTCGGGCTTGAAGGTGAGGCCGAGCACGGCGACGATCTTGCCGCGCAGGCTGCCGCCGGCGGCGCTCGCGACCTTACGCGCCATCGCGCGCTTGCGGTTGTCGTTGACCGCGAGCACGGCCTCGACGATCCGCAGCGGCACATCATGATCGAGTGCGATCTTCACCAGCGCGCGGGTATCCTTCGGGAAACATGAGCCGCCGAAGCCGGGGCCGGCATGCAGGAATTTCGAGCCGATGCGGTTGTCGAGCCCGATGCCGCGCGCGACTTCCTGCACGTCGGCGCCGACCTTTTCGGAGAGATCGGCGATCTCGTTGATGAAGGTGATCTTGGTGGCGAGGAATGCATTGGCGGCGTATTTGATCAATTCGGCGGTACGACGGGCCGTGAACATCACCGGCGCCTGGTTGAGCGATAGCGGGCGATAGATATCGCCGAGCACCTTGCGCCCGCGCTCGTCCGAGGTACCGACCACGATGCGATCGGGGAATTTGAAATCGCGGATCGCCGCACCCTCGCGCAGAAATTCCGGATTGGACGCGATCACCACGTCGGCCGCCGGATTGGCTTCGCGGATCAGGCGTTCGACCTCGTCGCCGGTGCCGACCGGCACGGTCGATTTGGTGACGACCACGGTGAAACCGGAAAGCGCGCCGGCGATCTCGCGGGCGGCGGCATGTACGTAGCTCAGGTCGGCATGGCCGTCGCCGCGCCGCGACGGCGTGCCGACGGCGATGAACACCGCGTCGGCTTCCGCGACCGGAGCCTTGAGATCGGTCGTAAAGTCGAGCCGCCCGGCCTTGACATTGGAGGCCACCAGCGCATCAAGCCCCGGCTCGAAAATCGGGATTTCCCCGCGGCGCAAGGCTTCGATCTTTCCGGCATCCTTGTCCACGCAGGTGACCTGGTGGCCGAAATCGGCAAAGCAGGCGCCGGAAACCAGCCCCACATAGCCCGTGCCGATCATGGCAATGCGCATCTCAAACAACCCGTCGGTAATGGTTAATTTTCAGCCCGATTTTGACGCGGTCTTAAAGCATTTGGCGCCGAGGGGAAACCCGAAGGTTCCGGAAACCGGCATGACATTTGGATGAATAAAGGAGAATGAAACCTAAGGGCTCGATGATGCAGGCTTGCAGCGCCGAAAAGGGACACCGATGACAGGAAAAGGCACATCCGCCGTCACCGAGCGTCCCGCGCTGCCGGCGGCCGCCTCCGCCGGCCGCGTCGACTGGGTGGACTACGCCAAGGGCATCTGCATCGTCATGGTGGTGATGATGCATTCGGTGCTGGGGGTGGAACTGGCCGCCGGGCAAACCGGTTTCATGCATGTCCTGGTCGCCTTCGCAAAGCCGTTCCGGATGCCGGACTTCTTCCTGATCTCGGGGCTGTTCCTGTCGGTGGTGATCGACCGCGACTGGCGCACCTATCTCGACCGCAAGGTGGTGCACTTCGCCTATTTCTATGTGCTGTGGGTAACGATCCAGTTCGGCTTCAAGGCCCCCGGCTTCGCCGCCGAGAGCAGCTGGGCGCATGTCGGTTTCCTGTATCTTGAATCCTTCATCGAGCCGTTCGGCACGCTGTGGTTCATCTATCTGCTGCCGATATTTTTCGTCGTCACCAAGGCGACGCGGAAGATGCCGCCGCTCCTGATCTGGACGGTGCTGGCGTTGCTGGAGGCCGCCCACATCGAAACCGGCTGGACCGTGATCGACGAATTTGGCGCGCGCTTCGTCTATTTCTATTCCGGCTATCTCTGCGCGGAGTATGTGTTCGCGCTGTCCGACCGCGCGCGGGCGCGGCCTTCACTGGCGCTCATCGGGTTGGCGCTGTGGGCGCTCGTCAACGGCAGCCTGGTCTGGTTCGGCTTCAGCGAATGGCCGCTGGTCTCGCTGATGCTGGGGCTATCGGGCGCCTGCGCCATCGTCATCATGGGCACGCTGCTGGCACGCGCCCATTGGCTCGGCTTCCTGCGCTTCTGCGGCGAGCATTCCATCGTGATCTATCTTGCGTTCTTCCTGCCGATGGCGGCGACGCGCACGTTGTTGCTGCGGGCAGGCCCGATCCACGATATCGGCACGATCTCGCTTGTAGTCACCATCGTCGGCGTGCTCGGCGCGCTGGCGGTCTGGCGCGCCGCTTTGGCGGTCGGCGCCCATTTCCTGTTCGAGCGCCCGGCGGCGTTCTGGATCTCGCCGAAGAAGGTGCGGCCCGCGTTGCAGGCGGCGGAGTAACTGCCCAAACCTCAATCCGTCATTGCCGGGCTCGACCCGGCAATCCATCCTATTCACCAGACTCCTTGAAAGTTTGATGGATGCCCGAATCTAGTCCGGGCATGACGACCTGAGTGAACCGCAATCACCCCGCCTCTTCGATCTTCACGCCACCCTTCATTTCCTCGAGTTTGCCGCGAAACCCTTCGGCATCGCCGAAATCCGCAAAGCCCTGGTAGTGCGGGTGCGGGCCGAGGATCCGGCGGGCGTGTTTGATCGGGCACCAATAGACTTCCGTGCGCGAAGCCACCTCGCGCACGAACGCGATCGCGCCGTTGGCGTAGGAGCAATAGGCGCAATTGAATTTCTCGATGACGTTGAGATAGGCGAGATGGTGGCGGTCGAACACCAGATAGTCGCGGCGGCGCACTTTCGGGATCTTGTAGATGGGAAAGCAGATCGCCTGATACGCCATGACCCAGATGTCGACCAGCGCGATCGGCACGACAAGCGAATAGATCACCGGCGCGCTCAGGATCATCAGCGGATTGGCATCGATCAGATAGCGCGTCGCCCGCGTCTTGAGCTCGCGGTGGATCCGCAGCACCTCCTTCTCGAACACGATCCGGCGGTTCTCGAGGCGGAAGCGCAGCTCTTCCCGCCGCTTTGCCAGTTCAGCCTCGATTTCGGCCTCGACCGATCGCAGCTTCGCCGTCAGCTCATCGAGTTGCGCGGTCATGTCTGGTCCTTTCGGGTCCAACCCGTTGTCGCAGGGGCTCACGGAACCGCCGCCGACGCAACCCGTTCCGGAAAGCGCTCGCGGCGGGAAAAATCCCGGCACAACCGGTCCCGGAGGCTGTCAATCCCAAGCAAAAATCCCTAAATTTCGGTCATGCCGAAAACAGCCCCAAAAGCCTCGCCAAAGCCCGTTGCCGCCAAAGCGCCCGCCAAGGGCGACCATGTCTTTCTGGTGGATGGTTCCTCCTATATTTTCCGTGCGTACCATGCGCTGCCGCCGCTGAACCGCAAATCCGACGGGTTGCAGGTCAATGCCGTGCTCGGCTTCTGCAACATGCTCTGGAAGCTGTTGCGCGACATGCCGCCGGACAACCGCCCCACCCATCTGGCCATCGTATTCGACAAGTCGGAAGTCACCTTCCGCAACAAGCTCTATCCCGACTACAAGGCGCACCGGCCGCCGGCGCCGGACGATCTGATCCCGCAATTCGCGCTGATCCGCGAAGCCGTGCGCGCCTTCGACCTGCCCTGCCTGGAGCAAGGCGGCTTCGAGGCCGACGATTTGATCGCTACCTACGCCCGCGAGGCCGGCGAGCGCGGCGCGACCACCACCATCGTGTCCTCCGACAAGGACCTGATGCAGCTCGTCACCGACAAGGTGACCATGTACGACACCATGAAGGACCGCCGCATCGGCATTCCCGAGGTGATCGAGAAATTCGGCGTGCCGCCCGAGAAGGTGGTCGAGGTGCAGGCGCTGGCCGGCGATTCTACCGATAACGTGCCGGGTGTGCCCGGCATCGGCGTCAAGACCGCAGCCCAACTGATCCTCGAGTATGGCGATCTGGAAACGCTGCTCTTGCGCGCCGGCGAGATCAAGCAGCCGAAGCGGCGCGAGGCGCTGATCGAGAATGCCGAGAAGGCAAGAATTTCGCGAAAGCTGGTGCTGCTCGACGACAAGGTCAAGCTCGACGTGCCGCTTGCCGATCTCGCCGTGCACGAGCCCGATGCGCGCAAGCTGATCGCATTCCTGAAGGCGATGGAATTTGCCACCTTGACCCGCCGCGTCGCCGAGTATTCGCAGATCGATCCGGCGGATGTGGAAGCGGATGCGGCCAACAAGAGCGGGGCGAGCGGCCGTTCGGCAGGCTCGCCTCCGCCGCCCCCGCGCGCGGCGGGAGGCGACCTTTTCGGCAACCTGGAGCCGGCTGCATCGCCCTCCACCGCAAAAGGCAGCGCGCCTGCCGCCGGCAGAGGCCAGAGCAAGCCGGACAAATCCAATGTGGTGCTCACGCCGCACGCGCTCGCCGCCGCCCGCGCGGAAGAAGCGCGCCAGACAAGGATCGATCGCAGCAAATACGTGACGATCCGAAGCCTCGATCAGCTCAAGGCCTGGATCGCGCGGGTGCACGATGTCGGCCATTTTGCCATCGAGGCCAAGGCAAACTCGATCGACCCGATGCAGGCCGAGATGTCAGGCATCGCCCTGGCGCTGGCGCCCAATGACGCCTGCTACATCCCGCTCGGCCACAAGCAGTCTGGCGATGGCTCGGGCCTGTTTGCCGCCGGGCTTGCGCCCGACCAGATCGAGACCGGCGACGCGCTGGAAGTGCTGCGGCCGCTGCTGGAATCGGCAGGGATTTTGAAGATCGGCTTCAACATCAAATTCAACGCCGTGATGCTGGCGCAGCACGGTGTCACCCTGCGCAACCATGACGACGCGCAGCTGATGTCCTACGCGCTGGACGCCGGCCGCAACGCCCACGGGCTCGATGCATTGGCCGAGCGCTGGCTCGGCCATGCCACCATCAGCCACGGCGAGCTGACCGGCAGCGGCAAGGGCAAGCTGACCTTCGATCAGGTCGAGATCGACAAGGCCACGGCCTATTCGGCCGAGGATGCCGACGTGATCTTCCGGCTGTGGCGCGTGTTGAAACCGCGGTTGGTCGCCGAGCGCATGACCGCGGTCTATGAGACGCTGGAGCGGCCCCTGATTTCGGTGCTGGCGCGGATGGAGCGGCGCGGCATCTCGATCGACCGCCAGGTGCTGTCGCGGCTGTCGGGCGAATTCGCCCAGACCGCGGCCAGGGTCGAGGCGGAGCTGCAGGAACTGGCCGGCGAACCGATCAATGTCGGCAGCCCCAAGCAGATCGGCGATATCCTGTTCGGCAAAATGGCAATTCCCGGCGGCACCAAGACCAAGACCGGCGCGTGGTCGACGTCGGCGCAGATCCTCGACGAACTCGCCGAACAGGGTAACGAATTCGCCAAGAGGATCCTGGAGTGGCGGCAGGTCTCGAAACTGAAATCGACCTATACCGACGCGCTGCCGACCTACGTGCATCCGCAGACCCATCGCGTCCACACCACCTACGCGCTGGCCGCGACCACCACCGGACGGCTGTCGTCCAACGAACCAAACTTGCAGAACATTCCGGTGCGCACCGAGGACGGCCGCAAGATCCGCCGCGCCTTTATTGCTTCGCCGGGCCACAAACTTGTGTCGGCGGATTATTCGCAGATCGAATTGCGGCTCCTGGCCGAGATCGCCGACATTCCCGTGCTGAAGCAGGCGTTCCGCGACGGACTCGACATCCACGCCATGACGGCGTCCGAAATGTTCGGCGTTCCGATCAAGGACATGCCGAGCGAGGTGCGCCGACGGGCGAAAGCGATCAATTTCGGCATCATCTACGGCATCTCGGCCTTTGGCCTCGCCAACCAGCTCGGCATCGCTCGCGAGGAAGCCTCCGCCTACATCAAGAGATATTTCGAGCGCTTCCCGGGCATCCGCGCCTACATGGATTCGACCCGGGATTTCTGCCGCACCCACGGCTATGTCGAGACGCTGTTCGGCCGGAAATGCCACTATCCGGATATCAAGGCCAGCAACGCCTCGGTCCGCTCCTTCAACGAGCGCGCCGCCATCAACGCCCGGCTGCAGGGCACCGCCGCCGACATCATCCGCCGCGCCATGACGCGGATGGAGGACTCGCTCGCCGAGAAGAAGCTGTCGGCCCAGATGCTCTTGCAGGTGCACGACGAACTGATCTTCGAGGTGCCCGACGACGAGGTCGCCGCGACCTTGCCGGTGGTGCAGCACACCATGCAGGACGCGCCCTTCCCCGCCGTGCTGCTTTCGGTGCCGCTGCATGTCGATGCGCGGGCGGCGGACAATTGGGACGAAGCGCACTGAGCTTTCCCACCCCTCCGAAAGGGCGGGGCGAGTGAGCAGATTCAATCCAGCTTCGCTTCCATGCCGCGCCTGACGGCGGGGCGCGCCATCAGCGCCTCGTACCAGCGTTTGACATGGGGGAAATCCGAAAGCTCCACCTTGTGGCGCGGATGCCGCCAGGCCCAGCCGAGGATGGCGAAGTCGGCGACCGACAGGGGGCCAGCGACAAAGTCGCGGTCAGCCAAACGCCGATCCAGCACGCCGTAGAGCCGGCGCGTCTCCGCCATAAAGCGCTTCAGGCCGTAGGCGCGCTCCTGCTCGTTCTCCAGCGCGATGAAGTGATGCACCTGCCCCGGCATCGGCCCGAAGCCGCCCATCTGCCACATCAGCCATTCATAGACCGGAATGCGGTCGGCCAAAGGCTTGGGCAGGAACTTTCCGGTCTTCTCGCCGAGATAGAGCAGGATCGCGCCGGATTCGAACACGCTGACGCGCTTGCCGTCGGGGCCGTCCGGATCGACGATGGCGGGAATCTTGTTGTTCGGGCTGATCGCGAGAAACGCAGGCGCCATCTGCTCGCCCTTGCCGATGTTGACCGGGAACACCTTGTACAGCAGCCCCATCTCTTCCAGCGCGACACTGATCTTGCGGCCGTTCGGCGTGTTCCAGGTGTGGAGTTCGATGGTCATTTTTGGGCATTCCCCCGCGAAAAGCTTTGCTACTCAGTATCCCGGAAGCCGTCGGCCCTACAACCGTCCTTTGCAGGGGGCGCCCCTGTGCGCTGTTGACGGCACGACTTCGGCTCTGGAATGTGCGCCCGTCCGCCGATAGATTGCGCCCGCCCCTTAAGAAGAGAAAAACGCCTTGTCCAAATCAGCCTCCCGCGCCCGCCTCGCCGAGATCATCCGCAAGCGCTCGTTCGGCCGCGGCGAAATCACGCTGGCCTCGGGCCGCAAGAGCGACTTCTATTTCAACCTCAAGCCGACCATGCTCGATCCCGAAGGCGCCTCATTGCTTGCAGAACTGACCTTCGAGGCGCTGAGGGACGATCGCCTCGATTATATCGGCGGCCTGGAAATGGGCGCGGTGCCGCTGGCCGGCGCGATCGCGCAGCTGTCCTGGATCAAGGGCCATCCGATCGCGGCGTTCTTCGTGCGCAAGAAGCCGAAGGAACATGGTGCAAAGCTCGCGGTCGAGGGTCTCGCCAAGGGCGAGAGCCTGCAGGGCAAGCGCGTGGTGATCGTCGAGGACGTCACCACGACCGGCGGCTCGGCGCTGAAGGCGGTGGAAGCGGTGCGCGACGCCGGGGGCGAGATCGTGCTGGTGTTCACCATGGTCGACCGCGACGAGGGCGCGACCGAAACGTTTGCGCAAGCCGGCATTTCCTTTCGCTCGCTCTACAAGGCCGGCGAGTTCCTGAACGATTGATTGCCGTCTCCTCGTCGGATGACGCTCGTCGAGCGAGTTCTGCCGAGGCGTCGCGAAGACGTGGATGGCCGGGTCAAGCCTGGTCAAGTCCGGCCATGACGAACATCTTGCGCAGATCCGAACCGCATTTCTTTTCGGTCATCCGCCGCCGCGGTCACCGCTCGTTTACCATCGCGCATTAAGGTTACCCGCGCTGAGGCACTCGCTCGCCTCAGCGGTGTTCGTTGCGTGGGGTGGAGTAAGCGTTGCGTACAGAGTTAGCCCATCAGCGCATGCGGCGCCGCATGATGCTTGTCGCCGCCGTGGCATTCGCGGGCTCGGTTGCGCTTAGCCCTGGCGCAGCATCCGCCGAGGGCCTGTTCGACCTGTTTTTCGGCGGCTTGCAGAAACAGCAGCAGCGCGCGGCGCCGCCGCAGGCGAATTTCTTCGCCGATCCGTTCGGCCAGAATCAGCCCGCGCCGCCGCCACGGCCCGTGGCTTCCGGCTTCGGCCCCGCCTTTTGCGTGCGCAACTGCGACGGCCGCTATTTCCCGCTGACCGCGCGCACCGCCTCGCCGGCACAGATGTGCCAGGCGTTTTGCCCGGCGAGTCCCACAAAAGTGTTCTTCGGCAGCAATATCGACGGCGCGTCATCGGCCAACGGCGAACGCTATGCCGACAGCGAAAACGCCTTCGCCTTCCGCAAGGCCATGCGCGCCGACTGCACCTGCAACGGCCGCGATCCCGCAGGGCTGGCGCCGGTTGATCTCACGCTCGACACCTCGCTGCGTCCCGGCGACGTGATCGCTACCACCGACGGGCTCGTCGCCTATTCCGGCCTCAAGGCCGGCGACGGCCAGACGGCTGAATTCACGCCGGTCGCCTCCTATCCGGGCCTGACCCCCGACGTGCGCGCGCGGCTCGGCGAGATGAAGGTGGCGCCGGTGCGCGCCGAGATGATCGCCACCGATGCGGTGTCGCCGGAAACGAACCGCGATGTCGTGCTGCCCGCGACGACGGTGCCGAAGAGCGGTTCGACCCGGGCGAAGCGCGCGGAAGCCGATTAAACCGTCATTCCGGGGCGATGCGAAGCATCGAACCCGGAATGACGAAACTGGATTGTTTCGTCGCTTTGCTCTTCGCAATGACGGAAAAAATCACCGCCCGACGATGACGCCGATCACGTTCGGCGCCGAGAGATATTTTTCCTCGATTCGAGCCCGCGCCGCAGCGCGGTTTTCCGGCGTAAGCAATCCGCGCTTTTCGGCGAGGATCATCCAGCAATAGCCCCACCAGTCCGTCAGCATGCCCTCGTCGTCGACGAGGTCGTAGCCCTGTTCGGCGGCGAAGATGCGCGCATGCGCCTCGTCGAGCGAATCGAGAAAGGCGTGGTCGGCGTCACAGAACAGATCGTCGCTGAAATCGTCGGTGGTGTAGCCCCAGACTGACATGCAGACCGCGTTGAACTCGCGGTCGATCTGGTCGTCATCGACGATTTGCCGGCGCGAGGCCTGATGCAGCCGCGACAGTGAGCGGGCGAAGTCGGCGATGCGGGTGAGCGCGAATTGATCGAAGGCGATGGTGGACATGTAGTCCTCGCAAGCTTGGACAGACCATAGATGTTGTGGCGGATTGCGCCGAATCACTATGATATATCAAACACTTGCTAAAGTGTTCTTAATTTGTTCCGACGCCTCATCCGTCGCCCCGGCGAAGGCCGGGGCCCATAACCAGGAATGTTAGAGTCCTTGGGAGATCGTGCCATCCCATGCGCGCAGCAGGCACATACTACGTTTACATTCTTGCGAGCGGCCGGCACGGAACACTCTACATTGGCGTCACCTCAGATCGCCGACAACAGCTTGTCTCCGCAATAATTCGCGAAAAACTTTCCGCCGCACTGCCGCTTGATCGCGGCACAGCGCGCGGCCGGGGAGGAGGCGTTGGCGGGGACGCTGAACGAGCAGCTCAGGCCGTCGACGCTCTTTTCCGTTTTGCCGGCGGCGAAGGCGGCGCTTGATGCGGTGATGCAGAACAGCAGGAGCGCGGCGGCGGCGATCTCGATGGTCAGTCTCATGGTCCGGTCCTCCCAAATAACCGACGTCGGTTCTCTTGCGGATTTCATCCTATCACCAAAGCGGCTACGCGCAGAGAGGAACAAAATCGGCCCGGTCCTTGCATAAAAACCGTGCAGCATTGCACAATCGGGACCCCGGCGGGTTTCGATCCCGGCGTAGAGTGCGTATAATTTCAGAAGGGTCAGTCAGGGATGCCCACATTGCCCGATCCATCGCTCCCAACTCATTTTCCGACGCACGACCAGCCCGTCGACGAGTTGGCGCTGACCGAAATCAAGAGCGCGATCCTCACCAAGCTGCGGCTGGCGATCGGCAAGGACGCCGGCATGGCGACCCGGCACGACTGGTACAAGGCAGCCGCGCTGGCGCTGCGCGACCGCATCGTGCACCGCTGGCTGACGGCGGAGAAGAAGAGCTACGACGCCGGCGCCAAGCGGGTCTATTACCTCAGCCTGGAATTCCTGATCGGCCGTCTCTTCAGCGACGCCCTGAACAATATGGGGCTGCTGGTGGTGTTCGAAACCGCGCTCGGCGATCTCGGGGTCAGCCTCGCGGACCTGCGCAAATGCGAGCCGGATGCCGCGCTCGGCAATGGCGGCCTCGGCCGGCTGGCTGCGTGTTTCATGGAGAGCATGGCGACGCTTGCCATTCCCGCCATCGGCTACGGCATCCGCTACGATTTCGGCCTGTTCCGCCAGATCATCGCGCAGGGCTGGCAGCAGGAATATCCCGACGAGTGGCTGAGCTTCGGCAACCCCTGGGAATTCCAGCGGCCGGAAGTGGTATATCACGTGCATTTCGGCGGCGGCGTCGAACATGTCGAGGCCAAGGGCCGCGACCGCGCGATCTGGCACCCGGCCGAGACCGTGCAGGCGGTCGCCTACGACACCCCGATCGTGGGCTGGCGCGGCCAGCACGTCAACGCGCTGCGGCTGTGGTCGGCGCGCGCGCCCGATCCCCTGAAACTCGACGTCTTCAACACCGGCGATTATCTCGGCGCCAGCGCCGAAGAAGCGCGCGCGGAATCGATCTGCAAATTCCTCTATCCGAACGACGAAAGTCCGGCGGGACGCGAGCTGCGGCTGCGCCAGGAATATTTCTTCGTCTCGGCCTCGCTGCAGGATCTGGTCAAGCGCCATCTCGCCTCCGACGGGCAATTGCGCGGGCTGGCGTCCAAGGCCGCGGTGCAGCTCAACGACACCCATCCGAGCCTCGCCGTCACCGAGCTGATGCGCATCCTGGTCGACCTGCACAATTTCCGCTGGGAGGAAGCATGGAAGATCACGGTGGCGACCTTGTCCTACACCAACCACACGCTGCTGCCGGAGGCGCTCGAGACCTGGCCGGTCGAATTGTTCGAGCGCCTGCTGCCGCGGCATCTGGAGATCATCTACCGCATCAATGTCGCGCATCTGGCGCTGGCGGACGTGCGCTGCCCCGGCGACGTCGACTTCCGCGCCTCGGTCTCGCTGATCGACGAGAAGTCCGGTCGCCGGGTGCGGATGGGGCAATTGGCGTTCGTCGGCTCGCATAGCATCAACGGCGTCTCGGCGATGCATTCCGATCTGATGAAGGAGACCGTGTTCCACGATCTCAATCATCTCTATCCCGGCCGCATCAACAACAAGACCAACGGCATCACCTTCCGCCGCTGGCTGATGCTCGCCAATCCGAAGCTGACGGACTTGTTGCGCGAGGCCTGCGGCGAAGCCGTGCTCGACGATCCCACGCTGCTCGAACATCTCGAGGCCCACGCCAGCGACAACGCGTTCCAGCAGCAGTTCCGCGCCGTCAAGCACCACAACAAGCTGGCGCTGGCGCGGCTGATCGGCGAGCGCCTCAACATCAAGATCGATCCCACCGCGCTGTTCGACGTCCAGATCAAGCGCATCCACGAATACAAGCGCCAGCTGCTGAACATCCTGGAAGCGGTGGCGCTCTATCACGCAATCAAGGACGATCCGCAGAAGGACTGGGTGCCGCGAGTCAAGATCTTCGCCGGCAAGGCGGCGGCGAGCTACCGCTACGCCAAGTTGATCATCAAGCTGATCAACGACGTCGCCGACATCGTCAACAATGATCCGGTCGTCGCCGGCCGCCTGAAGATCGCGTTCCTGCCCGATTACAATGTCAGCCTCGCCGAGGTGATCATTCCTGCCGCCGACCTGTCAGAACAGATCTCGACCGCGGGCATGGAGGCCTCCGGCACCGGCAACATGAAGCTGGCGCTGAACGGCGCGCTGACCATCGGCACGCTCGACGGCGCCAATATCGAGATCAGGGATCACGTGGGCGCGGAAAACATCGCGATCTTCGGCATGGAGGCGCTGGACGTGGTGGTACGGCGCAAGCAGGGGCTGGATGCGACCGATGTGATCCGGCGGTCGCCGCAACTGTCTCGCGCCATCAATGCGGTCGGCGGCGGCGAATTCTCGCCCGGCGAGCCCGGCCGGTTCGAATCGATCGCGCACGCGCTGCGCCATCTCGACCACTACATGGTCAGCGCGGATTTCGATTCCTATTACGAGGCCCAGCGCGGCATCGACGCGCGCTGGCAGGTGGTGCCCGCATGGACGCGGGCCTCGATCCTCAACGTGGCGCGGATGCCGTGGTTCTCCTCCGACCGCACCATCCGCGAATACGCGGAGGATATCTGGAATGTGCCGGTGCGCGGGACGCCGCCGGCCTTGCAGGAGCCCGGCGTGCAGCGCGGGGCGACGCGCTAGGGGCCAAGAACCCTTACCTCCGGCGTCATTGAATTCGGCCGCGCAGCCATGATACTGCGCGGGAAGAGGGCAAACTGATTGCAAGCCGGCGGGTCGCGCGAATGCGCGCCCGATGACAGGCTCTGCGAAGCAATTCATGGCGCGGCAAGGCGAGAATGGATTGCGTGGTTGCTTGCGCTCCTCGCAACGGCGGTCTATTCGCCGAACACGCTCCGAGGATCCCAATGCTTACGAGAACGAAGCACCTGTTCGACGAGGCTACCCGCGTGACCGCCGGCGACAGCCGCTGGCAGGGCCAGACCAGCGAGGATTACTGGGCCTTCGTCGGCCCGTTCGGCGGCGCCACCGCCGCCACCGTCCTGCGGGCGCTGATCGAGCATCCCGATCGCGCCGGCGATCCGTTGTCGCTGACCGTCAATTACTGCGCACCGATCGCGCAAGGCGCATTCGATCTCGACGTCCGCCTGGTCAAGGCCAACCGGTCGTCGCAGCACTGGTGCGTCGAGCTGACCCAGGGCGGCGGCGAGGTGGCGACGCTCGCCACCGCCGTGTTCGCCGAACGCCGCCCGTCCTGGTCGCACCAGCCGGCGCAATTTCCGCAAGGCACGCCGTTCGAGCAGATCCTGCCCTATCCCAGGATCAAGGCCTCCTGGGCCAACCAGTATGACTTTCGTTTCGTCGAGGGATATCCGGATTTCAGCGGCGCGAACAGGGATGGACCGGCGAGCGCATACTCCAAATTGTGGATCTCCGACCGGATGCCGCGGAAGATCGACATGCTGTCGCTGATGTCGATGTCGGATGCGTTCTTCGCGCGCGTCTTTCATGCGCGGCGCGAGTTGATGCCGTTCGGCACGGTGTCGCTGACGACCTATTTCCACACCGGCGCGGACGATCTCGCGGCCGAGGACATCAGCCGTGTACTCGCGGTCGCCGACGCCAAGATATTCCACAGGAGTTACGGCGACCAGAACGGCGAATTGTGGTCGCCGAACGGGCG
>NZ_JADGRI010000010.1 GCF_017881085.1 Bradyrhizobium sp.
CACGCCGACGCGCTGGGCTATGTCCGTTACTGGCTGGCCGAACACCACAATCTGGCGTCGGTCGCGAGCCCGGCGCCCGACCTGATGATCGGGCAGATCGCCGCCGTCACCAAGAACATCCGGGTCGGCTCCGGC
Organism: Bradyrhizobium sp.; assembly: GCF_017881085.1. GTDB lineage: Bacteria > Pseudomonadota > Alphaproteobacteria > Rhizobiales > Xanthobacteraceae > Bradyrhizobium. The sequence goes on from NZ_JADGRI010000010.1 coordinate 136, forward strand.
GGCGTGATGCTGCCCAACCATGCGCCGCTGGTGATCGCCGAGCGCTTCAAGATGCTGGAGGCGCTGTTTCCCGGCCGGATTGATCTGGGCCTCGGCCGCGCGCCGGGCACCGATGGCGCCACCGCGCATGCGCTGCGCAGCCGGCTCGACCGCCGCGAGGGCGACGATTTTCTCGAGCGGCTGCACGAATTGATCCTGTGGGAGACCCGCGATTTTCCGCCCGGCCATCCCTACAACAATGTGGTGGCGATGCCCGACGATTCGCCGCTGCCGCCGATCTGGCTGCTCGGCTCCAGCGACTACAGCTCGGAACTGGCGGCCCAAGTGGGCATGGGCTTTGCCTTCGCGCATCATTTTGCCAGCTATGACGCGATCGAGGCCATGACGAACTACAGGGCGCATTTCAAGCCGTCCGCCTGGCGCGCGACGCCGCACGGCATTCTGGCGGTTGCCGTGGTCGCGGCCGAAACCGACGCGGAAGCCGAGCGGCTGGCGTCGTCGATGGATCTCAATCGCCTGCGCCGCGATCGCGGCCAGTATTCGCCACTGCCGAGCGTCGAGGAGGCGCTGGCCTATCCCTACACCGACTCTGAGCGCGCCTCGATCGCGCGCAATCGCTCTCGGCTGTTCGTCGGCAGTCCGGCGACGGTGATGCAAGAGCTGCAGCCGATGATCACGGCAAGCGGGGCCGACGAGTTGATGATCATCACCGCCGTCTACGATCACGAGGCCCGCAAGAAATCCTATTCACTGCTGGCGGATGCTTTCGGGCTGGGAAAGAAAGCGGCGGCGTAAAACCTCGTCGTCCCGGCCTTGAGCCGGGACCCATACGCCGCGGCTCATGTTGTTAAGTGCGGTGGTTGTCGCCTTCTTTTACTACGCAGGCCGGTGATTATGGGGCCCGGAGTTCGCCGGGACGACGCCAAGAATCTATTCCGCCTTCTCGCTGAACGTCGCGCGGAACGGATGGCCCGGATAGACACCGACGATGCGGAATTCGCGCGAGAAGAATTTCAATTCCTCCAGCGCAAACGCGAGATTGCGGTCCTCGGGATGGCCGTCGACATCGGCATAGAATTGCGTCGCGAAGAAATTGCCGTCGACCATGTAGCTTTCCAGCTTGGTCATGTTGACGCCGTTGGTGGCGAAGCCGCCCATCGCCTTGTAGAGCGCGGCAGGCAGGTTGCGCACCCGGAACACGAACGAGGTGACCAGCGCCCCCGAGCCCTGCGCGGCCCACTTCGCTTCGCGCGCCAGCACCACGAAGCGCGTGGTGTTGTGGGTTTCGTCCTCGACATCCTCGGCCAGGATATCGAGGCCGTAGATGTCGGCCGCCAGGCGCGAGGCGATCGCGGCACAGCTCTTGTCGCCGCGTTCGGCTATCAGGCGCGCCGCTCCGGCCGTATCGCCCGACACGATCGGCCGGATGTGGCGTTCCCGGATGATGCGGCGGCACTGCCCGAGCGCGTGGACGTGGCTTTCCACGGTCTTGATGTCGGCCAGCCTGGCGCCGCGCGGCGCCATCAACTGGTGATGGATCGGCAGGAAATATTCGCCGACGATGAACAGGCCGGATTGCGGCAAGAGATGGTGGATGTCGGCGACGCGGCCGGCGACCGAGTTCTCGATCGGAATCATGCCGAGGTCGGCTTCCCCCGACGAGATCGCGGCCAGCGCGTCCTCGAAGGTCGCGCAGGGAAGCGGCTCGGCGGCTGGATAGGCCTCGGCGATGGCGATATGGGAATTCGCGCCCGGCTCGCCCTGGAATGCGATTTTCAGCTTTTTGGTCATGGCGCCTTGTATCAGGCGGCTAGGCTTTTGCCAGTATCTGGCGGACGGTTTCGAGGTCGGCCGGCGTGTCGACGCCGCGCGGCACGGCATCCACGATGCTGATGTCGATCCGCATGCCCGCCTCCAGCGCCCGGAGTTGCTCGAGTTTTTCCTGTTGTTCCAGCGCAGAGGGCGGCAGCGCCACAAAACGCTCCAGCGCCGCCCTGCGATAGGCGTACAGGCCGATGTGATGGTAGCGCGGCCCGTCGCCCCAGGGCGCCGTGGCGCGGGTGAAATAAAGCGCGCGCAACCGCCGCGGGCCGAGCGGCGAGCCGACCGCCTTCACTACGTTCGGATTCAGGCTCTCTTCCTCGGTGTGAATTTCCGCGGCCAGCGTCGCGATATCGACCGCGGGGTCGGACAGCGGCCCGAGCACATCGCTGATGTTGTCGGTGCGGATGGTCGGAAAGTCGCCCTGCAGGTTGACGACGATGTCGGCCTCGCGGCGGGGATCGAGCTTGCACAGCGCCTCGTAGATCCGGTCCGAGCCGGAAGGGTGGTCGGCGCGCGTCATGACGGCTTCGCCGCCATGGGCGGTGACCACGGCGGCGATCTCCTTCGTGTCGGTGGCGACCGCCACGCGGCCGATTCCAGCGGCCTCGGCCCGGCGCAGCACATGGACGATCATCGGCAGGCCGGCGATGTCCAATAGCGGCTTGCCGGGCAGGCGGGTGGCCGCCATGCGGGCGGGAATCAGCACCAAAGCGCGGGTTTCGGTCATCGGGGTGAGGTCTGGACCCGGTTGATAACAGGCCGGAAATGATGGGGATGGGTCGAAAGCTCTTGCATTTATACGGGTTGCCAGAGCACGGGCAAACCGATATCTGATCGTGGCTCGGGATGCGGTGCGAAAGCCTGATTCCTGATGCATCCGCGGCCGTTTCTCTCCGGCCTAGTCGACATTTCCGGCCTGGAGCCTGATCCGAAAATGGACTCCTTCGAAATCAATAAAATTCTCGGTGCCATCCTGGCCACCTGCCTCATTCTGCTGGTGACGAGCTTCACCGCCGGGGCGCTGTTCGCGCCGCAGCTGCCGGGGAAACCGGGCTACGCCATCGTCGCGAAGGTGGAAGGCGAAGCCGCCGGCGGCAAGGAAGCCGCAGCCGCGCAGTCCGAGCCGATCGAGAAGCTATTGCAGACCGCCTCCGTCGAGAAGGGCGCAGCTTCGGCGAAGAAATGCGGCGCCTGCCATGATTTCAATAAAGGCGGCCCCAACAAGGTGGGTCCGAACCTGTACGGCGTCGTTGGCCGCGCCCGCGCCTCCGAGCCCGGCTTCAACTATTCCGCCGCCATGAAGGCCAAGGGCGGGAACTGGACCTATGACGACCTCAACCATTTCATCGCCAATCCCAAGGGCTTCGTTCCCGGCACCGCGATGGGCTTCGCCGGTATTCCCAAGGACAGCGAGCGCGCCGACGTGATCGATTATCTGCACACGCTGGCGGACAGCCCGGTTCCGCTGCCGACCGCGTCGAAGTAACGGCGGTCCAGGCTTCCGAATAAATTCCTCGCACGTGGCCGGGCCCTTCGCCCGGCCGTTTTGCTATCCGGTCTCCGACGCATGATCCGCCAACGCATGGGATCGTTTGGAGCAAGGTCGATAGTGGTCGGCCCGTGGCCGGAGGAAGACCGGTTCCCCCGATTGCCGGACGCGTGGATTATCGGGACGTTTCGCCGCAGCCGGGCCCTTCACAAGCTAGTATCATGAGGAAAAAGCAACATAATCGGTCGAAACCTTGCCTTATATTGCGCATCTAAGGGGTAATGTTTCGCAAGCGACAGGAATTCATCTTTGGCCATTACCCGACGACATCTTCTGCAGAGTGGAGCTTTTGCCGCCGTAGCCCCCGCCTTGGGAGCCGCAACCGTCCTCCCGGTGGTCAGCTCCGCCGCGGCGCAGTCGGCAGCGGGCGAACCGGCCTGGCGGCACGCGCTATCGCTGTTCGGCGACATCAAATACCCGGCCGACTTCAAGCGTTTCGATTACATCAATCCGGATGCCCCCAAGGGCGGCGTCGCCCGCATGATATCGATCGGCACCTTCGATAATTTCAATATGGCCGTCATGGGCGTGAAGGGCTCCATCGCGCCGGCCGCCACCATGATCTACGAAACATTGATGACCCGTTCACAGGACGAGGTTGCCACCGAGTATGGTTTGCTCGCCGAGGGCGCCGCGCATCCCGATGACTTCGCCTGGGTGATCTATCGTCTTCGCAAGGAGGCTCGCTGGCACGACGGCAAGCCAGTGACCCCGGAGGACGTGATCTTCTCGATCGAGGTGCTGAAGAAGCAAAGTCCGTTTTATGCCTCCTATTATCGCCATGTCGTGAAGGTCGAAAAGAACGGCGATCGTGATATCAAATTCAGCTTCGACGCCCCTGGGAATCGCGAGCTGCCGACCATCGTCGGCGAGATGCCGGTATTGCCGAAGCACTATTGGGAAGGCTCCGACAGCCAGGGGCGCAAGCGCGACGTTTCCGCGACCACGCTGGAGCCGCCACTGGGTTCCGGCCCCTACCGCATCAAGGAATTCGTCGCCGGGCGGTCGGTTAGGCTGGAGCGCGTCAAGGATTATTGGGGCGCGAGCCAGCCGACGCAGATCGGCCAGAATAATTTCGACGAATTGCGGTTTGAGTTTTTCCGCGACAATTTGGTGGCGCTGGAAGCGTTCAAGGCCGATCAGGCTGACTGGATCTCCGAGAATTCGGCAAAGCAATGGGCCACGGCTTACGACTTTCCGGCAGTCACGGAAAAGCGCGTGGTGAAGGAAGAATTTCCGGTCAACGATTCCGGCCGGATGCAGGCTTTCGCCCTCAATCTGCGCCGCGACCAGTTCAAGGACGCGCGGCTGCGTCGGGCCTTCAACTACGCCTTCGATTTCGAGGAGATGAACAAGCAGCTGTTTTATGGACAGTACAAGCGCATCAACAGCTACTTCGACGGAACGGAGCTTGCGTCGTCGGGTCTGCCCGAGGGGCAGGAACTTCAGATTCTCGAGACCGTGCGCGACAAGGTGCCGGCGGAAGTATTCACCGCGCCCTACACCAATCCGGTCGGCGGCAATTCAGAGGCCGTGCGGACGAATTTGCGGGAGAGCATGAAGCTGCTGAAGGAAGCCGGTTGCGAGATACGCGACCACAAGCTGGTGGACGCAGCGGGTAAGCCGGTGACCGTCGAAATCCTGGTTCAGGATCCGTCCGCCGAGCGCATTGCGCTTTTCTACAAGCCTTCCCTGGAACGCATCGGGGTGACGGCCTCGGTACGCATCGTCGATGATGCGCAATATCAGAACCGGCTGCGCGCCTTCGATTTCGACATGATTATCGACCAGTGGGGAGAATCGCTGTCGCCCGGCAATGAGCAGCGGGAATTCTGGGGATCGCAGAGCGCGGATCAACCCGGATCGAGGAATACCGTCGGCATCAAGAACCCGGCCGTCGACGCGCTGATCGAAAAGGTGATCTTCGCCAAGGATCGCGCCGGCCTTTTGGCCGCGACCAAGGCGCTCGACCGCGTACTGCTGTGGAATTTCTACGTCGTGCCGCAGTACACCTATCCATTCTCACGTTACGCGCGCTGGGACCGCTTCAGCCACGCCGAGCCGCTGCCGAAATATGGCCGTTCCGGCCTGCCGTCCTTGTGGTGGTTCGATGCCGACAAGGCTGCCCGGATCGGCAAGCGATCTTGAGGAAGTCTTCACGCATGGCGCTGTTCTCCCGCCGGGATGCGCTAGGTCTCGGTGTCGGCGCGTTGAGCGCACCGCTGCTGGGCCGGGCGAGGGCGGCCGACTTTGGCACCGAGGCGCACGGCATGTCGGTGTTCGGCGACCTGAAATATCCGGCCGACTTCCAGCATTTCGACTATGTCAACGTCGCTGCGCCGAAGGGAGGCTTGTTCTCCCTGATTCCGTCGCAGCGCGCCAACAATCAGTCATTTTATACGTTCAATTCGTTCAACGCCTATATCCTGAAGGGTGAAGGCGCGCAGGGAATGGACATGACGTTCGTGAGCCTGATGGCTCGCGCGACCGACGAACCCGATGCGATGTACGGCCTTGCGGCAGAATCCGTGCGGATTTCACCCGACAAGCTCAGCTACCGCTTTTCGATGCGGCCGGAGGCACGATTCCACGACGGCTCGAAGCTCACCGCCCATGACGTCGCCTTCTCGCTGACCGTGCTGAAGGAAAAAGGCCACCCGCTGATCGTGGTTCAGTTGCGCGACCTGGTGAAAGCGGAAGCGCTTGACGATACGACCGTGGTTGTCACGCTCGCGGAAAAGCACGCCCGCGACGTGCCGCTCTATGTCGCGGGCTTGCCGATCTTCTCCAAAGCCTGGTACGCGACGCGGCCGTTCGATGAGTCGAGCCTCGATGCGCCGCTCGGGTCGGGCCCGTACCGGGTCGGCAAGTACGAGGTCAACCGTTACGTCGAATATGAGCGGGTCAAGGACTGGTGGGCGGCCGAGCTTCCCGTCAACCGCGGCAGCTACAATTTCGACTTCGTGCGTTACGAGTTCTATCGCGACCGCGATGTAGCGTTCGAGGGTTTTTCGGGCAGGAGCTATCTCTTCCGCGAGGAGTTCACCGCGCGCATCTGGGCCACGCGCTACGACTTCGCGGCCGTCAAGGACGGCCGGGTCAAGCGCGAGACCTTGCCGGACCAAACGCCGTCCGGCGGACAGGGCTGGTTCTTCAATACCCGGCGCGACAAGTTCAAGGACCCGCGCGTGCGCGAAGCCTTGGGCTGCGCGTTCGATTTCGAGTGGACCAACAAGACCGTGATGTATGGCGCCTATGCGCGTACCTGTTCGCCGTTTCAGAATTCGGACATGGTGGCAGAGGGACCGCCGTCGCCGGAAGAGTTGAAGCTGCTCGAGCCGTTCCGCGGACAGGTGCCGGAGGACGTGTTCGGCGCGCCCTTCGTGCCGCCGGTGTCGGACGGATCGGGCCAGGACCGGACGCTGCTGCGCAGGGCCTCGCAATTGTTGCAGGATGCCGGCTGCGTCATCAAGGACGGCAAGCGGCTATTGCCGAATGGCGAGGTTTTCACGGTTGAATTTCTGCTCGACGAGCCGACCTTTCAGCCGCATCATGCGACCTTCATCAAGAATCTCGGCCAGCTCGGTATCGAGGCCGGTATCCGGCTGATTGACGCCGTGCAATACCGCGCCCGCGTGGAAGCGTTTGATTTCGACGTGACGACCGAACGCATGAGCATGTCGGCGACGCCCGGCGACAGCCTGCGGCCGTATTTTTCGTCCCAGGCGGCCGCCACCAAAGGTTCCCATAACCTGGCGGGGGTTGCCAATCCTGCGATCGACACGCTGATTGAAAAGGCCATCAGCGCCGAAACGCGGGCGGATTTGACCATCGCCTGCCGGGCGCTCGACCGGGTATTTCGGGCTGGCCGCTATTGGGTGCCTCAGTGGTACCGGTCCACGCACCCGATCGCCTATTGGGACCAGTTCAGCCACCCGGAAAAGCCGCCGAGATATGCTCAGGGCGTCGGGGCGCCTGACAATTGGTGGTATGACGCCGCCAAGGCCGCGAAGCTCGAGCAGGCGAAATAATTCATGAGCGCCTATATCGCCCGCCGCATTCTCTTGATGATCCCCACGCTGTTGGGGATCCTGTTCATATCATTCATCGTAGTGCAGTTCGCGCCGGGCGGGCCGGTGGAGCGCGTGATTGCGCAGCTTTCCGGCGCCGACACCGGAGGCTCGTCGCGGATTTCGGGAGGCGGCGGCGATTTCGGCGCGCGCGCCCAGGTCGGCACGTCCGCAGACGCGGTCAGCTCGAAATACCGCGGCGCGCAGGGACTGGATCCCGATTTCATCAAGAGCCTGGAAAAGCAGTTCGGCTTCGACAAGCCGGCACCGGAGCGCTTCGCGATGATGGTGTGGAATTTTGCGCGGTTCGATTTCGGCAAGAGCTATTTCCGCGACGTCAGTGTGCTGCAGCTGGTCAAGGAGAAGCTGCCGGTCTCGATGTCGCTCGGGATCTGGATGACGCTTCTGACCTACCTGATCTCGATCCCGCTCGGCATTCGCAAGGCGGTCAAGGACGGCTCGAAGTTCGACACCTGGACCTCGGCAGTGGTGATCGTGGGTTTCGCGATCCCCGGCTTTCTGTTCGCGATCCTCCTGATCATCCTGTTCGCCGGCGGCTCGTTCCTGAATATTTTCCCGCTGCGCGGATTGACGTCAGACGGCTGGTCGCAATTTCCCTGGTACTGGAAGATCATCGATTATTTCTGGCACATCACGCTGCCCTTGATCTCGATGGCGCTGGGGGCGTTCGCCACCATGACGCTGTTGACCAAGAATTCGTTCCTCGATGAAATCCGCAAGCAATATGTGATGACCGCGCGCGCCAAGGGTTGCAGCGAGACCCAGGTGCTTTACAATCACATCTTCCGCAACGCCATGCTGATCGTGATTGCCGGCTTTCCCGGCGCGTTCATTCACGCCTTTTTCTCCGGCTCGCTGTTGATCGAAACCATCTTCTCGCTGGATGGGCTCGGCCTGCTCGGCTTCGAGAGCGTGCTGAACCGCGACTACCCGGTTGTATTCGGGACGCTGTTCATCTTCTCGCTGGTCGGCCTCGTGGTCAATCTGATCTCCGATCTCGCCTACATGTGGATCGATCCGCGGATCGATTTCGAAGCGCGGGAGGTCTGATGACGATCCTCGCGCCGCCGCCGGTCGAGACCACCACGCAGACCCCGCTCGGCGAGGCCGTGCCGATGACGCGCCGCCGCTTCTCGCCGTCGCCGCTCAACCGCCGGCGCTGGCTGAATTTCAAGTCGAACCGCCGCGGTTACTGGTCGTTCTGGATCTTCATGATCCTGTTCTTCGTCTCGCTGTTCGCCGAACTGATCGCCAATGATCGCCCGTTCCTGATCAAGTTCGACGGCCATCTGTACTGGCCGGCCTTCGTCACCTATTCGGAGACCGCGTTCGGCGGCGACTTCGAGACCGCCGCCGACTATCGCGATCCCTACTTGCAGAAATTGATCAAGGACAAGAACGGCACCATCGTCTGGCCGCTGATCCGCTATTCCTACGACACGCATAATCTGGACCTGCCGACGCCCGCGCCATCGAAGCCGACGTGGATGCTGACGGAAGACGAATGCAGGAGCGTGGTCGTCAAGAAGCACCTGAACAGCTGCCGCGACCTCGAATACAACTGGCTCGGCACGGACGATCAGGGCCGCGACGTGGTCGCACGCCTGATCTACGGCTTTCGTATTTCTGTGCTGTTCGGCCTCACGCTCACCTTTTTTTCGTCGATCATCGGCGTCGCCGCCGGCGGCGTGCAGGGCTATTTCGGCGGCTGGACCGATCTTCTGTTCCAGCGCATCATTGAAATCTGGAACGCCATCCCCTCGCTCTATTTGCTGCTCATCATCTCGGCGGTGCTGCCGCCGGGCTTCTTCATCCTGCTCGGCATCCTCCTGCTGTTCTCCTGGGTGTCGCTGGTCGGCCTGGTGCGCGCGGAATTCTTGCGCGGGCGTAATTTCGAATACATCATGGCGGCCCGCGCGCTCGGCGTCTCCAATGCCACCATCATGTTCCGGCATCTGTTGCCGAACGCCATGGTCGCGACCATGACCTTCCTTCCCTTCATCGTGTCTTCCTCGGTGATGACGCTGACCGCGCTCGACTTCCTCGGCTTCGGCCTGCCGCCCGGCTCGCCCTCGCTCGGCGAATTGCTGTCGCAGGGCAAGGCCAATGTGCAGGCGCCGTGGCTCGGCTTCACCGGCTTCTTCGCGGTCGCGATCATGCTGTCGCTCCTGATTTTCATCGGCGAAGCCGTGCGCGACGCGTTCGATCCGCGCAAGACGTTCAGGTAAGGCCCGCATGGACGCCATCAACCAGCCCCTGCTCGATGTCCGCGATCTGTCGGTGGCGTTTCACCAGCCGAGCGGCACCTCGATCGCGGTCGATCATATTTCCTATGAGATCAAGCGCGGCGAGTGCGTGGCGCTGGTCGGGGAATCCGGCTCCGGCAAATCCGTCAGCGCCTTGTCGATCCTGAAGCTGTTGCCGTATCCGACCGCGTCGCATCCCTCCGGCAGCATCCGCTTCAAGGGCAGGGAGCTGCTGGGGCTGTCGGAGAATGACATCCGCGGCATTCGCGGCAACGACATTTCGATCATCTTCCAGGAGCCGATGACGTCGCTCAATCCGCTGCATACGATCGAGTCCCAGATCGTCGAGATCCTGCAGCTCCACCAGCCGATGAGCGGCCCCAAGGCGCGGGCGCGGACGCTTGAGCTCTTGACGCAGGTGGGCATTCCCGAACCGGAAACGCGGCTCGCGAGCTATCCGCATCAATTGTCCGGCGGCCAGCGCCAGCGCGTCATGATCGCGATGGCGCTCGCCAACGAGCCCGATCTGCTGATCGCCGACGAGCCGACCACCGCGCTCGACGTCACCGTGCAGGCGCAGATCCTGGCGCTGCTGGCGGAAATCCGCACCCGCCTCGGCATGAGCCTGCTCTTCATCACCCATGATCTCGGCATCGTGCGCCGCATTGCGGATGTGGTCTGCGTCATGAACGGCGGCAAGATCGTCGAGCAGGGGCCGGTGGAGCAGGTTTTCACCGCGCCGAAGCATCCCTACACAAAGGCCTTGCTCGCGGCCGAACCAAAACCCGATCCGGCGCCGCCGCGGCCGGACTCGCCGGTCGTGATGTCCTCGCGCGATCTGAAAGTGTGGTTTCCGGTCAAGCGCGGCCTGCTGCGCTCGACCGTCGGGCATATCAAAGCGGTCGATGGCGTCACGCTCTCGGTGCGCAAGGGCGAGACGCTGGGCGTGGTCGGCGAATCCGGCTCCGGCAAGACCACGCTGGGGCTGGCACTGTTGCGGCTGATTTCCTCCGACGGGCCGATCGTGTTCTTGGGCAAGGACATCCAGGGCCTGCGCTTCAAGGCGATGCGGCCGTTCCGCCGCGACATGCAGATCGTGTTTCAGGATCCGTTCGGCGCGCTAAGCCCACGCATGTCGGTTGGCGACATCGTCGCCGAAGGTCTCAGCGTGCATCAGCCTTCGTTGTCGCGCGAGGAGCGCGAGGCGCGGGTGATCAAGGCGCTGAACGACGTCGGCATGGATCCGGCGACGCGCTTCCGCTATCCGCATGAATTCTCCGGCGGCCAGCGCCAGCGCATCTCGATCGCGCGTGCGGTGGTGCTGGAGCCGAATTTCGTCGTGCTGGACGAGCCGACCAGCGCGCTCGACATGCTGTTCCAGGCGCAGATGGTCGATCTCCTGCGCGAATTGCAGCGGAAGCGCGATCTGACCTACATGTTCATCTCGCACGACCTGCGCGTGGTCGCCTCGTTGGCGAGCCATCTGATCGTGATGCGGCTCGGCAAGGTGGTGGAGGAGGGGCCGGCGGCGGAATTGTTCAAGAACCCGAAGTCCGACTACACCCGCGCGCTGTTCGCCGCCGCGTTCCGGATCGAGGCGGCGCCGGGCGGCGCGGTGGCGGAATAGCGAAGTATCTTCAGGTGCGGCGGCTTCATCCTTCGAGACGCATCGCTTCGCGATGCTCCTCAGGATGAGGTCAGAGACCCTCATGGTGAGGAGCGCGGCAACGCCGCGCGTCTCGAACCATGTAGCTATTGGACGCTATCCCAGCCGCTTGATCGCTGATATCTCGCTGCCGGCGGCCTTGATGCGGGCGATGGCGTCGCGGGTGTTTTCGATCACGGTCGCCATGTGATGGGCGTTGGCGTGGACGATGTGGTCGGCATCGCGCACGATCGCGACATGGCCTTTCCAGAACATCAGGTCGCCGCGCTGCGGTTTGCTGGATTCCGCCAGCCCCAATAGTCGGCCGAGACCGTCCTGCTGCATGTCGCTGTCGCGCGGGCAGCCGGTGCCGGCGGCGTTCAGCGAAATCTGCACAAGTCCGGAACAATCGATCCCGAGACTGCTCTTGCCGCCCCACAGATAGGGCGTGCCGACGAAGCGTTCGGCGATGGCGACAAAATCCTCCACATAATCGTCGATGTGGCCGACATGCTGGCGCGGCAGGTGCCAGCCCTCGCGCGTCACGGCGAACGGGCCGTCTTCGCGGACCACCGAGACCAAAGCGCCCATCACCAGCGTCTCGGCTGGCGGCAGTTTGATGGAGGGACCGGGAAAGGCAAAGGTCCTGATCGCCGTGACCTTGTGCGTCGGCTTCCCACTGGGCTTTGCCAGCGCACGGTCGGGAAGCCAGCCGACATAGCCGTCGCCGTTCAATTGGCCCCAGGCAAACCCTTCGCCATTGTAATCATAGATGGTGACGCGCTCCCCCTTGAGCGCCTGCGTCGCCAGCATGGCCTCGGTCGAGGGTCCCTCGCGCAGCGGCGCGATGACCTCGGATATTTCGAACTCCTCGCCCTCGACGAAACGCCGAGCCTTGACCTTGCCCTCGAGATATTTCGCGGCAAGCTCCGGCCGCGCCGGCGTCAGGCGCGGATCATCCATAGCGTTCCCCGAGCAGCTTGAAGATCGCGCGCGCGGCCTGGCATTCGCCGCCTTCCGGACGTCCCGGTTTGGCCGTGGGTGTCCAGCCATAGATGTCGACGTGCAGCCAGCTTTTCGCGGCCTCGACAAAACGCTGCAGGAACAGCGCGCAGGTGATCGAGCCGGCAAAGGCGCCGCCCGGCGCATTGTTGACATTGGCGACTTTGGAATCGAGCCAGCTGTCGTAAGGGGGCCACAGCGGCAATCGCCACAACGGATCGTTCTCCTCTTTGGCGCAGCGCGCCACGTCCTGCGCCAGCGTCTCATCGTTGGTGTAAAAGGGCGGTAGATCCGGCCCCAGCGCCACCCGCGCCGCGCCCGTCAGGGTGCCCATATCGATCAAGAGATCGGGCTTTTCCTCGTCCGCCAGTGCCAGCGCGTCCGCCAGCACCAGCCGGCCTTCGGCGTCGGTATTGCCGATCTCCACCGTGATCCCCTTGCGCGAGGGGAAGATGTCGAGCGGGCGGAAGGCGTTGCCGGAGACCGCGTTCTCGACCGCCGGGATCAGTACCCGCAGACGAACCCTGAGCTTGGCATCCATCACCATCTGCGCCAGCGCCAGCACGTTGGCCGCCCCGCCCATGTCCTTTTTCATGATCAGCATGCCCGCCGACGGTTTCAGGTCGAGCCCGCCGGTATCGAAGCAGACGCCCTTGCCGACCAGCGTTACCTTGGGGTGAGAAGGATCGCCCCAGCCGAGATCGATCAGCCGCGGCGCACGCGATGACGCCATGCCCACCGCATGAATCAGCGGAAAATTCTGTCGCGTCAGTTCCTCGCCGACGATGCAGTTGAAGCTGGCGCCGAAGCGTTCGGCGAGATATTGCGCCGCCAGCGCCAGCTCTTCCGGGCCCATGTCGTTCGACGGCGTGTTGATGAGGTCGCGGGCAAGCGTGGCCGCCTCGGTGATGCGCGTGATGGCGGCAATGTCGACGCCATCCGGCGGCACCAGCCGGACGTCCGGCACATCCGCCTTGCGGTAGCGGCCGAAACGATAGCTGCCGAGCGCGAAGGCCAGCGTCGCAAGGCGGGTATCGTGCGGCGCGTTGGCAAAGCGATAGATGCCTGATGGCAGCAGGCCCGGCAACAGGCCCGGCCTGAACAGGTCGCGATAGCTTGCGGTCTCGTCGTCCAGGCCGAACACGATTTGCGCGATCCTGCCGTCGGCGGCGGGCAGCGCGAGACATGATCCGGGCTTGGCCGCAAAACCATTGGCCAGCGCGAATTGCCGGGCCTCGCCGGGAAGGCCGGCGCAGATCGCCTCCCACGTCGCCTTGGTCGCGAAACGGATGGGAATGGTTGTTGCGGCAGGCGCGGTCTCGAATACGGAATGCATGCTGTTCTCGGGCTTCGATGAAACGGGGCAGGGCAGCGCAGTGGGTCAATCGTCCTGACGTTCGCGGGCTTTTTGCTTCTACAATGGCTTGCATGGCCAAACCAGCCGGAAGCGCGGGCCCGGCGTTGTTTCCGGATGTTTCGCGCGTTGACGGCGAGGTGACTTGACCGCAAGCGAGACTCGAACCTACGTTGCCGACAGGAACGGTTGCCCGTATATCAACGGGCAACGGTCGGGGAGAACCTCTCCGGGAGAACCTCAATGGCCCACAACCGAACCCGCTTCCGCCATGTCCTGACGCGCAGCCTGGCCGTCATGACGTTGCTGTGCATGTACGGCCTCAGCCTGATCGGCGGATCGGCGCTGTTGTTGGGAGCATCCACGACCTCGGCGCTCGCCCGCGGCGGTGGTGGCGGAGGTCACGGTTTCGGCGGCGGGGGTCGTGGTTTCGGTGGCGGTGGCTTTCGCGGCGGTGGTTTCCGGGGCGGCGGCTTTCGCGGCGGCGGATTTGGGTTCGGTTTCGGTTACCCCTATTACGGCTATGGCGGATACTGGCCCTATTACGGCGACGAGGGCGTTTGCTACGCGGTTCGGCAGCGCGTGAAGACACGCTACGGCTGGCGGATCCGCCGCGTCTCGGTCTGCGAGTGACTTGCGATCGCATTTGCCTCGGCAGCCCTGCTTCTTCGCAAGGCGCTTAAGCGCCGCAGGGTTCCGCCTGCGTTTCGCTATCGGCCGCAGTTCCACACATTCCCGATCGGCGTCTGGGTCCAGCACGGGCCGAAACCGCCGCCGTTCCAGCGTCCGCGATAGAAGCGCGGGCCGCCGTACCACCAGACCCGGTTGGGATGTCGCGCCTCGTCATCTTCGATCTGCTCGGGCGAGCGGTAGCCGGGCAGGAAGCCGTAACCGTGCCAGTGCCGCGCCACATGCCGCTTGCCATGCACCGGCGCCGACAAGGCGGCCGTGGCCGACAACAGCAAGGCTGTGAGCGCCAATCCACCGGCGAGATTTCGTAGCATCGAGGACGTCCTTCGCGTTCAACCCCCGCATCCACTACACGGCGGTGGACGATCGTGATAGCCTGTACCGATCCGATGCCGGTCTTCCAACATCACAATGTCATGTTCTCTGGACGGGGGATGCGATGGACGCTTTGTGGGGTATTGTCGCTTCTGTCGGTCACGCGATCGAGCAGGTGTTCGTCTATGTGGAAAGTCACCACTGGCTTTTCGGATTCTTGGGCCTTGGCTATATTTTCTACCTGCAGGATCGAAGCCTTCATGCCCGCTTCGATGCGCTCGACAAGCGGGTCGATGAAATCAGGAAGCGCCTGGCCGTCGAATATTGACGGCTGAACAGCCGCGCCGGGACGGCCCCTGCGCGCGTCCGCCCCGCATTTGCCGATTCAAAATTCCGCCTCATGGGGGACGGCCGGCGGCCGCATCCCGGCCGCTGCTTTGCCGGCGGGCGGCCATTAACCCGACGTTAGGGTTAACAGTCTATTGCTGACGCGTTCGGCTCGATCAATTCGCCTGATACCGTGAGTTACGTGCATGCGTCAGCAGTCCATTCTTGCCCGGCTTCTTGCGTCCGTGGCCATGGCGGCGATTTTGGCCGCCGGCCTCGGCGGCTGCCAGACCATGTCCGACGTCACGGGATCGATCACATCCAAGGCCGAGCCTGCGCCAGATGCCGATCCGCGGCGCGCGGTGGACGTCTACGGCGAACGCTATCGCGCCAACCCCAAGGATCCCGACGCAGCCTTGGCCTATGGCCAGGCGCTGCGCGCCACCGGGCAGCGCGCCCAGGCCGTCGCCGTGTTCGAACAGGCCACCATCGCCAGTCCCGGCAACAAGGCGCTGCTCGCCGGCTGGGGCCGCGCGCTTGCCGATAACGGCAATTTCCAGCAGGCGTTCGACGTGCTCAGCCGCGCCCACTCGCCCGAAAATCCCGACTGGCGCATCCTGTCGGTGCAGGGCGCCGCGCTCGACCAACTCGGCCGGCATGACGAAGCCCGCAACTATTACGCCAGCGCCCTGAAGATCGTGCCCGAGGAGCCGTCGGTATTGTCGAACCTCGGCCTGTCCTATGTGCTTTCCAAGGATCTGCCGAAGGCGGAAGAGATTCTTCGCCGGGCTTACGCCGGCCGCAAGGCGGACGCGCGGGTGCGGCAGAATCTGGGCCTCGTGGTCGGCCTGCAGGGCCGCTTTGCCGAGGCCGAAACCATCGTCAAGGCCGATCTGCCCGCCGACGAGGCGGCTGCGAACGTCGCCTATCTGAAGGAGATGCTGAGCCGCAAGGACGGTCCGCGCATCGGGGCGCCCGCGACGATTCCGGTGGCGTCCGCCAATCGGCCGAATTGATCCGGGCGAGCAATCAAGACAGTCTTGAGACCAACGCCTGAGCGCATTTCGCGCCGGGTCGGCGCTGCGCGCCGTCCGATGACAGGCCCCATTGTGGATCCGGTAATCGCCGATATCTAAGGGTCGACCGGTCAAGCCGGGCGATGTCGGCTTTCAAACCGATCGCCGCCTGCTCTTGCCGGGCCGACAGCCGTCACCCGGCCGTCCGCGGTCACTGCATCGCCGCGACCTTGATGAAGGTTGGCCCGAGGATGACGACGAACAGCACGGGCAGGAAGAACAGGATCATCGGCACGGTCAGTTTCGGCGGCAGCGCCGCCGCCTTCTTCTCGGCCTCGTTCATGCGCATGTCGCGATTTTCCTGCGCCATGACGCGCAGACTCTGCCCGAGCGGCGTGCCGTAGCGCTCCGACTGCTGCAAGGCCAGGCAGACCGATTTGACGCCGTCAAGCCCGGTGCGCTTCGCCAGATTCTCGTAAGCGACCTTGCGGTCCTGCAGGTAGGACAGCTCGGCCGTGGTCAGCGTGAATTCCTCGGACAGCGCGATCGACTGGCCCACGATTTCGGTAGAGACCTTGCGGAACGCGACTTCGATCGACATGCCGGCCTCGATGCAGATCAACAGCAGGTCGAGCGCGTCGGGAAAGGCCCGCCTGATGGAGAGCTGGCGCTTGCTGATCGCGTTCTTCAGGAACAGCATCGGCGCCTGCAATCCGAGATAGGCGGTCGCGATGCACATGCCGACCTTGATCGGCAGCGAATATTCCATGTGCGAGATCACGAAGACATACAGGATCGACGCCAGGAACAGCACGATCGGCGTCACCAGCCGGAAGAACAGGAAGGTGATGTAGGGCGCCTGGCCGCGGTAGCCGGCCATCGTGAGCTTCTCGCGCGCGGCCTCCTGCGCCAGCCATTTTCCCAGGTTGAAGTCTTCCACCACCTTGGAGACCAGCTGCTTCGGCGTCTGGCGCAGCGATACCTTGTCGGTCTTGTTGATGCGGTCGCGTTCCCGTTGCCGGATACGCTCGCGTTCGTTGGCGACCGCCTTCATGCGTTTTTGCAGGCCTTCGCCCGCGAACAGCGGCATGATCAGGGTGTATGCCGTCGCGCTCACCGCGATGGCGGCAAGCAGCATCGCCATGAAGCGCGCGTCGTGGATCTTGTCGACCAGAAACTGAATCATGCGGCACCGTCAGAAGTCGAAGTTGATCATTCTTTTCATTACGAAGATGCCGACGGACATCCAGATCACGCAGCCGACCAGCATCAGCTGACCGGTCGGATGGGTCCACAGCAGCGAGATATATCCGGGTGTCGAGAGGTAAACCAGGAGCATGACGATCGGCGGCAAGGAGCCGATGATGCCCGCCGACGCCTTGGCCTCCATCGACATGGCCTGAATCTTCTCGGCCATCTTCTTGCGGTCGCGCAGCACCTTGGACAGGTTGCCGAGCGCCTCCGACAGGTTGCCGCCGGACTTCTGCTGGATCGCGATGACGATTCCGAAGAAGTTTGCCTCGGGTACCGGCATCCGCTCGAAAAGGCGCGCGCACGCGTCGCCGAGCGGCATGCCGATCGCCTGGGTCTCGATGATGGCCAGGAACTCGCCTCGCAGCGGCTCCGGTGAATCGGCGGCGACGACCTTGATCGATTCGAACAGCGGCAGGCCCGCCTTGATGCCGCGAACGATCACGTCGACGGCGTCCGGCAGCGCCTTGAGAAAGTTCTTTTCCCGGCGCTTCTTCAGATAGCTCAAACCCCAGCGCGGCAGGCCGAAGCCGCCGGCGAAGGCGAGGCCCGCGGCCGCAAGCAGCCCACCCCCGCCCAGAATGGCGGCCACAAAGCAGGCCGCCGCGAGAACGCCCGAGACGATCATGAATTTCTGGGTCGACCAGTCGAGCCCCGCCTGCATCAGACGGGTGCTCAGGCTCACCTTGCTTTCCTTCAGCCGGCGCGCCTCAAGCTCCTTCAGCGACGACTCGACCTGCTCGCGGCGCGAACGCTGGCTCTTGTCGGCGGTCCGGGCGGCGACCGGTTCGGACTTCGCCACCGACGCCCGGCGGCTCTCGGCCTTCCTCTCCC
This sequence comes from Bradyrhizobium sp., assembly GCF_017881085.1. Taxonomy (GTDB): domain Bacteria; phylum Pseudomonadota; class Alphaproteobacteria; order Rhizobiales; family Xanthobacteraceae; genus Bradyrhizobium. Next base: position 18,280 of record NZ_JADGRI010000010.1, read on the forward strand.
CCGACAGCATGGGATAGATAAATACCCAGGCGATGCCGCCGATCGCGGTGGCGGCGAGGAAGGCGAGTGCGAGCGCTTGAATTTTCATGACACGCTCCTCTAGACTTCTGACTTGACTTCGGCGGCGTCGAGCGCCGCGGCCAGCCGCTTCTCTTCGCCGTAATACCGGGCGCGATCCCAAAACCGCGGCCGGCCGATGCCGGTCGAGCGATGCCGGCCGATGAGATGCCCGTTGGCGTCCTCGCCGACCAGGTCGTAGAGGAACAGATCCTGGGTAATGATGGTGTCGCCTTCCATGCCCATCACCTCGGTGATGTGGGTGATGCGGCGGGAACCGTCGCGCAGGCGGGCGGCCTGGATGATGACGTCGATCGAGGCGCAGATCATCTCGCGAATGGTCCGCGAAGGAAGTGAAAACCCGCCCATCGTGATCATCGATTCGCAACGTGACAACGCTTCGCGCGGATTGTTGGCGTGCAGCGTTCCCATCGATCCGTCGTGACCGGTGTTCATGGCCTGCAGCAGGTCGAACGCTTCCGGTCCGCGGACTTCGCCGACGATGATGCGCTCGGGGCGCATACGCAGGCAGTTCCGGACCAGTTCGCGCATGGTGATCTGGCCCTCGCCCTCGATGTTGGGCGGACGGGTTTCCAGTCGTACCACATGCGGCTGCTGCAGCTGCAGTTCGGCGGCGTCTTCGCAGGTGATGATGCGTTCCTCGTCGTCGATGTAGTTGGTCATGCAGTTCAGGAGCGTCGTCTTGCCGGAGCCGGTGCCGCCGGAAATCAGCACGTTGGCCCGGCAGCGCCCGATGATCTGCAGGATCTCCGCGCCTTCCGGCGAGATCGCGCCGAACTTGACCAACTGGTCCAGCGTCAGCTTGTCCTTCTTGAACTTGCGGATCGTGAGCGCCGGGCCGTCGAGCGCCAGCGGCGGCACGATGGCGTTGACGCGCGAGCCGTCGGCGAGGCGCGCGTCGCAGATCGGCGAGGATTCGTCGACGCGCCTGCCGACCTGGCTGACGATGCGCTGACAGATATTCAGCAATTGCTGGTTGTCGCGGAAACGGATCCCGGTGCGCTGGATGCGGCCCGCGACTTCGATGTACACCGTGCCTGCGCCGTTGACCATGATGTCGGAGATGTCGTCGCGCGACAACAGCGGTTCCAGCGGACCATATCCGAGAACGTCGTTGCAGATGTCGTCAAGCAGTTCTTCCTGCTCGGCGATCGACATCACGATGTTCTTGATCGCGATGATCTCGTTGACGATGTCGCGGATTTCCTCACGCGCTGACTCGCCGTCGAGCTTGGCGAGCTGGGCGAGGTCGATCGCCTCGATCAGGGCGCCGAAGATGGTCGCCTTGACCTGGTAATAATTGTCCGAGCGCCGGCTTTCGACGACGGGGGGCGCAGCCGGTTTTGCCGGCGAGAGCGGCGGGGAGGACACGGTCGGCGGAGGCGGCGCGCTGCGCGGAACGGCCGGCGCCGCGCCGGAGGCTGGTTCCTGCGCGCCGGAGGCGGGCTTGACCGCCCGGGATTCGATATCAGGTCCGCTACGCTTACCAAACACGACGTTACTCCACGCGGGCGGCTTACCTGGCCCGCAGCTTCTCGATCAGGGGTGACAGGAACGACGCCCGTGGCTTCTTGGTCTCGCCGCGGCCTGTCAGCCGTTGCGCGATCTGCAGGAACATTTCGGTGGTGCGGTGATTGGCGGAGATTTCCGCGATCATCTGGCCGTTGTTGGCCGCCGAGCCGAACATTTGCGGCTCGAACGGGATGGATGCGATCGGTTCGCTCTCAATGGCCTTGGCGAACTCGCTCGCGTTGATTTCCGGCCGCTTCGGCACGCCGACCTGGTTGAGGCAATATAGCGGCATGCGGTCGTTGGGCCGCGATGCCTTCAGGAGGTCGAAGATATTCTTGGTGTTGCGCAGGTTGGCGAGGTCCGGCGCCGCGACGATCAGAATATCGTCGGCGCTCACCAGAGCGCGCTTGGTCCACCCCGACCACTGGTGCGGAACGTCGAGCACGATACAGGGCATGGTGGTGCGCAGCGTGTCGAAAATCGAATCGAACGCTTCGGCGCCGAAGTCATAGACCCGGTCAAGCGTCGCCGGAGCGGCAAGCAGGCTGAGATGGTCGGTGCATTTCGACAGCAGGCGGTCGATGAACGCGGTATCGACACGATCGGGCGAGAAGACCGCATCTGCGATGCCTTGCACGGGATCCTGATTGTAGTCGAGGCCGGCGGTGCCGAACGCGAGGTCGAGATCGGCGACGACGGAATCCAGCGCGAGATCGCGCGCGATCGCCCAGGCCACGTTATGCGCGATGGTGGACGCGCCGACGCCGCCCTTGGCGCCGACGATGGCGATGATCCGGCCAACGGCCTTGGCTTCCGGCGCCGAGAACAGCCCGCAGATCGAGCGCACCACGTCCAGCGTGTTGACCGGCGCAAGCACGTAGTCGCTGACGCCGCGGCGCACCAGTTCGCGATAGAGCATGACGTCGTTGACGCGGCCGATCACGATGACGCGGGTTCCCGCGTCGCACACGGTGGCGAGCTGGTCGAGCCCGGTCAGGATATCGGTGCGGCCTTCGGTTTCCAGAATGATCACGTTAGGCGTCGGCGCGGTGCGATAGGCCTCGATGGCGGCGGCCATGCCGCCCATCTGGATCTTGAGATGCGCCTTGCCGAGGCGGCGGTCTTCGCCCGCCGACTGCACGGCGGCGGCGGTTTCCACCGTCTCGCAGAAGGCCTGCACGGAGACACGCGGCGCGGGCGCAATATGATCTTCCGCCGGCGGCGACGTGCCGTCCGGCTGCTCTTCGGGATTCTGGCGTGCGTAGTTGATCATTTGCCTGTGTCGCTGAGTTTGGCCTTCTCGGCCTCTGGATAGGCGATCGCGGTCGGGGCACCCTTGCGATACTTCTCGAACGCGGCGGTGCGCCGCGCCGTGTAGGGTGGCGTTTCAGTCCGCGGCTGCTCGAGGTCCGACGGATTGTCGACCATCGCCGCCATGTTGCGCTGATAGGCGCAGCCGAAATTGTAATACTGCTTGTTTTCGAAGTAGCTCTTGTTCTTGATCGAGGGCCCGAGATCCTCCGGCCAAATGCCGCAGGGGCCGGCGACCGCCGAGATTTTCGGATAGCTCAGCCGGATCGCCGCCAACTGGCGCGGATCGTCGGGATGATAACGGCGCACGACAAGCCCGCGCGCCGGCACGCCGGCGGCGGCGAGCAGGGACTGGATTTCCCGCACCGCGTCCGCGGCCGCGCGCGCGTTGGGCGTGTCGACTGGTACATCGGCATTGATCGCGCCGGTGGCTTCGTGGAGCCAGGTCTGCGCCAGCCCCATCACATCGGCGCGCTGGGAAGCGGAAAGGCCGCCCCGCGCATGACCGACAAAGATGACGATCGACTGATCGGCTTCCTGTATGGCGATCGGATGGCGCATGCGATAATCGTCGGGATAGCTTGCCGCCGTCACCGCCTCATCGGTATGCGTGCAGGCTCCGAGCGCCACGGCAAGGCCGACAAGCGCTCCGGCGACGCGTAGCGTGCCGGCAATGCGCAGCGCGCGCTTGCGATCGAGGGTTATCTGGGTTGTCATCGTATTATCCTCGTCCCGCCTCAATCGGTGATAAAGCCATAGGTGCCGCGATAATTCCGCGCCGGCTCGACGCGGCCTGGAGCGCCGTAGATGCGATTGATGCTGCCGAGCAGATCGGCCTGCGGGTCCGACGCGCTGGCGAAACCGTCATCCGGACGCGACAGGTCCTTCTGTGCCACCGCGCGCACGATATAGGGCGTCACCAGCACCATCAGCTCGGTCTGGTTGTTGACGTAATCCCGGCTGCGGAACAGCGCCCCGAGAATCGGCAATTGCGTCAGTCCCGGCAGACCGTTGATCGCCTGTTTGGTCTGATTCTGGATCAGGCCGGCCATCGCCATCGCGCCGCCCGAGGGAATTTCCAGCGTGGTCTCCGCGCGGCGTGTTTTGATCGAAGGAATCGACGTTCCACCCTGGCCGCCGGTCAAGGCATTTTCGAGCGAGACTTCGGACACTTCGGTCATCACTCTCAGGCTGATCCGTCCTTCGGTCAGCACCACCGGCGTGAAGTTGAGCGAGATACCGAATTTCTTGAAACTGACCGTCTGGACGCAATTTCCAATCGTGCCCGAGCTCGACGTCTGGCAGGTCACGCCGGTCGGAATTGGAAATTCGCCGCCCGAGATAAAGGTCGCCGACTCGCCGGAGATCGCCGTCAGGTTCGGCTCCGCCAATGTCCGAATCACGCCCGCGCTCTCCATCGCGCGCAGCGTGGCCTGGACCGACGGCGCCGTGCCGAACGATGTCTTCAACTGGTTGGTGGGGACGAGCGGGCCGTTGTTCGCGGTGAACGGGGTGCTGTTGTTGAAATTCACGACCGCCGTGCCGTAGGTCAGGTTGGCGCTGAGGTCGATGCCCATCTGCTTGATGATCGAGCGCTGGACCTCGGCGACAGTGACCTTCAGCATCACCTGATCGCGGCCGCGGACCGTGATCGAGTTGACGACCTTGTCGGCGCCGCCCGCCAGACGCGCCGCCAGATCGCCGGCCTGCTGCGCCTCGACCGGGCTGGCTGCCGAGCCGGTCAGGATCACGCCGTCGCCGAGGCCTTCAACCTGGATATCGGCACTGGGCAGCGTCTGCTTCAGTGCGGCGCGCACGCCGTTGAGGTCGCGCTTGACCGCGATGTCGTAGGCGGCGATCTGCTGGCCCGCGGAATCGAAGAATACGATGTTGGTCTGGCCGACCGCGGCGCCGATGATGTAGGCGCGTTGCGCGGAGCGGACCACGGCGTTGGCGATCTTGGGATCGGCGACCAGCACATCCTTGATGTCGCGCGGCAGGTCGATCACGATCGATTTGCCGATGCCGAGCGGAAGAAAGCGCGCATTCATCTGGCCGTCGGCGACGACGGGTGCTGCCACGCGATAGTCGCTCGCCACCACAGGCGTCAGCGCCGGATTGAGCGTGAGCGCCGTGACGGCTGAAATCGACAGGGCGCGAGCCAGAAAGGACCGCGTCGCTGGCTGAATTCCCCCGCATTTCATATCGTGCGTCCTTTCGGTCACTTCTGTGTCGTCGTCGCGCTAGAGACGCCGTAGCGAACCACGTTGATGGTTTCGCCCCGCTTCCTCGAAGGCTGGTCGTCGGTGTTCTCGGCCATGTTGATGTCGGCGATGCTGCGCAGCGCCAGTTGCAGGGTGCCGCTCTGGCGCGCGCGGGCCAGCGTCTCCGCCTGCTCGGGTTTCAGCTCGAGCGTGACGGTCTTGCCGACCACGTTGTTCTGGCCGTCTTTTTCCTTCGGCGCCTGGTCGATCGCGAGAACGCGGATATTCGACAGGATGATTTCCGAGTTGACGGCGTCAGGCGAGCCCGGAAGGGCCGGATTCTTCTCGCGTTTCGAAAGAATGACGTCAACGCGGTCGTTGGGCAGAATGAAGCCGCCGGCGCCGGTTTCCGGCGAGATTTCGGTCGAGATGGCGCGCATGCCGCTGGGCAGGATCGCCGCCATGAAGCCGGAGCCGTTGCCCTTGACCAGCTTGGGCTCCCGGATCGGTTCGCCCGCGATAAAGGGGGCGCGCGCGATCGAACCGGCGATCTGGGTGGTCGCGTCGGGGCGTTCGTTGCGGCGAATGAAGGTGTTGCTCGCGCTCGCCGTCGGCCAGGTCTGCCAGATCATGTCCGCAGGCGTGACCGTCTGGCCAAGGCCGATGTCGGACTTGGCAACCAGAACGTCGATGGTTTGCAACTGCGCTGCCGGCGCAGTCGGCGGAGGCTTCTCGTCGGACCCGCTGGCAAGATATGCGGCGACGCCGCCGGCACCGACAGCGATGGTCAGGACGACAATGCGTGCCCTATTCATTACGCTTCACTTTCCACAAGACGCGCGCGACGCTTCCGTCGCCGTGATGGGAGTTGACCAGCTATTCGTCAAAGCATGGTTAATGAGGCGTATCTAAATCAACTTAACGCCGGGTTTATCCGGCGCGGTCAGCCAAGCGCGAAGCGGGCGAGGTCGACCGCCTTGATCCAATCCGTCTCCGGGTAGACCATCAGCGCGCCGATCGCGAGCGCGATGCCGTAGGGAATGCCGCTGTCCTTGGCGTGCAGCCTGAGGAGCCAGGGTTGGCCTGCGAATGCGTAGGGCAGCGGCCATTGCCGGAACTGCAGCAGCAACAGCGTCAGGGCGCCGCCGAACAGCGAGGCGTAGACCAGATAGTTCAGGAGATGGCCAAAGCCGAACCAGAGCGCGGCCGCGGCAGCCACCTTGGCATCCCCGCCGCCCATCCAGCCCATGGCGAAACAGCCAAAGCCCACCACGAGCACGGCCGCGCCCGCGCCGACATGCATCAGCATATCGTAAGGCGCCATGCCGCCGAGCAGCCCGAGCACCAGGAAGCCCGCCGCCAGCGCCAGCGACACCCGGTTCGAAATCGTCATGGTGAAAAGATCGCTCGCGGCGGCGAACGCCATCAAGGCGGGAAACAGCAGAAGGCGGGCGATGTCGAGGATCATGGGTTTATCGGACCCGTGTGGCTGACGCGAGGTCGAAGCATCGCCGAAAGCCTAGCGGCGAGAAATGAACAATCGGGAAACGGCTGCAGCGTTCAGCGGACTCGAAGGCCTCACCAGATACTGGCGATCCGGATCGCGAGCACGACAACCGCCAGCGCCAGCGCGAGGCAGACGAGTTCCGTGGGCGCGGCCTCCCGCCGGCCTGCCGCCACCGAGGTCTTGCTTGCCGCGGCCGCGGCGGTATCGGGTATACGCATCTACGCCACCAACTTACAGCGGAAACAACAAAGGCCCCGGACTGCCCAGGGCCTTTGCCGATCGTCAATCCGCTCGCTTACTTCAGCGAGGTGTTGATCGAGGTGAACTTGGCGTTCAGGTTGGTGCCGAGGCCGTTGACGACGGCGATGATCGCGAGCGAAATGCCGGCGGCGATGAGGCCGTATTCGATGGCGGTGGCGCCGGACTGGTCCTTCACGAAACGCGCAATCAGGTTCTTCATAGATAACTCCATGTGTACACGTGGCTGGTCGAACTAAGGTTTGGTCTCGCCGGCGTTCTCAGCACCGTGACCATGCGTCACCCTACGGTCGGGAACTTGCGGCGCAGTTAATTCGCTCGCGTAAACCTGGGTGCATCGGCCAGTTATTGAGCACGGTAAATTTCGGATTAAAGGTTTTGTTATAATGCTGTGCGGGTTTCGTTCGCCCCTATTATAGCGTTATAGCGAGCGAGACGACCGGCGCGATTCACCGCTCCTTAAGCGCTGAGCGGTACCCGTAAAGTCCCTGATCAGATGAGGCGGCCATGTCCAATCTCCCGCTCGAAGTCGTCGAAATGCTCGGCGGGACGATCGTCAAGGTGGTGCCGATCACGATCGGGCTGGCGCTGGTATTTTCGGTGCTCACCCATTTCTGGGCCTGCAATTCCGCTGCGCCCTGGTGGCGCAAGCGCGAACTGGTCACCGACCTCTGTTACTGGTTCTTCGTGCCGTTATTCGCGCGGGTATTGCGGATCGGGTTCCTGGTGCTCGGCGCCGGCGTGGTCTTCAATATTTACGACGCCGACGGGCTGATCGCGTTTTACGACAATGGCCACGGGCCGCTGTCCGAGTTGCCGCTCTGGTTCCAGGCGGTGCTGTTCCTGGTGCTGTCGGATTTCATGCTGTACTGGCTGCACCGCATGTTTCACGGCGGCGGATTCTGGAAATACCACGCGATCCATCATTCTTCGGAAGAGCTCGACTGGATTTCCGCGGCGCGCTTTCACCCGGTCAATCTGTTCCTCGGCACCATCATGGTCGACGTCATCCTGCTGATGGCCGGGATCTCGCCGAACATCATGCTCTGGGTCGGGCCGTTCACGACCTTCCATTCGGCTTTCGTTCACGCCAATCTCAACTGGACCCTTGGCCCGTTCAAATACGTGCTGGCGACGCCGGTGTTCCACCGCTGGCATCACACCGCGCTGGGAGAGGGCGGCAACACGAACTTCGCCGGGACCTTTCCGGTCTGGGATCTCTTGTTCGGCACCTTCCGGATGCCGGAAAACGCGCTTCCCGAGAGCTACGGCAAGGACGAGCCGGCCATCCCGTCCGAGATTGCCGGGCAACTGGTCTATCCGTTCCGGCAACTCTAGGCCCTTCAAGCTTTATCCGCGCCGTTTGCGGATCGTTCACACATTGACGGCTAGATTGACGCTGTCGGGCGCCGGTTCCGCTGCGTATCGCTTTAGCCGGCATGTCAACGTCCCGGGGTAGAGTATGTCGTTCAGTTCCCTTCGCAGGCGCGCGCGCGCGTCGTTCGGATTTCGGTCGCTCGCGATCGGGATGCTGCTGTGGCCGGCTGTGGTGATGGCGGAGCCCACCGCGGACGCCATCTCGGTCAATGTCGATCAGGCCAAACTCATCAAACTCCCCACCCGCGTTGCCACCATCGTGGTCGGAAACCCGCTGATTGCCGACGTTACGCTGCAGACCGGCGGAATTCTCGTGGTGACCGGCAAGGGCTACGGCGCCACCAATTTCATTGCCATGGACCGCACCGGCGAGGTCCTGGTGGACCGCGTCATCCAGGTCGAAGGCCCCACCGACCAGCTGGTCACGATCTACCGCGGGGTCGACCGCGAGTCCTATAGCTGCATGCCGATCTGCCAGCGGCGGGTCACGCTCGGCGACGGCGAACTGTATTTCAGGGCGGCGATGGATCAGGCCGGTTCGCTCTCCAGCCAGGCCAGCGGCGCCGCAACGGCGGGCAAGACCAACTAACCCGGACGGCTCGTTTAGGCGGCGGCGCCGGCGCGCCGCAGCGACCGGTCCGCATTCGGTCCCGCGAATCGATTTTCGCCGGCCAGCCCACAACATGGTTAAGCCGGCGTTAAGACAACGGGCCGCACTGCTCGGGTAGGCCGAAACAATTCAACAATGACTTTGGGGTAATCCTTACGGGCAGCTCGCCGCTGTTCGCCTCAAGGATCAATCGATGTCGCCCGCCGCTTCAGCAGCCTCGTTGCGAAACAAATTGCGCCGGTTCCGCCGCAGCCGGCGGGGTTCGGCCGCCGTCGAATTCGCGATGGTAGCGCCAATCTTCTTCGCCCTGCTGTTTGCGATCATCGAAACATCGCTGGTGTTTTTTGCGAGCCAGATCCTTGAGAGCGGTATCCAGGACAGCAGTCGACAGCTCTATACGCATCAATTGCAAGACAGCGGATTGACCCTGCTGCAGGAAGAAGCGGCGTTCAAACAGGATCTCTGCAACAGCGTTAAGGTGCTGTTGAGTTGCCCCCTTGATGTGGATGTAAAGTTCTATCCCTCGGGCACACCGATCACGATCACCGACCCGATCGACGGTTCCGGAAATTACGATAACACCAATCTTGTGTTTCAGCTGCCGCCAAAGAACAGTTCGGCGACCGTCGTGGTCCGCGGCTTCTATCAATGGCCGCTATTCGTCACCGGCCTCGGCTACAACATTGCAAATATCGGTCGTGGCAGCAGTAACAGCAAGAGGCTTCTGGCTGCCACGACCGCCTTTCACGTCGAGCCCTATTGATGGTCACCCCGATGCAGAAGATATCGCGTCGCACGCGCCGTTTATTTGCCGATCTGGTCCATGATTGCAGCGGCATCGCGGCGACCGAGTTCGCCGTGATTGTGCCGCTGATGCTGGTGATGTTCTTCGGCACGCTTGAGTTTTCATCGGGGGTGGCGGTCGATCGCAAGGTGACGCTGGTGGCGCGAACGCTGGCCGACCTGACGTCGCAATCGATCTCGGTGAGCGATGCCGACCTCACGAATTTTACGACGACGGGCAAGGCAATGCTGACGCCCTATGTGCCAACGCCACTGAATACCACGATCACCGAACTGTGGATCGACCCTACGACGTCCAACGCCCGGGTCCAGTGGAGCAAGGGATCGTCGCCCCGCTCGACAAGCAGTGTGGTTGCCGTTCCGTCGAATCTCATCGCGAAGGATTCGACGGGCAAGGTGATTGCGGGCCAGTATCTGATCTTCAGTGAAGTCAATTATCTCTACACGCCGACGGTCGGCTATGTGATGGCAAAGGCCGGGGTCACTCTCAAGGATAGCGCCTATACGCGACCGCGTCAGACGAGCTGTGTGATTTATCCGACGCCGCCTTCGGGTGTCTGGCCCGCCTGTCCGACGCTGTGACCGAATTCGCGAACGCTGCCGCGTTCAAATCAAAAGGCCGCGCACGAGCGCGGCCTCTCTATTTCGGATAAGAATTTCGCAGCGCAAGCTTTCGAAATTCGCCTAGCCGGCAGCGCGCAGATTGTCGGCCGAAGACTTGCCAGAGCGGCGATCTGCCACGATTTCGTAGGAGATCTTCTGGCCTTCACGCAGTGTGCCGAGGCCGGCGCGCTCTACGGCGCTGATGTGCACGAACACGTCGTTGCCACCGTCGTCCGGTTGAATGAAGCCGAAGCCCTTGGTCGCGTTAAACCACTTCACGGTTCCCATGCTCACGGGATAGTCCCTTCTCAAGATAGATATACTAGAAGCCCGCTCTCGACGGGCTGGTGAGATCGAATTTTTGGAAGGGTCGTCAGCGTCTAAACCGGCTGTACCGGTGGATAGCTAATGTCGTCCGGCCGAAAATCGATAAGTCATATTATTCCAAAATAGCCTCCAAAACAATCCTGACGTGCACGATTTTTTGTTCGCGCCGGATTTGCAGCCGGAAGCTGCTGCCCACGCATCGACACGATTTTGCCATGCGCGGTCTTGCTTGGCGTTTTCGGGCGAAGCCTGCCCCGCACGCGGATGGCGGCGAGCTGCCGTTTGGCGCTAAGAAAATGCGTCTAAAAAGTTAGCGTTTCGGGCGAAGTGGGTGCCGGTTCGCGTCGAGAAACCGCGTCGGAAGCGCAGCGTTTTCAAGCGAAGCGGTACCGCCTCGCGTAAAGAAAACGGGTCAAAACAAACGAATAGGGCCCTGGTTCTGATGCAATCAGAACCAGGGCCCTGGCGCTTACCTGCGGCGGAACTGGCCGCGCGGCGGTGCACCACGCGGACCGCCGGTGCCCGGACGTTCGTCCTTGTGACGGAAGATGAGCCGGCCTTTTTCAAGGTCATACGGCGACATCTCGATCGTCACCCGATCGCCTGCCAGCGTCTTGATCCGGTTCTTCTTCATCTTGCCTGCGGTGTAGGCCACGATCTCGTGTCCTGCATCGAGCTGCACGCGGTAGCGTGCGTCGGGGAGGATTTCGGTCACCAGTCCTTCGAACTGGATCAGCTCTTCCTTAGCCATGGTTGTCTCCAGATCGATCGACGATCAGCGCGGTCGTTGGGTACGGTTGGGTTTGGTATTCGGACGGCTTTCGCGATGCAAAAAGGCGACCCCCTGCATCCCTTCGGCCTTGCCGCTGCCTTGCGCCGAGGAACGTGACGGCTCTTGCCGGCTGTTCTCGTGGCGGTTGGTTTGCGGAGCGCCATTATTACCACCAGGACGGCGGTTACGGCGAGGGCCTTTCGAGCCGGGGGCGGCTTCATTGCCCCTGGCCGCGTGCACGCGCGGCCCGGATCGTGCGCCGCGATGTTGTGCCGGCGCCGGCGCGGTCTCGCGATGGCCGGGCGTGCGGCGGTCTTCCCTCGGCAGTGCGATGCGGATCAGCTTTTCGATGTCGCGCAGATATCCCATTTCCTCGGCGCCCGCGATCAGCGAGATCGCGATGCCTTCGGCCCCGGCGCGCGCGGTGCGGCCGATGCGATGGACATAGGTCTCGGGTACGTTGGGAAGATCGAAATTCACCACATGGCTGATGCCGTCGACATCGATGCCGCGGGCGGCGATGTCGGTGGCGACCAGGGTGCGGATCTCGCCGGTGCGGAACGCCGCCAGCACCCGCTCGCGGTGGTTCTGCGACTTGTTGCCGTGGATGGCGTCGGCGGTGATGCCGGCCCGGGCCAGGCTCTTCACCACCTTGTCCGCGCCGTGCTTGGTGCGGGTAAACACCAGTGCGCGACCGACCGTCTCCTCGCGCAGCAACTGCGCCAGAAAGGCAGGCTTGTTGGAGTGATCGACCTGGATGATGCGCTGGGTGATGCGCTCGACGGTCGAGGCGACCGGGGTGACGGCGACGCGCGCCGGATCCCGCAGCATCGCTTCGGCGAGTTCGGCGATATCCTTCGGCATCGTCGCCGAGAAGAACAGCGTCTGCCGCTTGGCCGGCAGCTTGGAAACGATCTTCCTGATGTCGTTGATGAAGCCCATGTCGAGCATGCGGTCGGCCTCGTCGAGCACGAGGAACTCGACCTGTCCGAGTTTCAGCCCGTTGCTTTGCACGAGATCGAGCAGGCGGCCGGGCGTGGCGACCATCACTTCGACGCCCTGCATGATCGAGCGGACCTGGCGTCCCATCGGGACGCCGCCGATCGCCAGCGCCGAGGTCAGGCGCATGTGGCGGCCGTAGGCGTTGAAGCTGTCGAGAATCTGTCCCGACAATTCACGCGTCGGGGAGAGTACGAGCACGCGGCAGGCCTTGGGCTGCGGCTTGATGCGATTTTCGAGAATGCGATGCAGGATGGGAAGCGCAAAGGCTGCGGTTTTGCCGGTACCGGTCTGGGCGATGCCGACGACGTCGCGGCCCGTGAGAGCGATCGGAATGGTTTGAGCCTGGATGGGCGTGGGCGTGACGTAATTCTCTTCCTTGAGCGCACGCGTAATGGGTTCGGCGAGGCCGAAATCCTGAAAGGAGGTCAAAAGGTGGGTTCTTTCCATTATAAAAGGCAGGCGCCCGGCGGTATCAGCCAGGAGCGCGCGAGGGGTGTCAGAGACACCCGCGTGTTTGGGGCGTCGGTTTTGGTTAGCTGAAGGGGCAAGCCAGAAACCGTTGGACGGGCTCAGAACACGCGGCTCGCAATGACCCGGTGATTCCCTGGGTCGTGGTACTCATATGGAACACGAACGCGGCGCTTTCAAGGTCAATCGCTGGGTCGAGCGGACACGCGGTTAAGAAAGGTCGCAAAATCACCCGCCTGACGCCTGAATCTTGCCTGTTGGCGCGCTGCGTTGCAATAAAGGTGGTGCCGGAAAATTAGACAGATTGCGATATTTGCCTATAAAAGAAACAGTTTGCCGATGAAGCATACATTTTTTCAGTCTAATTATTAGGCGGATCGCGCCGTCATCCCGGCGCGCGACGCCAAATTCAAAAACGATCGCATGGACTTACCGCCGTTGTACACCGTGGCATGGTTCTTGCGATTCCCTTAACGCAGGCGGCCGTGGGGCCGTTCGCAGCGTTTAACGCCTGCGTCAGGGAGATGACACCTCATGCTTACTAAACTCACTCACGATATAGCGACGCCTCTGAGCCGCCGTCGCTGGCTCGCGGCAACCGCCGGGCTGGTCTTGGGCTTGGCCGGATTCACTACAGCCAAAGCGGCGGACGACACCATCAAGGTCGGTGTCCTTCACTCCCTTTCCGGCACGATGGCCATCAGCGAAACCACGCTGAAGGACACGGTGCTTTTCATGATCGATGAGCAGAACAAGAAGGGCGGCGTGCTCGGCAAGAAGCTCGAGGCCGTCGTCGTCGATCCCGCGTCGAACTGGCCGCTGTTCGCGGAAAAGGCCCGCGAGCTGATCACCAAGGACAAGGTCGCGGTCGTGTTCGGCTGCTGGACCTCGGTGTCGCGCAAATCCGTGCTCCCCGTGTTCAAGGAGCTGAATTCGATCCTGTTCTACCCCGTGCAGTATGAGGGCGAGGAGAGCGAGCGCAACGTGTTCTACACGGGTGCGGCGCCGAACCAGCAGGCGATCCCCGCCGTCGACTACCTGATGAAGGAAGAAAAGGTGAAGCGCTGGGTGCTGGCCGGCACCGACTACGTCTATCCGCGCACCACCAACAAGATTCTCGAAGCCTACTTGAAGTCGAAGGGCGTCAAGCAGGAAGACATCATGATCAACTACACGCCGTTCGGTCACTCCGACTGGCAGACCATCGTCGCCGACATCAAGAAGTTCGGCTCCGCCGGCAAGAAGACCGCTGTCGTTTCGACCATCAACGGCGACGCCAACGTTCCCTTCTACAAGGAGCTCGGCAACCAGGGCATCAAGGCCACCGATATTCCGGTCGTCGCCTTCTCGGTCGGCGAAGAAGAACTCGCCGGCATCGACACCAAGCCGCTGCTCGGCCATCTCGCCGCCTGGAACTACTTCGAGTCGATCAAGACGCCGGCCAACGAGAAGTTCATCAAGGAATGGCAGGCCTATACCAAGAACCCGAAGCGCACGACCAACGACCCGATGGAAGCCACCTATATCGGCTTCAACATGTGGGTGAAGGCGGTCGAGAAGGCGAAGTCGACCGATGCCGACAAGGTCATCGACGCGCTGCCCGGCACCAAGACACCGAACCTGACCGGCGGTGTGTCCGAACTGCTTCCCAACCACCACATCACCAAGCCGGTGTTCATCGGCGAGATCAAGGGCAATGGCCAGTTCGACGTGGTCTGGAAGACGCCCGGCCTGGTCGCCGGCGATGCCTGGTCGAAGGAACTGCCCGACTCCAAGGACCTGATCGGCGATTGGGTCGGCAAGAAGTGCGGCAACTACAACACCAAGACCAACAAGTGCGGCGGTCAGGGCTCCTGATCCAGCCCTAAAGTCCCAACAAAAAAGGGAGGGCGGCGATGTCCGCCGTCCTCCTGTTGCTCCTGCCGGGGTCGTCCAGTGCTTAGCAAGGTCTCCAGATATTTCCGCGCGCTCCCCTTCGCCCTGTTCTTGATTGTCGCGACGATACTGCCCGCCATGGCGGGAGCCTTCGAAGACGCGGTCGCCAAATTCGCAAACGACGAGTTTTCCGATACGGAAGAAGCCGTCGATACGCTAGCGACCAGCAGCAATCCGCTCGCCTACACCATCGTCAGCGCGCTGCAGGACGATCGGCTGATGGCCGATCCGGACACCAAGAAGATTTATGTCAAGCAGCCCGATGGCAAGATCATCGACGCCCTGACCGGCGCGCCGGTCGACAGCCTTCCCGACAGTGCCGCTTCGGTGCGCCTCAACAACAAGCTGCGGCGCCACGTCGAGGCCGCGCTCGGCAGTCTGACGTTGCAGTCGCCGGATCCCGCCAAGCGCGTGCAGGCCGCGCAATCGGTATTCAAGACCCACGACGACGCCATGCTTCCGGCGATCGACAGCGCGCTGGCCAAGGAGACCAACAAGGACGCCAGGCTGGCATTCTCCGAAGCCCGCGCGGCGATCCTGCTGTTCAAGGAAGACGCCACCGATGCCGAGAAGCTTGAAGCCATCGGCATCATCCGCTCGCGCGGCGATCAGGAAGCGCTGGCGCTGCTCACCGGCTTGACCGGCGAGCAGCCGCCACTGGTCGCGCGCGCCGCGGCCGCCGCGACGACGGCGATCCAGAACAGGCTCGCGATATGGTCGGCGGTGCAGAACGCCTGGTACGGCCTGTCGCTCGGCTCGGTGCTGCTGCTCGCGGCCATCGGCCTTGCCATCACCTTCGGGGTGATGGGCGTCATCAACATGGCGCATGGCGAGATGGTCATGATCGGCGCCTATGTCACCTTCGTGGTGCAGCAGACCATCCGCACCAGTTTTCCCGGGCTGTTCGACTATTCACTGCTGATCGCCGTGCCGCTGGCCTTCCTCGTCGCCGGCGCGATCGGCGTCCTGATCGAGCGCACCATCATCCGATTCCTCTACGGCCGGCCGCTGGAAACGCTGCTGGCCACCTGGGGCCTGTCGCTGGTTCTGCAGCAGGCGGTGCGCACCATGTTCGGTCCCACCAACCAGGAGGTCGGCAATCCCTCCTGGATGAGCGGCTCCTTCGATCTCGGCCAGATCAGCATTACTTACAACCGGCTGTGGATTCTCTGCTTCACGCTGGCCGTGTTCGCGATCCTGCTCGCCATGCTGCGCTACACCGCGCTCGGGCTGGAGATGCGCGCGGTGACGCAAAACCGCCGAATGGCGGCCTCGATGGGGATCGCGACCTCGCGCGTCGACGCGCTGACCTTCGGGCTCGGGTCCGGCATCGCCGGGATCGCCGGCGTCGCGTTGTCGCAGATCGACAATGTCAGTCCCAATCTCGGCCAGAGCTACATCATCGACTCCTTCATGGTGGTGGTGTTCGGCGGCGTCGGTAACCTCTGGGGCACGCTGGTCGGCGCGTTCACGCTCGGCATCGCCAACAAATTCCTCGAGCCGGTGGCCGGCGCCGTGCTCGGCAAGATCGCCATTCTGGTGCTCATCATCCTGTTCATCCAGAAACGCCCGCGCGGCCTGTTCGCGCTCAAGGGGCGGGCGGTGGAAGCATGATGCCGCACGTGCTCACGCGCTCGCTGGATCGCAGCGCAACCGTATTCCTGATCGTGGTCGCCGCCTGCGGCGTGCTGATCCCGCTGTCTAACCTGCTGCTGCCGGCAGGCTCGTTCCTGCAGGTGCCGACCTACCTGGTGGCGCTGTGGGGCAAATATGTCTGCTACGCCGTGCTGGCGCTGGCGATCGACCTGATCTGGGGCTATTGCGGCATTCTCTCGCTGGGCCACGGCGCGTTCTTCGCGCTCGGCGGCTACGCGATGGGCATGTACCTGATGCGCCAGATCGGCAGCCGCGGCGTCTACGGCAATCCGATATTGCCCGATTTCATGGTGTTCCTGAACTATCCCAAGCTGCCCTGGTACTGGCACGGCTTTGACATGTTCTGGTTCGCGGCACTGATGGTGCTGCTCGTGCCGGGCCTTCTGGCCTTCTGCTTCGGCTGGCTGGCTTTCCGCTCCCGCGTTACCGGCGTCTATCTCTCGATCATCACGCAGGCGATGACCTATGCGCTGCTGCTGGCCTTCTTCCGCAACGATTTCGGCTTCGGCGGCAACAACGGCCTCACCGATTTCAAGGATATCCTCGGGTTCAACGTGCAGGCCGACGGCACCCGCGCGGCACTGTTCGCGCTCTCCTGTTTGGCGCTGATCATAGCCTTCCTGATCTGCCGCGCGGTGGTGACCTCGAAACTCGGCAAGGTGCTGATCGCGGTGCGCGACGCGGAATCCCGCACGCGGTTTCTCGGCTACCGTGTCGAATCCTACAAGCTGTTCGTGTTCACGCTGTCGGCCTGCATGGCCGGCGTCGCCGGCGCGCTGTATGTGCCGCAGGTCGGCATCATCAACCCCAGCGAATTCGCACCGGGCAACTCGATCGAGGCGGTGATCTGGGTCGCGGTCGGCGGCCGCGGCACGCTGATCGGCGCGGCGCTCGGCGCCGTCGTCGTCAATTACGCAAAAACCTTCTTCACCTCGGGCGCGCTGGCGCCGTACTGGCTGTTCATGCTCGGCGCGCTGTTCATCCTGGTGACGCTGTTGCTGCCGAAAGGGATCATCGGCACCTTCAATGCATGGTGGGAGCCGTGGAAGGCCCAGCGCATGGCGGCCAGCGCCAACGCCGTCAGCGCCGCGCGCGAAGACGGCGTCTCAGAACCGAACATGGCGGAGTGAGCGATGAACGTCATGGATTCCCGCGCCACGTCCGCGCTGCTCTATCTTGACGGCGTGCACGTCTCGTTCGACGGCTTTCACGCCATCAACAATCTGTCGCTGACGCTGGCGCCCGGCGAGATGCGGGCCATTATCGGCCCGAACGGCGCCGGCAAGACCACGATGATGGACATCATCACCGGCAAGACCAAGCCGGACGAGGGCGAGGTGCTGTTCGACGGCGTTACCGACCTGACCCGGCTGGATGAGACCAGGATCGCCGAACTCGGGATCGGAAGGAAATTCCAGAAGCCGACGGTGTTCGAGAGCCAGAC